>CAYJFE010000276.1:0-1013 GCA_964369165.1 uncultured Desulfovibrionaceae bacterium | reverse complement strand
TTAAAGCCCTGACGATCCAACCTGCTTATGCTTTTCAGTAATTCTAAAAGCAATAAAGTTGAAACAAAATGTGAAAGCAAAAAGCACCAAACCAACAGCAAATAAAGCTAAATAGTGATCTGAAAAATATGGAGCTTCAGCCATTTCAGCCGCGATTGAAGCAGGCATAGGACGAACAGGATCAAAGATTGATGTAGGCATCATTGCAGCGCCGCCAGCAACCATCAAAACAACCATAGTTTCGCCTATAGCTCTACTCATGCCAAGCATAACGCCTGTGCCTATGCCTGATAGTGAAGCGGGGATAACAACACGAATAAGTGTTTCCCACTTTGTTGCACCAAGTGCAAGGCTTGCTTCACGAAGAGCACGAGGAACTGAATGCATAGCATCTTCTGAAATACTACAGATTGTAGGGACTGACATAAATGCAAGCATTAAAGCGGCATTAAAAAGATTCAAACCTGTGGCGACACCAAGGGCATCTTGTAAAAATGGGGCAACAATAACCATGCCGAAAAAACCAATAACAACTGAAGGCAATGCCGCAAGAAGTTCTATAAAAGGTTTGATGATACGGCGAGTTTTTGAATGCGCAATTTCAGCCAAATAAGCCGCAGTAAAAACACCTAAAGGCACGGCTATGAGGCATGAGAAAAATGTGACTGCCAATGATGCAATAATAAGGGGAAGAATGCCAAATTCGCCTGGGTGATCGGTAGGATACCAGTACATACCGAATAAGAAGGCAATCACTGAATAGTTTTTGAATAAAGGCAAACTGTTTGCCAATAAAAATAGACAGATACCGCATAAAGTAAGGAGGGCAATCCATGCAATAGCTGTTAAGAAGGATTTGACTGCAAATTCTTTTAATAGTCTTTTAGTCCACATAGTGTTTCCAAGAGATTAAAGTTTTATGAATAATATAAGCAAAATTATAATAGAAATATTTGTAAAAAAGGGGAACACTTAAGTATTCACCTTATTTATTTCAATAAGTCAATCAACTA
>CAYJFE010000275.1:0-1032 GCA_964369165.1 uncultured Desulfovibrionaceae bacterium | reverse complement strand
TAATAACTAGAATATCATTCTTTACAAATATCTTCGATAGCACTTTCCAACTTTCTCTATGCACCATTTTTTCAGGCGCAGTATCACGATTTGGGATATTGTACTTATCCCCTACCTGCTGATAATCATCAAAAAAATAATTTGGATTTTCTTTTGGATTTGAAACAATTACTAATTCTTCACTCTCATTGAGTTGTGCTTCAGGAATGAATTCTGTATAATTTGAATCTATACCTAGTAGAAAAATGTTTTTAAAACCCATTTCAGCAGCCCATGCCGCCGTGTGACTGCCTGTAGTAACACGTACATAGCTCAACATTTCTGAGGTTTTTCTTATTTCGTCAAAATCAAGCACTTTATCTCTATTGCTTATTTCGCCCAATTCATCAATCAAGTTTTTACGAAGCAAGAAATTTTTGATACCATATTCATCTGATTTTTCTATAAGCCTTTTAATTTCATTTAAATGGGAAAGTCCCACAACAATATCCAAGCAAGAGTAATAATCAGGGTACCAATTAATTTTATCCCAATAACGATAAGCAACATTCATTCCAAAGCTGCTATATTCTTGGAGTTTATTTTGAAAGTCAAATCCCTTCAACGAAGGGCCGTTCCCTAGTATAACGGCTTTTTTCCGCCCAGTGTTTGCTTGCATTGTGTTTTGATTGTTGATATACATAGAAAAATTTTGTTTCCCAAATAGATATGATTTTTATTTGTAACAGATACATTTCATAGTCTTACTATATAAAACTATAGCAAGCAAAGAGGAATGTCAAGAATACACTTTTATGATTGAGGGGCGGACACAAAATGCTTAATAAATCTCCTAATTATTGACATCTTACATACTTTATAGCATTATTCTATGTCAGAAAGTCATAACGAATAAAATAACACGGACAGCTATGAGCACACTTAAAAATATACGCAAAAAACTGAAAGCAGGCCAAGCAAGTATAGGCACTTGGGCGCAAATTCCTTCGTGTGAATCTGCACATATTCTTGCAAGCCTTGGTTATGATTGGG
>CAYJFE010000274.1:0-1039 GCA_964369165.1 uncultured Desulfovibrionaceae bacterium | reverse complement strand
AAATGTATGATATGATAAAGTCAAAATCTGAACTAATAAAATTATTCATCGATAACACTCCGATTGCTTATGTTATTTTAGACAATCAGTATAGAATTCATTATATTAATGCAAGCTTCGCAAAGCTCAGAAATCTTGATATGAATAAAGTATATGGAGATAAGTGTTATAATTTATCAAATGGCGGAAAGAGATGCAGTAAATGTGCAGTAGCTCAATCACTTGAAAGCAATGAAAAAGCATTTATTTCAAGAAAGGACTTTCTGCCAAATGGAGCTGTTCGCTATATTGATGACTATGCAATTCCTTTACAGTACGACGAAGACGGGAATGTGCTCTATGTTCTTGAAATTATGATTGATCGTACAAAAGAAATGCTTACCTTAGAACAGCGTAATAAAGATAATGATGAAATACTTCAAATTCTCAGTACCCTGCTGGAAGCAAAAGACGGATACACGGCTTCTCACTCCGATAATGTTCGAAAGCTCTCTTTAAATCTTGCTAGGGCTTTGAATTTAACCCCCGATGAAGTTTTTGAAATATCCGTAGCGGCAAGCCTTCATGACATTGGTAAAGTAAGAATACCCGATTCAATTATCAATAAAAATGGAAAGCTAAACGATGAAGAATTTATGATAATAAAAAGCCACCCTGTTGAATCATACAATATGTTGGAGGGGCTTGAGAGCTTTGGCAATATTCGTACTATAGCAAAACATCACCATGAAAGATTTGATGGCTATGGTTACCCTGATAAACTTTCAGGAGATGAAATTTCTATAGGTTCTAAAATTGTTGCAGTAGCAGATACTTATGATGCGATAACTACTACTCGTTCTTACAGAAAATCGCATACGCATGAATATGCCATACAGGAAATTGCATCTGTTGCGGGAACTCAATTAGACGAAGAGGTTGCAACCGCCTTTATTAATATGGATTTTGAAAATATGGTAGATGGTTTATACACAGCTCGAAACTCTAATCACTTTGAAAGAGTTATTACTCTATCAGAAAATATCGATATTGCTTCTGA
>CAYJFE010000273.1:0-1071 GCA_964369165.1 uncultured Desulfovibrionaceae bacterium | reverse complement strand
TTTTCATTCTTTACTAAATCAAAATCAGTATATCTGATATGAGCCGCTTCATGGTCTAAAAAACCTCTCAATAAGCCAAGAAATGTATCATCACAGTCAAGAGGAAGTGCAGGCAAATAGATAGTGCTTCCATCTGTCATGGCTGAATCACCGCTGATAACAATTTCAATACCGTAACGATTGCCCAAAATTGACGCAAGTAGCGGAATTGATTTCATAATGTGTTCGTTTTGACTATGCTTCATAACTACCAAAGCCCCATGCTATCAGCAATTACAGGCATTGCATTTATTTCTTCTGCCTCTTCTGCACTTGTTTCAATAGGGTCATAGACATCAACATAGGCGGCCATTTGTAAATCATCTTGAGAGCTTGACTGAAGGAGACTGTCTAAAATACTATCCACATTTTGACCAGTCATCAGCTTTTTTGCATGAGAAATAAGAGCATCTTTATCACGCATAAGACATACAAGCCCTTGTAATGCAAGAAGATTATTACCCATGATGTTGCCACGTTTAGGCACTCTTGCTAAGGCTTCGCCAATAATTTGCACAACAGGCAAGACGTGTGGTTCTACAAAGGATAAGCCATTCAATTTATTATGTAAAGTTCTCAGAGGCGATAAAGCCTTGTGAGTGACTGAATCTTTTCCTTCATAAACTTTTTGCCAAGTTTCGTCAGCAATTTTTACAATATCATCAAAGACGGTATTTCCGATTTCGTGAACTGCTCTTTCTAAGCCTGTATCAATGCTTTGCTGCTTCTTGTTTGGACGAGAGAAAGAAGATTTCACCTTGTATAGTTGCCAAGCAAAATTCATTCTTGAACGCACATATTCAGGCGAATCTATTGATTTTCTAAGCATTTCTTGCCATTGAGTATGCTTATTCACCCAATCGTTTATCAAGCTGTCGTATTCATTCAAGAATTTTTCTTTCTCTGTATTGAATTCATCGCGAATTTTCTCAAGTTCGCTCATCACTTCAACTACTAAACTTTCAGGAATCGCCCAACCTGACATAAAGCGAACGCCGTATCTGTCTAACATATTTGAAGCTCTTGCTTTGA
>CAYJFE010000272.1:0-1101 GCA_964369165.1 uncultured Desulfovibrionaceae bacterium | reverse complement strand
ATCTTACAGGTAATACAGGGCAAGAGCGTGTGCTTAGCGTGGGTAGTATTACTGTAACAGATGGTTATCTTAGCCTTGGTTATGATGACATTAATGGCACAGCTACTGACGGTGGTACTGTACAAGGCGACTTGATTGTTGATGAGGCTAGTACAAAAATAGCCATTGCCAATATCTATGCTACTACTGTTACCGTAGATGGCGCTGCCAAAGCACTTAGTGGCGGTTTTATACACGTTAATTCTGGCTCTACTTTCACAGCCGCAAGCCTTGAAGTTAACGGTGCTGGTTCTAAGTTTTACACTAATGAAAATGTAAGCATTATCGGTAGTTTGACTGTAGCTAATGGCGGTGATTTAAGTATTGCTAGCGGAATAGCCGTGAACGTAGGCGGAGTAGCCAGTATAGGCGGTATCCATGATTTTGGTACTGGTACAGTAAACGCAAAAGGTGGCTTTACTATTTCATCTGAGCTTATTCTAACCAATGCTAATTTAACATCTGAAGCTAACTTGACCGGTGCTAAAATCAACCTTGGTGATGACTCTACCCTTAAGCTTGCCGGAACGAAAGGTGGAAGCATTGCACAAGAAGTAGTTGCAACTATCGGTGGCATTGATGTTGCTGGCGGAACATGGACTGCTAAGGGTAATATTTCTGTTACAGGTGCTGGTAGCTTGAAAGTTACTGGCGGTACACTTGATGTGAGTGGTGCTGATTTAACCCTTAGTGCTAGTACTACTGCTTTCTCAACGGCTAGCGGTGCAACTTTGAAAGCTAAGGGCGATGACTTTTTAGCTGTTGATGCTAGCACTGGAACTATTTCCAAAGCCACTACCCTTGGCACAGCCTTGAAAAATGATGGCACACTTGCCTTGACAGGACTTGATATCCTCTTTGGTGCCGATGCAAGCAGAGCTGAAAAAGTTCAGATGGAAAGTAAGCTGCAAACTGCAGGTATTCTTGCTGCCGGAAGCGTCGGTACAGTTGACTATATTGGTGTTGACTTTGATGGCTTGTATTCCTTAAGCTTTGTTGATGAAGGCGATACAGCTTTCCAAAATGGCAGCCAAAACATCATGGCTGGTACTCTTAGTGGAA
>CAYJFE010000271.1:0-1119 GCA_964369165.1 uncultured Desulfovibrionaceae bacterium | reverse complement strand
GAAATTTCCAAGGCTTTTGCTAAATCGACATAGGCAGAATCGTCCAAATCTTTTGCGCTTGCTTTATGCGCAGCAACAACTTTTACATTGTAGTCAAGAGCTTGAAGTTTTTTGACAATTTCAAGTGCGGGGCTTTGGCGCATATCGTCGCTGTCTGGCTTATAGGAAATGCCAAGGCAGGCGATAGTGATATCTTTTTTTGTCAAAGTTGGTTTGAGCGTGAGGATATTATCCGCTTTCTCGCACACTTTTTTGACTACAAAATCGGGCTTTTGGTCATTCACTTCACGCGCCATTTTTATAAGTCTGGCTTCTTCTTTTGCGCTATCGACTATAAACCAAGGGTCAACGGCTATGCAATGGCCGCCAACGCCGCAACCGGGTTTTAATATATTTACTCGTGGGTGCATATTGGCTAGTTCAATCAATTTCAAGGCATTAATGCCAAGCTTATCACAAATAATAGAAAGCTCATTTGCAAAAGCTATATTTACATCACGAAAAGAATTTTCAGTAAGTTTTGCCATTTCAGCCGTTTTGCAATCAGTTTCTGCAATATTGCCTTTGACAAAGATTTGGTAAAATTCCTTTGCTTTTTTTGTGGCAGATTCAGAGATACCGCCGACTATTCTGTCGTTATTCACAAGCTCGTGCACTATATTTCCTGGCAAAACACGCTCAGGGCAATAGGCTATATTGATATTTTCTAATTTGGGATTGAGCTTTTTGAGTAATTGAGCCATTTTTTCAGTAGTTCCAACAGGCGAAGTCGATTCTAAAATAATAAGACTCTCATTATCCACATAGGGCGCAATCGACTCTATAGCCGATTCGACATAGCTAATGTCAGGAATGTTTCCTTCCTTAAAAGGTGTAGGCACGGCTATAAGATAGACGTCGGCTTTCTTCACAGTTGTGCTTGCAAAAAGATTGCCGCTTTTTACAGCTACTTGCAATTTCAAGTCAAGCTCTGGCTCAACTATGTGAAGCTTTGAAGCATTAACGCTTGTGACAACCTCTTGGCTCACATCAAATCCATAGACTGTTTTATTATTTGAAGCAAGCACAATGGCAGTTGGCAGGCCAATATAGCCAAGGCCTATTACGCAGATAGTATTG
>CAYJFE010000270.1:0-1130 GCA_964369165.1 uncultured Desulfovibrionaceae bacterium | reverse complement strand
TGTTTTCTTTCAAAATTCATTGTTATTCCTTTATTGATTTATTTATTTGTATTGACTTATATCTAAATTTTGATATAATTTTGATATAAGACAAGGAGTTTATTATGCCTATGATTCGTCCAAGTTCAGATTTGAGAAATAAATATTCTGAAATTTCAGACTATTGTCATCAAAATGCAGAAGCAATTTTTCTCACCAAAAATGGCCATGGTGATTTAGTTGTTATGAGTATAGAAAAATACGAACAACTTACGGCACATACCGAGCTTGAGCTTGCACTTTCTAAAGGATTGCAAGATGTTAGAGAAAACAGAACAAAACCAGCTAATACTGTTTTTAGCAATCTAAAAGCAAAGTTGAAAGCATAATGAATTATTCTATTGAAATTACTGACAATGCCGAAAATGACTTAGAAGAAATTGTAAGCTATATTTCAACTGAACTTCTAGTGCCTGAAACAGCAATTGCCCAATTAGAAGACATTGAAACAGCAATTCTTACTCTTGAAACTTTTCCCGAACGCCATCCAGTAATAAAAATGGATGGTTTTGTGCATGAAGAAATTAGGCAACTTTTAGTCAATAACTATATAGTTTTCTATCAAATATCTGCAACTACAGTTTTTGTTCTTCGTGTTTTGTATGCAAAACGTGATTGGCTTGCAATACTCTAAACAAACGAAATACTTCGCACTATATTTAATTCAAAAGGCGTTTCCCAAAAATCGCCATCGTCACGGTTATCATCAAGACTTTCACCAACTGTAAGTAAGCGATATTTCAACTCTTCTTCCTCTTCTTCGTCAAGAGAGCGTAAGAATCTCGTGATAAATTCCACACATGGAAAAGAGCTGTACCACTTGATCCAAGGCCAATAATAAAGCATAGCTTCTTCTTTTTCTGTTTTTTCTGCATCGCCTAGATGAATTTTATTGGAACTTTATCGGATAACTCCGCCGCTATTTCAAGCTGTGGAATTATTTGAAAACCTTGGGCGTAAAGCGCATTTGCAATTCCTTCTTCTAACCAATGCCCACGCTGAAGCGTAAGCTGTTTCTTCAATATTTGTTCATAATTTTGAAGAGTAACTTCTTGAATTGGCATCGCTTCACGCTTTCGCAAAGTTGCAAG
>CAYJFE010000269.1:0-1133 GCA_964369165.1 uncultured Desulfovibrionaceae bacterium | reverse complement strand
CTATTTATAATATTTTTGCCACCATAGGAGCCATCACAGCTTCCAGCTTCATTGGTAATAGTGCTAATACTGACTGCGGGGCTATTATGAATTTTGCAACCATCAACGCCATCACAGCTTCCAGCTTCACGGGCAATAATGCTAATACTAAGGGCGGCGGGGCTATTTATAATACTAACACCATCAACGCCATCACAGCTTCCAGCTTCACGGGCAATAATGCTAACACTTACGGCGGGGCTATTTATAATGATAGCACCATAGAAGCCATCACAGCTTCCAGCTTCATTGGCAATAGTGCTAATAGCATAGGCGGGGCTATTTATAATACTAACACCATCAATTTCATAGCCGCCACTGCCGAAACAGGGGGGCTTACTTTATTTAGAGGTAATACGGCTTATAATGACGTGTCCAACGCCATTTCTAATGAAGGCACAGTCAATTTTAATGCCGGTGTATTTAGTGACAATAATAAGGGCATTATAAACATGGGCATTATAGATGTGCAAGACTATATTAGTAAAGTTAGGGTAGGTAGCGGCACCATCAATATCAATGGCACAGTGACTGATAAAGATGGACAAAGCATGAGCGCCCCAACCAATGGTCTTGTTATGCTTAATAAAGTCAGCGACAATAATCTCACCCTCCATGCAGGTGCATTGTCCTTTGCCGATGGTCTGGCGGAACAAGAGTTTAGTAGTGATACGTTTAATACTGAATTAGGTTCTGTGCTCTACCTTGATGCGGATTTGAATGGTGGTACCAAAGTTGACAGCATCAGAGGATCTAGCGGTGCAGTTGCTGGCACTGTGGCCTTTAGAATTATGAGTGATGATGCTGATAATAGCGAAACAATAGACATTTTCACAGGCACCACCAGTATGAATGGCACTTATGCCACAGCCTATACCAATGACTATAGTTATAGCTATGCTTCGGGTAAATTTACAAGAAGCGGCACAGAAAATGCCAACAACGGCCTTGAATCTGCCATAAACGCAACTGCTGGCAGCACACGCACCTTTTCCCTCACCAGCGACTATACAGGCGCAGGCGGAAGTTTTAACGATAACGGTACTTTAACCCTCTTTGGTAATGTAAAGGATGCTTTGGCAGATAGCCCTATA
>CAYJFE010000268.1:0-1133 GCA_964369165.1 uncultured Desulfovibrionaceae bacterium | reverse complement strand
AATTTATGCACAAAAAAACGGCCTTTACTTTACTACTGGAGCAAAGGCCATTTTTTATATGTAATTCAGTCGCTATTTTTTTACTACTCATCATCAGCATAAAAAAAAGATGGCGGCCCCATTTCCTGCATGATTTCCATATCACACATGCCGTATTCACGAGCACGTTGAGCAGTTTCACTATTAAGGATATCATCTTCTTGTTCTGCTGTATCTTGAGCTTGTTGGACTAAAGTTTCCACGCCTTTTTGTTCTAGTTCTTGCAAAAGGTCTGGAGCGTTCAAAGCCCATCTATCAAGAGTTTTTTGAGCACTAGCTGAAAGGTTTGCGTTTTCAATGTGCTGTATAGTTTCTTGGGATAAAACACGTGCAGCAATTTCTAAAGGCGAAGTTTTACGGTCAATCATGGTTCATCTCCTTGTGGGTAGAGGTTAGCTTTGCTCTTTCAATTTCGTGAGATAATCAGCCCATTCTTGCATCATCTTTCTGCGTTCTGGCAGATACTCAGCACGGTTATACACACCACGCACCTTGTCTCGGGGATTGTGGGCAAGTTGTTTTTCGATAACACCAGCGGAGTACCCCTGTTCATTGAGTAAGGTGGACGCCATCGCTCTAAAACCGTGAGCGGACATTTCATCTTTGGCATAGCCCATGCGACGCAGGGCGGCGATGAATGTAGCATCGCTGATAGGTGTATGTGCTGAACGCATACCGGGGAAGATGATTTCACCATCGCCTGTGTATTGATGTAGTTCCTGCAAAATTTCCAAGGATTGCGTAGACAGGGGGATAATGTGGTCAAGGCGCATTTTCATACGTTTGGCAGGAATACGCCACAGCTTTTCTTCAAAGTCGATTTCAGACCAATGAGCAAGGCGTACTTCGCTAGGGCGTAAGAAGGTTAAAGCTAAAAGCTGTAGTCCTACCTTTACAGTGAAGGTGCCGGCAAAGTCGTCAATGGCTCGCAATAGACCGCCAATTTCCTTGGGGTCAGTGAGGGCAGCTCGTGGGGTATGACTGCGTGTTTTGAGTGCGCCTTTAAGGTCAGCAGCAGTATCACGTTCAGCTCGGCCTGTGGCAATGGCATAGCGAAATACCAAGGAACAGATACTACGCACTCGATGGGCTTG
>CAYJFE010000267.1:0-1152 GCA_964369165.1 uncultured Desulfovibrionaceae bacterium | reverse complement strand
GTATGAAAAATTTAAAAGTTTCACTCAAATTAGGTTTAGGTTTTGGTATTATCACTCTATTACTTGCGCTCTTAGGTTACATAGGCATTACTTCTATGAATGCTGCACAAAAAGGTGCCGATGAGCTTGAATCAATCTACATCAAGGAATTATCTACATACAACCGTTTTTCTTTGAATATTTCAGGGATTGGCTATGATATGGTAGCCTATCTCTACACTGAAGACGAAAAGAATTACGCTAATGTTCAAGCAAAGATTAACATCATTCATGAAGCGGAATCTGAGTTAAGTTCAATTACTACTCTAAATTCTGATAGCAAAAGACTTCTTGCAGTTAAAGACTTTCTCAATGTATTTAGCCCAACCTTCAAAAGTTATGAGGACTATGTTTCGCAAACTCATGCAGCAAGACAAAATTCAATAAGCACTTGGGTTAAAGCTTCAACTGTAGCTGAAAAAGCAATTGCAGATGTAAACATCTACCTAGAAGCTGTTATGGATGGTATTGGCACAGCAGGTGAATATGGACAAACAGCAAATGTTGACATACTTACTGCTTTAGATATTAATACTATGGACTTAGTAAGCGAAATAGGCGAATTTCGTATGCTTTTTGCCGAAGAGTATTATGATAAAAATGCTGTTAATGGCAAGAAATTAGTTGAGGGTTTCGAAACTCGTTATGCCGAGGCTGTTGCACTACAAGAAACTATTCCTTATGCAAATATCAAAACTCTTGCAGATGTTATGAATGCGAGTATGAATGAATACTTTACTGCCCTTAATAATGCCGCCACCTCGTGGGAAGATGAATTAAAAATCAGCTCTACACGCGCAGCTCTTTATCAAGAATTATTAAACCTAGTAAGATCAAATTCAATTGAACTTACTCAAGCTGCTGACGCTATCGCACAAGCAAATATAACTGAAATTGAAAGTGATTTACAATCATTCCAAATATTAGTAATGCTTATTGTTGTTCTTACCTTCATTATAAGCATACTCCTTACAAGGCAAATCACAGTACCTGTTGCGGCCTGTGTAAATTTCGCTAAAGAAATTGCTAAAGGTAATCTTTCTAGCAAAATGGATATCAATCAAAAAGATGAATTTGGACAATTAGCCGATGCTATGCGCTCAATTCCTACTA
>CAYJFE010000266.1:0-1192 GCA_964369165.1 uncultured Desulfovibrionaceae bacterium | reverse complement strand
AAAAGTAAAGTCAGTAAGCGGTGTAACAAGTCTGATTCCGCTTGATTGAGCTATGTCTATAGTGAGAGTTCTGCCCGTGTTGAAAAGCATATTTTCGTCTTGATCCCACTTTGCACTGTCATAGAAAAAGAGCTTGTTTGTCATATCAAAATCAATGCCATCAAGGGCTTGGAATTGTGCCATGCTTTTTATATTTGCGGCATCAGCTCCACTGAGGACAATCTCGGCATTTGTGTTCACTCCAACAGTAGGAGTGGAAAGAATATCAATACCATCTCCGCCGTCAATATAGACATCGTTTCCATTGCCTACAAAGATAAAGTCATTGCCATTGCCCGCTGAAAGAGCACTACCAGAAGCCATATTTCCTATGATAATTGTATCATCGCCAGCACCGTCGATTATGTCGCCAGTGTAGTAAGAGCCGATATTTATAACATCATTTCCATCGCCAGCAATAAGTCTGCCGCCGTCCATAATGCCAACTGAAAGGCTGTCATTACCTATGCCAGCATCTACATGGCCAGAATTTAAAGTGCCAATACTCAGGCTATCATCGCCCTCTCCCAATAAAACGGCAGGTTTTTGTAAATCATCATAGAGGCTAAAAGTGCGTGGAGTAGGATTAGGATTAGTGCCTAAAACCGCAATAGTTCCAGAGTCATTGCCTGCGCCTAAATCAATAACTGAACCAGTCATAGTTCCGCCATCAAAGGAGTCAGAGCCAGAAGAGCCAATCCATTCAGTCACTTTTGTGTGGCCTGATTTTATATTAGCACCGTCTTCATAGACAGTATAGGTGCCATCGCCACGATCATAGAGATAGCCAGTTTTTCCGCCAAAAGTCATCAAAATGCCATTTTCGTCCATAGAAATAAAGTCGAGCGAATTTCTATCTTTTGAAAAGACTATTTCAATATCTTCATCGCCAAAGATATTAGAATTTTCTTCTGTGGCTGTTGAAGAGAAGAGCTGTTCATAAGTTCCATCTTCTTCAAGAATAACAATGCTATTCACAAGGCCTGAATTTAAAAGAGCATTTAAAGTATCGTCAGTAAGGGCATTTTCTTGCACAACTATGCTTAATTGTGGAACTGTTGCTTCATCTGCTTCTGCTAAATCTTCTTCTTCATTTTGCTTATCGTTGTTTTCATCGTCAGTATCTAAGTCGTCGCCTTGATTCTCTTCATTG
>CAYJFE010000265.1:0-1203 GCA_964369165.1 uncultured Desulfovibrionaceae bacterium | reverse complement strand
GGCATTGCAAACGCTATTGTTGAAACAGGCAAAAAAGACGCAATCGTTACTTATGTTTTTGACTCTTCACCTGACGAAATTGCAGCTATTGAAGCTGGTACACTTACAGGTATTGTTGTGCAAGATCCATTTGGTATGGGCTATAATGGCGTAAACTATGCTGTAAAAGCCCTCAAAGGTGGGAAACGTGATAAAGTGATTGTTGCTTCAAAGGGCGGCCTTTTATGGAATGAAAAAAGAGAAACTACAAATAATCTTTCCAAACAGAGCCTTTTAAAAGAAGCTGATGAAAGCTTAGTACGCCTTGGCGTAGACCATATCGATATCTATCAAATGCACTGGCCTGATCCTAATGTAGCTTTAGAAGAAACAGCAGAAGCATTGCAAATTCTTAAAGATGCAGGAAAAATCAGATATATAGGCATAAGTAACTTTTCAAAAGCTGATGCTCTAAAAATGCACGAACTTGTAGGTGTAGATTGCCAACAAAGTCTTTATAATATGTTTGAGCGTAATACTGATATGTATCACGGCATTGAGCTTGTGTATAAAACTGAAAAAGAAATTCTGCCAATGGTAAAAGAATTAGGCCAAGCTTTCTTGCCTTATAGCCCATTATTCCAAGGCTTACTTGCAGGCAAGTTTACAAGCGGTATAAGCTTTTCTAAAGACGATATAAGAAATGCAAAGCCTAAATTAGTGGGTGCAGATTTTGAAAAATATTTTAACGCTGCAAATGAATTGAAAGCTCTTTCCGAGGAGTATTCTCGTCCTATGAATGAAATTGCTTTGAATTGGTTGGTTCAAAAACCAGAAGTAACATCTATCATCGGCGGTGCATCAACTATAGCACAAATTGAAAAAAATTGCCATTGCACCACTTGGGAAATAGATGCAGTACTCATGGAAAAAATTGAAAAAATTATTGTTCCATTTGAAAATTTATAAGCTATTTACTGTTTTGAAAAATATAAAAGACTTGAATGCAAATTTAAGTCTTTTTTTTATTTATAATAATTCTACAAATATTAAATATGGAGGGCATATGTTATCTCTGTGTTTACGCACACTAAAAATAGTCAGCAGAATTGTCAACTTGTTTCTTAAGCCATTATTTTTTGCTTTCTAAAAAATGAAATTTTAAAATATTTTTTTCTTTTAATCTTCCTTTAATCTTTCATCTGTAAAACTGATTTTCACACA
>CAYJFE010000264.1:0-1214 GCA_964369165.1 uncultured Desulfovibrionaceae bacterium | reverse complement strand
AAACATTCTGATTTGATATACAAAAAGAGCACTTCATATGAGGTGCTCTTTTTATTTTCTACGTTTTGAATTATACTGGCAAAGTGCTTGCTATTGCTCTAAAACCATGTGGGCACATTTCTTCTTTTGTATAGCCTAATTTGTTGATAGTTCTACAAGCTAAATCGTGAGAGTTCGCCTTGCTTACAAAAAAACCTTCACACTAAGATAGTTCTTAAGTATAAAGGAAAATAATTTATTCTATGCAAAGAAAAATAAGAGATTTGAGGGGGCAAAACTAAACATTTCAAAGTTTAGTTCTACCCCCTCAATATTATACTGTTAATCTACATAGTCAAATGTATTTGCTTCTTTCTTTACCTCTAAAGCAATTTTCCATAGAATAGACACTACAAGTGCACCTACGGCAAATATACCAAGTGATATAATGATTTCAGCAAAGCTTGGCGCATAAGGAGTGATCGCTTTGAATGGGTTAGGTGAGAAACCACCCACTAAAAGACCTAGACCTTTATCGATCCAAGAAGCGATAACTAAAGCAACTAATGTATACGGCAAAAGCTGTGCATTATTACGCGTTTTTGGAAGCATAAGCAGAGCCAAAGCACCGAGCATAAGCACAGCACCTGTCCACATCCAACCATTAATCCAAGAACCTTCTCCATTATAACCCACAAACAAGAATTTGATTGGAGCATAGTGAGAAGCGGCGCCTGAATAGAAGGCTGTAAATAGCTCTAAGCAATAGAAGAATACGTTCAATGCTAAAGCATAAGTGATGATAATGGTGAGAGTTTTGATTGCTTTTTTGCCAGGATTGAAGCCTGTAAACTTTTGAACTGTAAGCATAAGAAGAAGCAAGATAGCAGGGCCTGAACAAAAAGCTGAAGCCAAGAAACGTGCTGCCATTATAGCTGTAAGCCAATAGTAACGGCCTGGAATACCAGCATAAAGGAAAGCTGTTACAGTGTGGATACCAAATGCCCAGAATACTGAAAGATAGATGATTGGCTTGATCCATTTTGGTGGAGGCACATCATTTCTTTCTGCTTCAAGAGTTACCCAGCCAACAACTGCATTGATAACAAGATAGCCAGATAAAACCATCATATCCCAAAACATTACTGAAACTGGAGTAGGGTGTAAAACAACGTTCATAGCTTTATGAGGTTGACCAATATCAACAACAATAAAGAGAACACACATAATAACAG
>CAYJFE010000263.1:0-1215 GCA_964369165.1 uncultured Desulfovibrionaceae bacterium | reverse complement strand
AGCACAACATAAGAGTTTTGCCCTGCAATAAGTTTTGCATCAACATTTCCGCTTGCAAAGTTTTTGTAGACACCACTTGAAGCACCATCCATGCCAACACCATTCACCCAAGCTGGATCGTGGAAGATAATATTTCCATTACCCACAACATTTTGCGCAATTACTTCGCCTTTTGAATTTCCATTACCAACATTCATTTCACCAGCAGTAATAGTAAGATTTTCTACAATAAGCTTTCCTGAAGTGATCTCAGAAGTACCGCCAGATTGAGTGAAGGTTTCAACCTTAGTTTCGCCCTCAATCTTTACTGTACCACCAGTATTTTCGACTTTTGCAATTGCGCCATTGCCTGTAATGAGTGTAGAGCCACTTTCTGCTTTAATTGTGCCCTTATATAGCACATTATTTGCCGCACCATCGCCTGTTATGCTGAGCTTACTATTATTACTAAGAGTGATGTCGCTAGTGCCTGAAATTCCGCCAACTATAGCAGTTTTGCCTGCGGCTAATCCAGTACCAACACTCACCACAGATTCGCCAAAGCCAAGCAAGGCATTATCGCCTACTTGGGTTAAAGTGATATTGCTGTCAAAGCTAATGCCTTCAAATATCACATTAACTGTATCGCCATAGCTTGCTTTTGCGGCTGTGGTTAATATTCCTGCGCCAGCTATATCTAAAGTTTGGGAATTCAACCCTGCTATAACCACCTTGCCAAGTACGCTATCAGAAACATTATAGGTAACAGAACCAGCTGAGCCTGTATCGCTAGCATCAGCATTTACGCCAATAGTGTCAATGTCTACTGTGAGCGTTGTTCCAACATCTGTTTTTAGCAAAGCAGCGGCAGTATTTTTGGTAAATACTATATCAGAAAAATCAGCTTCACCGCCAGCAAGGTGTAGAGTGCTGTAATCATAAAGAGTAATATCGTGTGTGCTTGTCATGCCATTTGTTGTTTTGAGTGTGCCATTTGCAATATTCAACTTAGCATTAGTATTATTAAAGCCGTGCGTTTCTAATGTTCCACCAGATGTAAAGTTAAGAGTTTCGCCTTGTAAATTTACTTCTGAAGCTACCTTTACGGTTTTACCATTGTCAATGGCTACTCTTGCGCCATTTGTCATAGTAAGGCTTGAAGTAGTGACATCGCCGCTGGTAGAAAAGATTGAACTTCCATCAATACTTATCCCGCCTTGAGCGTTAAGACTGCTT
>CAYJFE010000262.1:0-1249 GCA_964369165.1 uncultured Desulfovibrionaceae bacterium | reverse complement strand
AATTTACTTCTTCAAGCCAACTAAATTCTTTGATTACAAGCTCTTGTGAAGTGACGCTGTCAACCAGAACGCTTATTCGCTGGGCAGATTTGACAGTACGATTTCAACCGCTCGCATCACAAGGAATACAGCCAATTTCTTATGCCTTAGACAGAGCATTAGGTTTTCGAGCAAGCAAAGAAACAAGGGCTATGCTTCACGAATTAGCGCAAAGGATTTTCCCAAGTGGACAAGCAAAAGAAGAAAAGGTCAATAACTTGGGGGAGTAGAGATGGATAAGCCTAAAACATTGCCATCGCTTCAAGATTGGTTGGTCAGGCTTATCCAAGATTATGAGCAAGATGCTGATGCTTGCATGAATAAAGGAAATCCGCAAGTTACTCTTGAAAAAGTGAGCAATGCGAACAATGATTGCTTCTGGACGGCGACTGCTCACGCCAATGGTTTGGAGGTGAATTGGGGCGTACAAGGAACTTTAGGAAATAGGCGATTCTTCGCTTTGGATAAATGCAGACTTCAAAGCCCTATTATGGAGCTGAAAAAGCGCATGGATGAGAAGCTGGCTAAAACTTACACACTGAAGACATACAAAATTATATAAACGTGAGCAAAGCGAACAAGTGCTTTAGCGAGCGCAACAAGAACCACGCTTCTTGTAAGCGAGGTTTCGTGCATAAGTATGCCGAAACAAATATAAATAAATGTCGAGAAGCTGGCTAAAACTTACACACTAAAATCATACACACTCATATAAAAGGAAAAATTATGAACACATTACAGACACCTATAGATGTTTTAGATAAAATGGTAGCTCTCAATCTCAACATCAATTTATGGTCAGCACGAAAGAAAATCACATTTGAAGACGTTGACCATATCCCTAATGGCGATTTACCGCCACATGACTTGGCTACACTAGGTTCAAAGAAGATAGCTCCACCAGAAAGCTTGCGTATTTTTACCACACTCAAAGCAAGAGCTTCAAATATGCTAGATAGATACGGCGTTCGCTTTATGTCAGGCTGGGCGATTCCTGAAAGCCTTGTCGTGGAAGTGATGACGGAACTTGAAAAGATTCGTGATGAATTCAACACAGAAAAAGAGAAGTTCCTCAATGAATACGACAACTTGATAAACGACTGGGTGAATAAGCATACTCAATGGCAAGAAATGCTTAGAAAATCAATAGATTCGCCTGAATATGTGCGTTCACGCATGAATTTTGCTTGGCAACTATACAAGGTGAAAT
>CAYJFE010000261.1:0-1259 GCA_964369165.1 uncultured Desulfovibrionaceae bacterium | reverse complement strand
GATACAGCTTTCCAAAATGGCAGCCAAAACATCATGGCTGGTACTCTTAGTGGAAATGGCAGAACAGTCAATGCGGCGGGTATTGTAGTAAATGACACTACAACTCCAAACCTGACTAACTCTAGCATTAATGCAAATAATACACTAAATTTAAGCGGTAATAATGCAAATAATGTCTTGCTTGACCAAGGAAGCTTGACCAATAACGGCACTTTGAACTTAGGTATGGCTACTGCTGAATATACTGCAAGCATTAATGGCACATTGACTAATACTGGCTCTACAAATGTGCTTTCCAATGTCACTTTTAATAAGAGCGTAGACTTAACAAGCGGTACTTTTGATATTCAAGGCGGCATAGTTGATGCGAGTACTATTACCTTTACAACAGCCAGTGGCTCAACACTCAAATCTTCTGCTGGCACTAGTCTTAATGTCAGCCATACAAGCATAGGCATACAAGCTGACGGTTTAACTAATACTACTGCTTCTGTGCATGATAATACTGATGTAAGTGCTTTATTTGGTGAGGTAATTATTTCAGGTTTTACTGCTACTTTAGATTATAATACTACTTATGCAACTGTACGCACAGCCGCCCAAAAAGCTTTTGGTTCGGCAAAGATTAGCTTTGAGGGCATTACACTCAATTTAAGCAGTACAACCCTTGATGATGTTATTACTAATAATGACAATACACTTGGTGGCTACACTATTAAAATGGGTACGCAAACACAAATTCCAAACAACAAAAATATAGTAGTTGGTGCAATTAGTGATGGTGAGGGAAAAACGCTTACTATTGCAGATGGCGGAGAATTAAGCATTACAGGTAATACTGCTTCTGAAAATGGAGGCAAGCTTTATGGTGGTAATCTTGAAATAGCGACGAATGGCAAGCTTATTACAGGCAATGGCTCAATTGAAAATTTAGGAAATGTTGGTGGCACAGTTGAAATTCAAGGCGAAACAAAGGTTACAGACTTTGTGCAAACGAACGGTACTACTAACATTACTGCAGGAAAATTAATTGTAGAAAATTTTACACTTGGTAATGGTGGAATAAATGTTGGCAATGGCACTTCAAAAGGCGAATTAATTGCACAAAATGTTGAAGGTAAAGGAAATATTATATTCCATGATCCTGCTTGGGTGAATGGTGTTGGCATTGATGGTGCTTCAACTGGTGTCTATAAAAACTTTACAAGCGGAAATGTTGATGCAAAACTTATTGCAGGGCAAAACTCTTATGTTGTGCT
>CAYJFE010000260.1:0-1297 GCA_964369165.1 uncultured Desulfovibrionaceae bacterium | reverse complement strand
GCGTCGTCTTCGCGGCTGGTGATTTGACATCACGCACAAGAGCGAGCATGCCTGGTGTGCAATCTGCCCTTGAAATGGAAATGCAAAACATTGATTCTGTTGCCTTTAATGGCGGAATTGGTTTAGATGTGGCAAGTCCAAGCAAGAATACTACTTTCAGCTTGAACTACAATCTGCAAGCCTCTGAACACGAAACTAGCCACGGCTTGCAGGCAACATTTAGGTATGAGTTTTAATAAACTTTTTTAAACATTCTGATTTGATATACAAAAAGAGCACTTCATATGAGGTGCTCTTTTTATCTTCTAAATTTTGAATTATACTGGCAAAGTGCTTGCCCTTTCTTCTAGTTTATCAATTTTAGCAACAAGCTTTTCTATTTCTTTCACTTCGCTGTCTAAAATTCCGTCCCATAGTTTATTTTGTCTATCCCACAAGGCCCATTTGAGTGAGTGGAAGCTATTCCAAGCAAAGCCCATCCATGAACTGTAATTCGCATTGAGAATATTGCCAGTAACATATACTTTTCCAGCGGTTACAGCAGAAGAAGTGCCATAAGCTAAAGCAAGCATAATGCGGAATCTTGGATTGAGCTTGAGCGGCATGGTGTCGAGCATGGTTTCACCAAAAGGTGCATTATAAAGCTTTATTTGTTTGACTGTGTAGAAAATTCGAAGCATTACTTCCATAATCGCCATTGGTATGGAAGTTGATATAAATTGTCTGAAATCATAACCTTTTAGATACATATACTCTATTTGTCTACCGAAATTTGAGTTGCCAACAGGAACACCTTCGAACATACGCAAAAGCCCCATAAAAGGAGCAGGTAAGCCCATACCACGATTACCACTTGCTGACGGAGCATTCACGTCAGAAAGCAGATGCCCAAACATTCTGCCAATTCGCCTAAACAGATCTTCCTCTATCGGGCTTCGTGTGCCCGGTAGAGAAATAATCTTGCCATCTTGAACAACTGTGCAAGTATTACGAATCATATCAGAAATCCCGAAAAACATGCCCATAATCGGGTCATGCGCCAAGCCCTTTAGTCTGTGATTCCGTGGCGTGAGTATACCATTGACAACAGACATATCAGCCGAACCAATCGTATTGCCAAGGCTAAGAGTTTTACTCAAATCTGGTGGAATGGCTTTATTGAAAGCATTTTGCACCCATTGATTGAATATACCATTTACTTTTGCATCGAAAGCAGCTGTCGGCTTTGGTGGCGCAGAAACAAAGAACGCTCCCTTGCCATAGCCGAAACGCTAGAAGCCCTCTCGCCTGAACAGCA
>CAYJFE010000259.1:0-1318 GCA_964369165.1 uncultured Desulfovibrionaceae bacterium | reverse complement strand
GCAAGTGCTGGAATGGCAAGTGCGGCATTTGAGCCAACGCTGGAACAAACAGCCATAAAGGATTATCTGAAAAGCTTGACCTATGACCATGATAATGACACTGCTACGGCTGAAGTGCGTGTTTATACTGACGAGCAAGTAAGTGCCATTTCCTCTTCCTATGAAGTTACATCAGGCGTAACAGCAGGCGCTTCTGGCTATTACACCACTTTTACCGTTAAAGAAAATGGTTCAGATGTCACTTATGGCATAAAATTTAAACCTGCCTTAGCAGGGGGCACTGCAACAGCCACTATTCCTGACCTTATTAGAGATTATGTAGCAAATAAAGTGGAAACAGCACAGGGCGCAGACAATATATACACTATAGAGCAAGATATAACTGATAATAATAAATTCAATGTATCATTTAATGGTAAAACCGCCACATTAACACTTGCCCCTACTACAGGCAAAATAACTTTTAGTGGCGAGAGCACAGATAACTGGAAAAGTGGTTCTAGCATTGGCAACCTTGATCAAAACTTTATTGGAAATATTGCTAATACTTATGGTGGAGCTATTTATAACAGAGGCACTATTGTTAACCTCATAGGCGACTTTATTGGAAATAGTGCTGATGAGCATGGCGGAGCTATTTATAACTTTGGCACAATCACCAGCCTTACAGGCGACTTTATTGGAAATAGTGCTAAGGAGAATGGTGGAGCTATTGATAACTTTGGCACAATCACTAACCTTATTGGCGACTTTATTGGAAATAGTGCTGGGAGATTTGGCGGAGCTATTTATAACACAGGCACAATCACCAGCCTTATTGGCGACTTTATTGGAAATAGTGCTGAAGATGGCGGAGCTATTAATAACGGTGGCACTATCACCAGCCTTACAGGCGACTTTATTGGAAATAGTGCTGAAGATGGCGGAGCTATTAATAACGACGGCACAATAACTACCCTCACAGGCGACTTTATTGGAAATAGTGCTAAGATGGCTGGCGGAGCTATTTCAAACTCAAGAAAGATCACTAGCCTTACAGGCGACTTTATTGGAAATAGTGCTAAGGAGAATGGCGGAGCTATTTATAACGCAAGCACAATCACTAACCTTACAGGCGACTTTATTGGAAATACTGCTAATACTTATGGTGGAGCTATTTCTAACAGAGGCACTATTGTTAACCTCATAGGCGACTTTATTGGAAATAGTGCTAGTGATGGCGGAGCTATTTCTAACGAAGGCACAATCACCAGCCTTACAGGTAACTTTATTGGAAATAGTGCTAGTGGCAATGGCGGAGCTATTTATACTATTAAAG
>CAYJFE010000258.1:0-1328 GCA_964369165.1 uncultured Desulfovibrionaceae bacterium | reverse complement strand
GCTCCATCAGGTGACGTTTTTGCTGATCCTGGCATCTATACTTTCATGGGTTATTTGATGCTCTTCCACGAACTAGGTTTAGACTATACTTTGTCAACCTATGCTTCAGAAGGTGGTAACTTTGGTTCATTCGTATCCTTTGATATGGCAAAGAAATTGAATGCTAAAATGTATGCTGAAGCTGAACGCCTTGGTTCTAAATGGATCTTAGGCGGCGAATGCGGCCATATGTGGCGTGTTGTTAACCAATATATGAATACATATAACGGTCCAGCTCCAGCGCATATGGTGCAACCAGTTTCACCAATCACAGGCACAGTTTTCCACAATGCAGCAGCCACAAAAATGGTGCACATTGCTGAATTTACTGCCGACCTTATCAAGCATGACAAATTAAATCTTCGTCCAGAAAGAAATAATCACATCAAAACTACCTTCCACGATTCATGTAACCCAGCTCGTGCAATGGGCTTACTTGACGAACCGCGTTATGTATTACAAAATGTATGTAATAATTTTGTTGAAATGCCAGATAGAACTATTCGTGAAGAAACCTTCTGCTGTGGTTCTGGTTCAGGCCTAAACACAGAAGAAATTATGGAACTTCGCCTTCGTGCTGGCTTCCCTCGCGGTAATGCCTTGAAATATGTTCAAGACAAATACGATGTTAACTGGATGAGCTGTGTGTGCGCTCTTGACCGTGCTACCCTACTTCCTGTAGCTGACTACTGGGCACCTGGTGTGACAGTTTCTGGCCTTCACGAATTAGTAGCGAATGCACTTGTTATGAAAGGCGAAATTCCTCGTACACTTGACCTTCGTATGGAAGATTTAGAATATCCTGATCCTGAATCTTTAGAAGAAGAAGCTGACGCAGCAGAAGGAGAAGAATAGTATGTATAATTCAAAATATGTTATAACTGCTATTATCCTCTTTGTTATTGTGATAACAGCACCTTTTTGGATAAATATCGGTTCACCTGATTATGAATATCCAAAACTCGCTTTGCCGCAAGGTGAAGGTATGGAAGAATGTATTGAAGATGTTGCTTTTATGCGCTCTGAGCATATGGCACTCTTAAATGAATGGCGTGACGAAGCTCTTCGTAACAATAATAGAGTATATGTTTCTTCAACAGGTAAGAAGTGGGATATTAGCCTACAAAATACTTGTATGGAATGTCACTCAAATTACGACGATTTTTGTAAAAAATGTCACGATACTAATGCTGTTGAGCCCTATTGCTGGTCTTGCCACATAGAGCCACAAGGTAAATAAGGGGAATAACATGAAAAGAAGACACTTTCTTAAAGTGGCTGGGATTTCA
>CAYJFE010000257.1:0-1349 GCA_964369165.1 uncultured Desulfovibrionaceae bacterium | reverse complement strand
TACCACTTGCTAGCTCAATTTTACCACCATCAACAGTTGTTACACCTGTGATAATCACGCCAGAAAGTATAGTTGTTGTGCCTGAGGTATTAGTCAATGCACCATTAAATTGTGCTGTATAGCTTGCATCCGCCATACCTAAGTTTAATGTGCCTTTATTTTCAAGCCCTCCTCCTGCATCGGCAGCATAGAGTATATTGCCAGACCCTTCACCTGTTAGGCTTATGATATCGTTTACACTTATTACAGATTTTCCGAGATAAGAAGGTGCAGAATCTATTGCAACAATACCGTGAAAGCTTGCAGTATTGGCAACAGTGTCATTCATTGTCCCTGCCGTGACAGCTTCTTCATGCGTGCCATTAACAAGATGCGCTAAGGAGTAAAGGCCAGTCAAGCCAACATTTTGCCCCGAAGCATTTTGCAAAATCACATTACCGTCACCAGTTACAAAGCTACTCCATACAGAATTTGCTTGTAATTTGGCATAGGCTACTTTGCTCATTTCGTCAAAGCCTAAGCCTGTAAGGATAATATTGCCATTATTGGTCAATGTTTTATTAATGTTAGAAGTCTTCGTAAAATCGCCGTTGCTGGAGATATTACCAAAGTTCGTAGCTTGCATTTTAAGCGTTCCATTTGTGCCAATTTCAACTTGGCTTGCACTAGAATCTACATCAAGAAAAGAGCCGTTTTTCATTTCAAGCGTACCGCCTTCTATATAAAGGCTAGCGTTATAACTAACGCTCACTCCATGCATAGTCCAAGTCCCTTCTTTTACAGTTAAAGAGCCACTACTAGATTCAGCACTAAGAACATAAGATGTAGTTCCACCAGCGCCTTGTAAGGTGAGGGCACCCCCACCTATTCGAAGATACTGCTTTAAAAATTCCTTGTCAGTCCCTTGCCCATTGATAATGGTTGTTCCGCCAATTTCTGGGGCTTTGAGCAAGGAAGTTTGCAAAGTTCCAGCCCAAGTAGTGTTTACTTGTAATGTTGCGGAAGTAGCTGTAAGGGTTTTACCAGCAGCAATATTTAGAGCATTTGTGCTATTCCTGTTTACAACTAAAGCACCAATAGTATAATCATCAACATTCACAGTTAAAGAGCCACTATCTGCAACAGTAAGAGAATGAGATGTAGTTCCACCAGCGCCTTGTAAGGTGAGGGCATGCGCACCTGTGCTAAGATTTTTCTCTAAAAATTCCTTGTCAGCCCCTTGCCCATTGATAATGGTTGTTCCGCCAATTATAGAGTCTATAGCATAAAGCCTTTGGGTTTCTAGAATACCAGCCCAAGTATTATTTGCGTGCAAGCTTGCTGTGCCATTAACTGTAAGAGTTTTACCA
>CAYJFE010000256.1:0-1393 GCA_964369165.1 uncultured Desulfovibrionaceae bacterium | reverse complement strand
AAAGCTATACCATTTCTTATTTTCTACTTGAATTTTCCCATTTGGCAAGCGCACAGCAAGAGCGTAGGCGTCTTTCCTACGCATCATAATGCCTTCAATAATGGCTTGGCCTCCCACATTTTCTTCTTCGCACAATTCTTTTGTGCAAGATTTCTTTGAAAATGAGCTTTGAGAACTATTTTCTGAAAAATCGTTCTCTTCAGAATAGAGCTTGCCACCTAAGGTTTGAAGAGCTTCTTCTTTTGCACTTGATGCCATATTAAATCCTGAGTTCCACAGAAAAACAGCTTGAGATAAAGCGATAAATTGCAAATCCTATAAAAAATGAGACCTCCCCAAAGAGCTTTAGGGAGGTATTGACTTTTACCGTTTGTAGAAAACTACTTTTTGAATTTGTCGTATTTTTTACGGAAGCGGTCGATACGTCCTGCTGTATCGAGAAGACGTTGTTTGCCTGTAAAGAATGGGTGGCAGTTTGAGCAAATCTCAACATTAACGTTTTCGCCTTTTGTTGAAACAGCATCAATTTGGAAACCGCAAGCGCAAGTAATTTTCGCTGTATACGATTTTGGGTGAATATCTTTTTTCATAATATACTCCTAAGTTCTCAATCCTTTCGTAAATAAAAAGGAAAATTTCAGTAAGACAAATCATCTAAATACACACTAAGCAAAAAATTTCTGTGAGCTTTAGCGAACAAAGGCTTTAGCGAACAAGCAAAAATGATATTTTGCGCAGTGAGGTTTTTGTATGCGAAGCATAAAAAACAAATCTAAATAGACAAGACAGAATAAATATAGCACTTTTGTAGAATTGTCAATTCTTTTTAACTGCAATTTTAATTAATTAACTTTCTTCATCTCTTTATATAATCATTCCTTACACTTTTACAAGAGGAAAATAGCATTCTTTTTATTGATGGTGATAACCAGTCTTCTTCAATATAGCGCAAGTTCTAAAAATTTGTTCTGAAAGTACCACTTGTGCCAATTCATGCGGAAGCGTTTGCTTGCCAAAAGAGAGCACTAAATCTGCCCTTTTCAAAACTTCTTCACCAAGCCCATAGGCTCCACCAATAATAAAGCAGAGATTTTTCTCTAAAGCTGCTTTATCGTACATTTGCGCAAGAGTAATGGAATCAAAATTCTTTCCATGCTCATCAAGGCAGACAACATAATCGGAGGCAACAATATTTTTTAAAATTCCCTGCCCTTCTTTTTCTTTGCGCTTCAACACGCTTAAGTCCGCATCGGCGTCTTTGACAGAAATTTCTTGTAAGGTGACAAAATTCTTCACCCTTTGTAAATAGTGGCTCATTGCTTCTTTATAAAAAGGAGTCTTGATTTTGCCGACTACTATGATTTTAATTGATTTTAAATTCATTTGCTCACTT
>CAYJFE010000255.1:0-1415 GCA_964369165.1 uncultured Desulfovibrionaceae bacterium | reverse complement strand
ATGGTACTGGATTCTAAGTCCAGCGCGTCTACCAATTCCACCACCTCGGCACACTAAGACTTGGAATAAATGACACACTTCCAAACAAAGGTCAAGTTTTATTTTTACTTTTTTTAAATTAGCATATATTAATGTTGACAAGCGCCATTTTAATGTTTATTAAAAGCTCATCACATGATGAATGTTTTCTTATGGCTTATTTTATCTACTGAAAATATTTACTATGTTCTCTTTATGAGATTTTAAAATAACTTGAGCGTTTTTTTATACGACAAGAGTGAAAGTGTAAAGATTCTTATCTTTTAAGACATACACTTCATAAAGCTAGATAATGCTTGGAATGCAATTTACATAGGATTGCGTGTGATTTATTTTTGCCAAAATACTAAACTATTACTTTTTTAAATAAAAGTCAGCCTTAATTTTTAACTAGCAATTCTCCTTGGAGTAAATATGTCTACTTTACATCTAAAACAGCCTATAAACGGCGAAAGCGCAACCTATAAAATAACTGATAATGTCGACGGTTTTGATCTTGATTTTCCTTTAGATATGGCCATTATCGAGAAAGTCGATGACAGATTGGAAATATTTTTTGACGATGGCTCTGTCATTGTTTTGGACGACTTTTATGCTGTCTATCATGAAGATTTTATGCCAAACTTCCTTTTAGAAGGTGAGTTGATTTTAGGTGCTGATTTCTTTGCGGCTCTCAACCCCGAACTTATGCCTGCTGCTGGTGTAATGAACTTCTTTAGAAACCGTAATGCTCAACAAGCGGAAGATTTGGAAGTTGCCGAGGGCACTTCTGCCCTTGAAGGCTTAGAAGGTGAATCCAGTGAAGGTGAGGCAGGTGAAACTTCTGAAACTCAGCCTACACAAACTACTGAAAATACTCAACCAAGCTCAAGCGGTGGACGTTTCAATAAAGAAGAAGCTGAAGGCGAAGGCGAAGAACTTGCTGATGCTGGCAACAACAATGAAGGCAGTAACAATGCTCTCAAAGAGCAACCGCAGACTTTAGAATCTACACAAGACGACAATCCACCCGTAGCAGATTTGACTTTCCCAGACACTGACAATACTCCTGCACCTAATCAAGCTCCTGAAATTTTGTCTGCTCAAAATACATTTATCAATGAAGATGGTAAAGCTTCGGTGACTGGCAAGGTAGTTGCTAGCGATGATTATTCTGAAGGCAATTTGAGCTTCAGCATTTCTGGTGAAAGCAAATACGGCGATATCTCTATCAATCAAAATGGCACTTACACTTTTGAGTTGAATAACGAGCTTGACAGCACAAATTCACTTCAAAAAGGCGAAGAAATTACTGAATCTTTCACCGTCACAGTCACTGATGAAGACGGTGTATCTTCAAGCCAAACTATCACTGTAACAATTACAGGCACAAACGA
>CAYJFE010000254.1:0-1433 GCA_964369165.1 uncultured Desulfovibrionaceae bacterium | reverse complement strand
CATATTCTCAGAACCTGCACTATAACCTGTCTGCGCATTTGCTTGCACGACTTGAGGCGCTTGCACAAGATTAAATCCAGCTTGGCTTAGACGGCCGATTAGATTATTTGCCGCAGACAAACTTGTATTAATTACCATATTCGGTGCCGCACCAGCTTGCGCAATCTGCAGAACACTTTCAATGATTTTTGCCGCTTCGTCAGGATCTTTTTTGCCTATGCCGGCAGTTTCGTCCATAATAATTGAAAAGAAGCGTATACCTGCTTCTGGGCTGTCGGTATCATAAAATTGTGCAAGTTCAGCAATAAGTTCGGCTGTAGAGTCTTGCACTTGAGGGAAATCTTCTTTAATTTGTTCAGCTGATGAGCCTGTAACTTTTACGACATAAGAGCCTGTATTTATATCAACATCTTCTACTTTAGCCACTTGCAAGCCAGATGAAGTCTTAAGATTATCACCGTCCCAAGCTTCATCTGCAATAGAGCTTCCCGCCCCTGTAAAACCTTCTACTATTTTAATTTCTGTATTGCTTATCGCATTTGTTATATACAATTTTGCAGAACTTGCAACATCAAGTACGCCGCTTGTAGATGATGCTAATGCGGCATTCTCACCGACTCCTCTACCATCGACGACAAGCAAAGAATTTGCAGTAAATTTAGCATTATTAGGATCTGCAGGAGTAATATTTGTATTTGCTCCATTAACTATTACACTTCCATCATTTTGCAAAATTTGTGAATTTACAATAAACAAAGCGGAAGTCACGCCCGTGCCCCAAGAGTAAGCGGTTTGGGCAAAAGCTGCTTCAGCATAAGTGCGGTTATTATTTGTGGAATCTCCGCCAAGCACAATATAAGAATTATGCTCAGCTATAATCTGTCCATCAATGCCATTTGGTAAATTATGTAAAAATGAAGCAGAAGCCGTTGTTATATCATTACTTGCATTGGCGTTTGTAGTGCGGAATATTCCACCGCCAAACTGAGTATCACCATGCACTGAGGTAGTGCCTTGCGCTATGGTTTCGCTCGTAGCATTCTTTTGCAAATTGTTTGTAATGCTCACATTAAGTAAGTGAGTTTTAGAATCATCATTAATAACAGAACCGCCCACAGTGCTTACACTCGTCGCATTACCAAGTGTTGTTGTCCCATTGCTGCTTGTTAAAATATCAGCTGTGGCAATCCTATTTTCTTGTCCACGTTCTATAGACAGGCCTGTAATGTTGAGCGTTCCGTCACTATTGGTGGCAGAGAAACCGCTAGCATTAGCAGTACGTATAGAGCCAACTGTGGCAACTGCGCCATTTGCAACCGTTCCATCATTTACAGAAAATGCGCCCAAGCTTGTGTCATTCTTACTTGCCACATCAGTAAGAGAGGTAGAGGAAGTATCGACATTCACATTCACAAAATTAAGGCTGGCATTAG
>CAYJFE010000253.1:0-1442 GCA_964369165.1 uncultured Desulfovibrionaceae bacterium | reverse complement strand
TTGTCCGCTAAAGATTTGTCCGCTCTGCTCTCAGAATACAGATAGATTTTGGCTGCTAGCACAAGTTTTCATTAATCTTCAATATAAATTTCTTGCATATCCAGAAAAGTATGAATAAATAAATCATGACTCAAGATACTGCCTTTTTTGCCGATGTAGCACAAATGCTTACTATGGCTCGCTCTCAGGCCTATAAAGCTGTAAATTCTCTTATGGTGGAAACCTATTGGCATATGGGCAAAAGAATTGTTGAAGAAGAGCAACAAGGAAAAAGCCGTGCAGAATACGGTGAGCGGTTTTGATTGAAAATCTCTCTCGTTACCTTACAGATATTTTTGGCAAAGGCTTTTCAGAAGCCAATTTAAAGAATATTCGACAGTTCTACTTGACCTTTCCCGAATTCCCCACGCAGTGCGTAGGAAATTCAAACAGTCTTTCTTGGACAAATATCCGCACTATTATGCGATTGAATACTCCAGAAGAGCGTGAGTACTATTTACAAGAAGCTTCACTCAACAATTGGACAACACGCACACTTGAAAGAAACATCAAAAGCTGCTACTATCAATAAAAGAAACAGAGAAAGAACTAAGCGATGTCGTCCTTGTTTCTGATATACTGCCCGTCAAAGATTTCATAAAAGACCCTTATATTCTTGAATTTTTGAACTTGCCCGAAAATGGCACATATAAAGAAAGCGTTCTTGAAAAAGCACTTATAGATAATCTGCAAAAGTTCTTACTTGAGCTTGGCAAAGGTTTTTCCTTTGTGGCACGTCAACAAAGAATAAGCACGGAAACCGATCATTTCTATGTGGATTTAGTATTCTATAATTATTTATTAAAATGTTTCGTAGTTATTGATTTAAAAACAACAAAACTTTCCCATGCAGATATTGGGCAAATGGATATGTACGTTCGTATGTTTGATACGCTGAAACGTGGTGATGATGATAACCCAACAATTGGCATAATTCTTTGCACAGACAAAAGCGAAACTATGGTAAAATATTCTGTTTTACAAGAAAGCTCTCAAATCTTTGCAAGCAAGTATAAAACAATTCTTCCGAGCGAAGAAGAACTTGCAGAAATGATAGAGGGTGAAAATAGGAAACTGTTTGAAGATAGAGATGATTTGAAAAAGTAAGAAAAAAGCGTTTAAAGTTGTTTGAAAAGCAAAAATCAACTCTAATCAAACAAATAATAATGTTTTTCATCATTTTGCTTCCGTCAGCAAATTAATAAAAGTAGGTTTTACTGAAAAAGAAAACGAAAAGAAGAAAATTGAGAAGTGAAAATGTGTATTTTAAATAAAGTAGAAAATCAAAAATATCATCTACCGTCACGCATCGTCACTCACCGTCACTGGAAAAAGTTGTACAGGAGTTGTACAGAATGGGGTTTTTGAGAATTTCATAAAATTGAAATTTCTGTAAGCTATTG
>CAYJFE010000252.1:0-1486 GCA_964369165.1 uncultured Desulfovibrionaceae bacterium | reverse complement strand
TGCTGACCCTCTCGAAGGTTCGGTGCTTCTTACTGACGAAATCTTTGGACCAGTGTTTTGTATTATCGGTCTAAATAGCGATGAAAAAGCAGTTGAAAAAGCAAACAAAACAGAGTATGGTCTATCAAGCAACGATTTTTACAAATGATTTAGTGAAAGCGCATAAATATGCACGTATGATAAAATATGGAAAGTTTAACTCAACTATATAGAATAGGGCAAGGCCCTTCTTCAAGCCACACAATGGGGCCACGCTTTGCCGCTGAAGAATTTCTTAATAAGCATTTGTATGCTGATAATTTTAGGGTAACACTCTATGATAGTATTGCGGCAACAGGGCTAGGGCATCTTACGCATAAAGCAATACTTGATGTGCTTGGAAAAGAAAGAACAGAACTTATTTGGCATTCTGAAATATCTATGCCAGAACATCCGAATGCTCTTTTATTTGAAGCTTTGAATGCAAATGGAAATATAGTTGGCGAAACACTCTATTTCAGCATTGGTGGCGGCGCTATACGCACAAGAGAGAACATAAATTCTGCTTTAGATGATGTTTATCCAAAAACATCTTTTTCTGAAATAAAGCAAAGCTGTATGGCTTCTTCTACAACTTATTGGGAATATGTTTATAAGCATGAAGGCCTCGAGATTATCGCATATTTGGAAAAAGTTTGGAAACAGATGAAGCAGTCTATTCAAAATGGGCTTTCTGAGCAAGGTGTTCTTCCTGGTTCTATTATGTTGAGGCGACAAGCGTGGAATTATTTTCAAAAAACTAAAGTTTCCTCTGACCAGCTTGCAAGAACTGGGCTTATTACAAGCTATGCCCTTGCACTATCAGAAGAAAATGCTGGTGGCGGTATTGTTGTCACAGCTCCAACTTGTGGCTCGTGCGGTGTTTTGCCTGCTTCACTTTATTATGTGCAGCAATTTTATAAATGTGAAGAGAGCGATATTATTAAAGCCTTAGCAACGGCAGGTGTTATTGGTAATATTATCAAGCATAATGCATCAATTTCAGGTGCTGAAGTGGGTTGTCAAGGGGAAGTTGGTTCAGCTTGTGCTATGGCTTCAGCTGCTATTTGTCAACTGCTTGGTGGTTCGCTATCTCAGATTGAATATGCTGCCGAAATGGGATTAGAGCATCACTTAGGACTTACTTGTGATCCCGTCGATGGTTTAGTGCAAATTCCTTGCATAGAAAGAAATGCTTATGCCGCAACAAGAGCTGTCACTTGTGCTGAAATTGCAATTCTTTCAACTGGTTCACACCATATTACCTTCGATGAAGTTACTGCTGTAATGATGCAAACAGGAAAAGATATGTCAAGTAGCTATAGAGAAACTTCAAAAGGTGGACTTGCTGAAATTGTTTCAAAAAGAATACATGGTTCTCGATAATCAACTCTTTTTATTGAGTTTACGTGCTACAGTAGTTCTATCAAGTTTAAATCTTTTTGCAACTTCACTCAAAGAACCATAT
>CAYJFE010000251.1:0-1499 GCA_964369165.1 uncultured Desulfovibrionaceae bacterium | reverse complement strand
TTCAAATCTCGGTACTTCTGCGGCTCTAACTGCAACAACTGGAAAACTTACTGTTGACGCTGGCGCAAATCTTGTGATTTCTGGCGGTGCTGGCGGGCAAGTAGTGACTGTTGTGTCTGGTTTTGATAATGCTTCAACTGTTGCCGCTAATGCTTGGGGATTAAATGATACTTATGATGAAAAAACAAGCACATACACAACATTGAAAACAGATTCTCGTGCTATAGGTATTGAAGAAAATTCTCAAATATGGGATTCTGTAGCAGGCACATATACAGTTGCCTTAAAAGCCTTGCAAGTGGAACTTCCAAAAGTAAATCAAAGCGTAAACGACTTCCTTACCGAAGCTGGAAACGCAACTCTTGATGCTGAAAGAAAATTATTTGTCGACTATGTGAATAATGTTAATACAGATAGCAATAAAGCTGGCGCAACCATTCAAGGCACTGTGCAAGCTGTGCAAACTGCTGGCGTAGCCGCAACTGGCGCAGATGTGGGCAATGCAGTCGCTCAAACTTTAGCAAGTCGTACAAATATGAGCGCACTTGGCATTGAAGCAGAAGAAGGCGCGGCTCTTGTCTTGAATAATGGCGAATTAGGCATGAATGCTGGCGATACGCTGAATAAAATGACGGACGGACTAGCTGTTTGGCTTATGCCAATTTATGAGCATAGCTCTGTAAGCGGTATGAAATCAGACGGCTTTACAAGCGGATATTCCACTGATTTAGGCGGTATGGCTTTAGGCGCAGACTATACTTTTGATAAGTATCGCCTTGGTTTGGCTATCAATGCTGGTGGCGGTTCGACTACTTCAAGTGGCGATTTCAACGAATCAAAGAATAATTTTGACTTCTTTGGCGTATCACTTTATGGCGGACTTCGTCACAATAATTTCGCTCTCAATGCGGATTTAGGCTATAGCCGAATCAATAATGATATCAGCCAAGAGATGCCAAGCGCATCAACTTTAGGCTCTCACTCAGCCGACGTGAATACTGATGTTTGGACAGTTGGTGTGAATGCTGAATATCTTATAAGTACACAATATGTTGATATTATTCCTCATGTTGGTGTAAGATATATGAATATTCGCACAGGCTCGCATTCAATTGAGAATGGCGGTTCGACTCTCTTTAATGTGAAAGCAAATAGCCAAGATGTATGGACATTCCCTCTTGGTGTGGCTTTTGAAAAAGAATACAATCTTGCAAGCGGTTGGGAACTCACTCCAAAAGCTGATGTAGGCGTCGTCTTCGCGGCTGGTGATTTGACATCACGCACAAGAGCGAGCATGCCTGGCGTGCAATCTGCCCTTGAAATGGAAATGCAAAACATTGATTCTGTTGCCTTTAATGGCGGAATTGGTATAGATGTGGCAAGCCCAAGCAAGAATACTACTTTCAGCTTGAACTACAATTTGCAAGCTTCTGAGCATGAAACTAGCCACGGCTTGCAGGCAACATTTAGATATGAGTTTTAATAAACTTTTTTGCTCA
>CAYJFE010000250.1:0-1502 GCA_964369165.1 uncultured Desulfovibrionaceae bacterium | reverse complement strand
TAGAAGAACTTTTTAGCTAGGTATATAAAATGCAAGGAAAAGTAATTTGGATAACAGGGCTTTCAGGCTCAGGAAAAACAACAGTAGCAAAGGCTTTATTGCCAAAGATTGCAAATGCTATCTTGCTTGATGGCGATGAATTGCGCACAGTTTTAAATGCTGAAAACACTGCTTTTGATAAAGAAGGAAGAGAGAATTTAGCCCTTACCTATGCACGACTTGCAAAGCTTTTAGCCGATCAAGGGCATATAGTGATTGTGGCGACTATCTCACTTTTTCATAAAGTGCATGAGTGGAATAGGGAAAATTTGCCCAATTATTTAGAAGTCTTCTTAGATGTATCCGAAGATGAAAGAAGAAGACGCGACCCAAAAGGGCTTTATAAAGCCCAAGAAAGCGGCAAACTTGAGAATATGGCTGGTCTTGAATTGCAAGTGGAATTTCCTAAAAACTCACATATACACATCAAAGATAAGCAAGACCTTGAAAAAATTATAGAAAAGATATTATCATTCCTTTAATTCAACACTTGCCAATCTATAGGCTCAATTCCATTCTTTATAAGAAATTCATTAGCTTTTGAAAAATGCTTGCAACCAAAAAAGCCTCTATGTGCAGAAAGAGGGCTTGGGTGTGGTGCTTCTAATATTAAATGCTTTTTATTGTTGAGCAAAGATTTTTTTGCTTTTGCGGGGCTTCCCCATAAAAAATAGACTATAGGCCTATCAAGCCTATTCACTTCTTCTATCACTCTATCGGTGAAGATTTCCCAGCCTTTGTTTTTATGTGAATTGGCTTCGTGTTCCCTTACTGTCAAAACTGTGTTGAGGAGTAAAACGCCACTCTCTGCCCATGATTTGAGGTAACCACTTGTAGGCATAGGGCAATCAAGATCGCTTGCTAATTCTTTATAAATATTCAAAAGCGAAGGCGGCAATTTTGGCTGAGATGGCAAAACTGAAAAAGAGAGCCCATGCGCTTGATTTATGTTATGGTAAGGATCTTGCCCAAGTATAAGCACTTTCACCTCACTTAATGGCGTAAGGTGAAAGGCATTATAGATATCGTCAGCTTTAGGATAGATGGTATATTGCTTATACTCTTCACATAAAAATTCACGCAAGGCTAGATAATAGGGTTTTTCAAATTCCTCTGCTAAAACGTCTAGCCAATCATTTGTGATTTTAGGCATATACCTTCCTTGCGGGTCCAGATTTGCTTTTATTTATAATCAAAGACAGGAACAAATTCGCCGTCTTCCACTTTAAACATAGTCATACCAATTCCTTTAGCATCGCCGTGTTCATCAAAGCTGATTTGACCAATCGGAGTGTCAACAACTTCATTTTGCAAAGCTTGCATAACAGCTTTTGTGTCGGTTGTTCCTGCTTTATTGATAGCATTAGCTAGAGCTATAGTTGCGGCATAAGCATTATCGCCAAATACACCCATAGCATTATTGAATTTTTCTTCGTGCGCTTTATGCACTTTCACAGCAGTAG
>CAYJFE010000249.1:0-1512 GCA_964369165.1 uncultured Desulfovibrionaceae bacterium | reverse complement strand
ACAGTAATACTACCCACGCTAAGCACACGCTCTTGCCCTGTATTACCTGTAAGATAAAGTTCACCACCGCCGGAAATTGTGCTATCAGCATTAGTCTGTGCTCTATCGGCATAGGTTAGACCTGCGATGGTGGAATCTCCTGCAAAATCATACCTTCCTGCGCCCACGAGTTTATCTACGCCGTCTGTAGTGTCATCTAAATCATCAAGAAAGCTGTATTTATCAATACCTGTGACGTTGATGGTTCCAGCAAAAGAGCCATTAAAGAAGCCCTTTAACTGGTTAATCATGGCATTGTATTCATCTTCAAAAAGTAAGCCTGTCACGGAGCTGTTTAAATTAAGTACGGTGCCTGCGTCACCCACAAGGGTTCCGCTAATGCTGCTTTCTTTTGTAAAATTACCTGTGTTTAAATCCACCGTACCAAAGTCAGCAAAGTTTGCACTTAAGGTATCAGCGCTAATATCAAGCGTACCACTTGCGGTGACACTCAAAGAACCAGCCTGCGTGTTCAAATTTTTGCCTGTGCTAAGTGTACCGCCGCTTATGATAATGCTACCGCTGGTGATGCTAATATCAGAGCTTGTTGTCCATGTACCGCTTTTAATAGTAAGGCTGCTGTCGGCATGTGTTATACTCACAGCACTAAGAGAGCCACTGCTCTCAAGCACCACATCACCACCACTGAGCGTAGCATTTAAGCTCGTTGCTCCGCCTGTAAATGTGGCAGAACCGCTGTTCACGCTAAAAGCACCATCACCGCTTACAGTCTTATTAAATACGGCATCACCAGTCACTGTGTTTGTACTGCCAGTATTTGCAAGGTATGCACCTTGCACCGCGCCAGTACCAAGGCTAATAGTGCCATTATTGGACATAGAGCCTGCAATGAGCACGGTATTTTCACCAATAATATTGAGCGTTGAGCCACTTTGCACCGTGGACTCTGTGACAGTACTATTCTTTACAACATCCACGGTGACATTTTTCAAGCCGCCAAGCATGCCTGCTGTGACTGAGCCTTGATTAAAGCCTACGGGCACAGTGGTGAGCGAATAAGTATTACTCATATCAAGGCCCTCAAAGGTGACGGTGCCTGTGCTTCCTGCGAGTGTGAGTACGTTAGCTAAAAGATTTTCATAAATTCCTATATCAGCTTTGGCAATTTCAAAAGTAAATCCTGTAAGGGTGAGATTGCCATAATTGGTAAGAACTTTATCAACAGTGCCGTCCTTGGTAAAAGAACCATCTTGCTTAAATGTGCCAAAGTCTTCGGCCTTGGCAATGAGCTTGCCGCCGCTTAATACTTCAAATGTCGTTGCATTTGCCTGCACCGTAAGCGTACCCTTGGATAAGTCAAGCGTACCCTTGCTAGCCACGCTTAATGAAGCATTGTCGTTAATGGTAAAGGCTTGATTTTCTGCCAAAGTGGTTGTGGCAGCAGTAGCACCACCGCCCACAGTAAACGTGGTGTTCGTTTCACCTGTATAGCCTTGCTCAAGAGTTGTAGTT
>CAYJFE010000248.1:0-1530 GCA_964369165.1 uncultured Desulfovibrionaceae bacterium | reverse complement strand
AAGTCCGTCTAAAATGCTATCCACATTTTGACCAGTCATCAATTTCTTAGCATGAGAAATCAAAGCCTCTTTATCACGCATAAGACAGACAAGCCCTTGTAATGCAAGAAGATTATTACCCATGATGTTGCCACGTTTAGGCACTCTTGCTAAGGCTTCGCCAATAATTTGCACAACAGGCAAGACGTGTGGTTCTACAAAGGATAAGCCATTCAATTTATTATGTAAAGTTCTCAGAGGCGATAAAGCCTTGTGAGTGACTGAATCTTTTCCTTCATAAACTTTTTGCCAAGTTTCGTCAGCAATTTTTACAATATCATCAAAGACGGTATTTCCGATTTCGTGAACTGCTCTTTCTAAGCCTGTATCAATGCTTTGCTGCTTCTTGTTTGGACGAGAGAAAGAAGATTTCACCTTGTATAGTTGCCAAGCAAAATTCATTCTTGAACGCACATATTCAGGCGAATCTATTGATTTTCTAATCATTTCCTGCCATTGAGTATGCTTATTCACCCAGTCGTTTATCAAGTTGTCGTATTCATTGAGGAACTTCTCTTTTTCTGTGTTGAATTCATCACGAATCTTTTCAAGTTCCGTCATCACTTCAACAACAAGATTTTCTGGAATAGCCCAGCCTGACATAAAGCGAACGCCGTATCTATCTAGCATATTTGAAGCTCTTGCTTTGAGTGTTGTAAAAATACGCAAGCTTTCAGGAGGAGCTATCTTCTTTGAACCAAGAGTTGCCAAGTCATGCGGAGGTAAATCACCATTTGGTATATGATCCACATCTTCAAAGGTGATTTTCTTGCGTGCCGACCATAAATTTATATTTAAATTTAGAGCTACCATTTTATCCAAGACGTCAATAGGTGTTTGTAATGTATTCATAAATAATTCCTTTAGTAGATTATATCATCAAAGTTTTTGAGCTTATATGCCCCTTGTAGTTTCTTCTGCATTCTTCTTTCAAGTTCGAGAGCTGGATTTTGCTGATAACACTCCGAAATTTTGAAGAATTTTCTATTACCGTGTGTGCCTATTATGCCCCAGCTCACTCCAAGACCTTCGTGCGTAGCAATGCCTTTCCAAAAGCATGGATTATTGTTATTACTCACTTTTTCAAGCTCAACTGTAGGACAGCCTCTGCCAGCAACAGCTTGATTAGGGTCATAGCTAAAATCTTGTTTTCTTTGGAAAAGCCAAACTGCTACATCATTAGGCTTTGCATAAGGCTTTTCCACTTTTACTCCTTTACTTCTGCTTTCTCCTTCTGCTCACTAGGAAAAATCCTTTGAGCTAATTCGTGAAGCATAGCCCTTGTTTCTTTGCTTGCTCGAAATCCTAATGCTCTGTCTAAGGCATAAGAAATTGGCTGTATTCCTTGACTTGCAAGAGGTTGAAATCGTACTGTCAAATCTGCCCAACGAATGAGAGTTCTTGTTGAGAGCGTCACTTCACAGGAGCTTGTAATTAAAGAATTTAGCTGGCTACTGCTTGTGAACTCACCCATAAAGAGTTTCCTCACTT
>CAYJFE010000247.1:0-1547 GCA_964369165.1 uncultured Desulfovibrionaceae bacterium | reverse complement strand
GCAAATTGCACAGGCGAAAGGGCAATACGCCACAAACCATCATCGTAAGATTTTGACGAAAGAAGAAAGCTCCCTTTGCCTACAATGGGGCGTAAACAAGCAAAGGTTTCAGCATTATTTTCAAGTAATTTTTGCATATTGAAAGTTCTTGATAGTTTACCAATTCTGCCCATAAATAAAGATATAGTACCGAGTAAAATCAAAAGGGGAAAACATATCCACCGTAACCAAGTTCCGCTGTAACGCAGAATCTTTTGCATTTGTTCCCATGATAGATTTGCAGGGTCTGCTTGATTTATTTTTACCAAAGCAACATGTGCTTCTTCATAAAAAACAACAAATGGCTTTAGTTCTAACTTAGCAAGCTCAAGCAAAATTCCATTGACACTTTCTCTATTTGTGCCGTAAATAGAAGGAATAATAAATAAAACAATAACTAAGATTGCAATCCACATAAACACTTGTGTATCTTGTTGGTCACTACTTTGGCTCATTTCAATTTATCCTTTAATTTCACCACATAGTCACCGCCTGTGCCGTAAACTTTAAATAGATTTTTACCGCCCATTTCGTTTACTGAATTGATAACTTGATTATGCACGTCATTTATTTTTGATTGTATCATTGAGCTTACTTGACTACACATTTCATTTACAATGCTATCCATACTTGGAATGCTTACCCCAAGTGAAAAAGCATCGCCAAGTGCTGAAATATTTCCTAAACAAGAAGCTGTATCAGCACGGCTTTCTTCGGGGTCTGGCATTGTTGTATTATGAATATTTGCAGTATTTGCATTGCGTTCTTCTATGGCAATTCTCACGCTTTCCTGAACATCAGGACAAATGTTTTCTGCAAAACAAGGCTTTGCAATAAGTAAGGCTAAAGATAGAGCAAGTATTATTTTCATTTTGTACCTCCAAAATTTGGATTTCCGTTTTCATCAAGTTGATAAGTCCTTTTACACTTTGGATATACTGAACAGCCAAAGAAAGCTCCTTTTGCTCCATTACGCTGAACAAGAGCTTTGCCACACGTACATTTATGACTACTAAGCACAGGCTTTTCTTTAGGTTTGCTTGGGATTCCGTTTTCATTCTGATAACTTGCATTGCAAGAACGGTCGGAGCATGAGAAAAAATCATAATCCCCTTTGCCGTCTTTGCGTTTGCCTTGCATATGAACAAGTTGTTTTCCACAAGAAGCACAAGTAAAATCAGTAAGCTTTGGTGCAGTTTTTTCTTTTGGAGGATATTTTTTTATAAAAACAGAAAGTTCTTCTTGTAAAATATTGTGTGCAATAGTCAACACTTCTGTATGAGATATTTTTCCTCTAGCAATTTCATCTAAATTATCTTCCATTTTTTTGGTAAAAGGATAATCAGCAAAGGAAAAAGAGTTCTTCAATAACTCAATCACCTCAATGCCAAGCGGTGTTGGAACAAGGTATTTCTTTTCTGTACGCACATATCCACGCTTCATAATCGTGTCAATAATAGCGGCAAAAGTAGCAGGGCGACCAATCCCCCTATTTTCAAGTTCACGTA
>CAYJFE010000246.1:0-1578 GCA_964369165.1 uncultured Desulfovibrionaceae bacterium | reverse complement strand
CGGTTCTGATGACAACACTCCTCCTGATGTAGAGCCAACTCTTTCTTTTGGAGATGATCCAACTAAAGATGTGGCAACAGCGCAGCTCACCACTTTTGACGATAAAACAGATACGAATGATAAGAATGATGATAATGATGGTGATGGTCGCACAGATACAGGTTCTTTTACCTTCACTCCTGGCAATGGCTTCACAGATGTAACTATCAATGGTGAATCAATCTTTGATAAAAATGGTGATGTAGTAATTGGCGGTACTTTTAAAGGCGACGAAGGTTCACTCATAATTACTGGTTATGACCCCGCTACAGGCGAAGTGACCTATACTTATGAGCAAGACGGCGCGCGTGACCACTCAGAAGACAATATTTTGCAAGACAAATTTGAAATTAAAGTGACCGACCAAGACGGCGACAGCGTTACTGGTTCAATCACAGTTGAAATTGTTGACGATGTTCCTGTAGCTTACGGTAATACAGATGAAATTACTGAGGGTGGTTCTTCGATTAGTGGTAATATATTAGATGATGCAAATAGTAAAGGTGAAGTTGATGATTTAGGTGCAGACGAAGCGACACTTACAAAAGTGGAACTTCCTGAGTCTGGCATGACAGGCTGGAGTGAAACTTCAAATGATTTAGCAAATGGAGGCTCTGTAACTTTCACGCATCCAGACAAAGGCACAATTACTATCAATAAAAACGGTAGCTATACATTCAATTATACTGACGAATCTTTAAGCGATGGCGCAAAAGAAAGCTTTACCTTTGAATATACAATCGTTGATAAAGACGGCGATGACAGTTCAGCAAAACTTGAAATAACAGCTACTGGCACAAATGATATACACACCGTGCTTGATGTAAATCTTGGTAAAGTTGTTGAAGCTGGCGTTCAAGAAGATGTGAGTGAAGCAGGTTTTGATGCGAACGAAGCTTTTGCAGGCACTCCTGAAATTACAGGCACTTTAGATGTAAAAGCTCTTGTGACAGATACAGACAGCGCTGACTCATTTACTTTTGAAGCTATTACAAAAGGTGAAAGTCAATATGGCTCATTTACTATTGATGCTGATGGAAATTATACATACACAATAAACCAAGATAAGGTGCAATCACTTGATCAAGGCGAAAAAGTAACTGACACTATTACTATTCAAGTAAAAGATCAAAATGGAAATAGTGTTGAATCAACAGTGACTGTTGAAGTGACAGGCACAAATGACAAGCCAACCATTGAACTCTCTAATAAAACCCTCGAAGTCACTCAAGATGGTTCTGCAGATACTGGCACAGCAAAAGGTTCTGACCCTGATTATGTTGACAATGCTGAAGATGCAAAAGAATTAACCTATTCACTCAACCAACCAGAAGATGCTGAAAATTCAAATCTTCAAACCTCTATTGAATCAGAATACGGCACATTTGAAATCGATCCGAATACAGGCAAATATACCTTTACACCTAATGCTAAAGCAGAAGAACTTGGCAAAGACGAAACAAGCGATGTGAGTTTTGATATCTATGTTCGTGATGAGCATGGCGCATATGCTAAAGAAAGTGTCACTGTAAAAATTAC
>CAYJFE010000245.1:0-1591 GCA_964369165.1 uncultured Desulfovibrionaceae bacterium | reverse complement strand
TAAGAAAGATTTTGGGCTTTGCCGCAAATTCTGTATAGACATTAGACACTTTTTTAAGAAGTGTAAAAAAATTATACATTTGCAAACTTTGTATTATTTTTTTAAGTGTGAAAAATCAAATAATTAGAAAATAATTGTTTTGGCACGGCAATTGCTATACAAATTACATCAGAGAGTAAATACTTTTTGAAATTTACAAAAATACTATAAAGTATAAAAGGAATACAATATGTCAAAACAAAAAATATTAGCATCATTAATGGCGATGGCCTTCTTCTCAACTTCTTTTGCAGGAATGGCAGAAGCAAAAATGCACCACGATGGCGAACATCCACGCGCAGCCTGCATGGAAGCTTACGAAGATCTGACTGCTGAACAAAAAACAGCAATAAAAGATTTAAAAAAGAAACTTGAAGCTGATATGAACCCTATAAAAGTGGATATTGCAAAAAAAGAAGCTGAACTCAAAGCTGTAATGAAAAACGACAATCCTGATGCAGCCCATGCTTCAAAATTAGCCGGCGAAATCGAAACCTTGCGTCAAAAAGCAAAAGGTTTAGCCCAAGCTTTCCAGGAAAAATTGTCTAAAGATTTTGGTCTTCCTGAAATGCCAGCGCATCGCATGATGGGTAAAGGCGATAAAGAAGGCAGAGGGCAAGGCCGTGGCGATAAAGAAGGCAGAGGCCCAAACAATAAATCGTAGAGTCAGCTAGATATGCTAACTAAAGGTGCGTATTCACAAAACATTTCAACATAAAATTTAGGCTTTATAACTAGGGTGAATATTACTCTAACTCCAAGCTAAAGCCCAACAAAGCAAATAAAGTCAAGTTTATTTGGAAAAAGGATACAAAGGGGATTATGCGAAAAACATAATCCCCACAAAACCCACAAGCATCACTGGGAAATGAGAAAAGCCCAGTATAATCAATACTCTAAAAATATATAATAAAGGAAAACCCTTTCTTTATTCTTGTGGTCATACTGTCTTTTTGTGTGAAAGAAAGGGCAGGTAGAACTATGTTACAACAATCAACAAAATCAGGATTTTCGATTACATCTAGAAAATCAATAAGATCAATCGTGCCAGCGCTGGCATTTTTCAGCATAATTACTTTCGCTTCATCTGATTATGCAAATGCCAGAGGCTATGAAACATCACTTCCACCCACTGCATTTAATCTAGGAAGCGGCCTCTTAGATTATGGTAAAACACAAAGCCTTGAATACGAAAAATTGATGGCAAAACTGCCAGCAAGCCATAAAGAAGAGCTTTATAAAGTGCAGAAAAATTATCTTGACACTATTGCAGAATTGAAAGTGCAAATAAGAGAAAAGCAACGTCTGCACAATTTATACTTGAGCACGCAGGGTGTTGATACTGCAAGAATGCGAAAGCTTGATAAGGAAATTGACTCTCTCGAAGCTGAATGGAATGAAAAAACAAATGCTTTTCGCGCTTACCTAAGAACAAGTTACAATACTCTCATCAGTGAAAATGCTGATAAGTAGATATATCTCCTCAATAATCATCTTCCCCTAAAACAGAAAGCATCTTACATTTCCCCGTGTAAGGTGCTTTTTGTTTGTT
>CAYJFE010000244.1:0-1591 GCA_964369165.1 uncultured Desulfovibrionaceae bacterium | reverse complement strand
AGCGCAAACCAGATAAAGGAGTTCTGAGTTCATGCGCCGCATTAGCAACAAATGCGCGTTCTCTTTCAATAAGCAAGGCGGTGCGCTCAAATAGTGCATTAAGTGCTTCCACTAAAGGACGGACTTCAGCAGAAATATTTGTTATTTCTATAGCTTCAATATCTTGAGGGTCACGCTGTAGAAGTTTATTTCTGAGATAGTGTAGAGATTTCAATTCGTGTTTCAATAAAAATCTGAAAACTATAAGGAAGAAGATTAAAAACAAAATCCAAGGCGTCATATGATTGAATAGAATTTCAAGAACAATGCCTTGGCGATATTCTGATTTATACCCAACTGCAATGACATTTGAACTATATGGGTCTACATACCAAAAAGTACGCCAATTTTCACCCTCGATGTTTTCATCAATAAAGCCTTGATTTGAGGCAAATGAAAAATGTCGCCCATGCTTATGTCCACTAAGAAGACGCTTTCCACTATGCGAAAATATGGCATAAGAAAAAGTATCGTCTTCAATGCGGATTTGTTTTCTCATATTTGCTCTAGGTGACTGTTCGGAGCTAGTTTTATCTTTTATTGTTTCAAAGCTGCTGATTTCCGCTATAGTTCTTGCAAGTAAAACCATTTGACTGTCAAAAAACTCTTGTGTCTGTAGTGAATCTTTTTGCCACACATGGCTTGCAACAAAAATCCACACAAAAACAAAGAAAAAAGAAACAAAAAGCGTGAGGCGAGCCATAAGCCCCCATTGGGCTAAATAGAGCTGTAACTTTTTGATGAGCTTCATTGTTTTTCTCCTAATGTATAACCGACACCATGCACATTTTTAATGAAATATGAACCTAATTTTGAGCGTAGATGATGTATATGCACTTCTATTGTATTACTGCTCACATCATCATTCCAGCCGTAAAGCTTTTCATGCAAAATTTCTCGTGAAAGCACACGCCCTTTATTTGTGAGAAATGTTTCTAAAAGAATAAGTCCTTTAGGGCTTAATATAATTGTTTTATCGCCTTTATGTACTGTTCTTTTCTGCAAATCTAAAGTAATATCTTCATGCTTTAGACATACTTGCGCTTCGCCTGCTGTTCTGCGTTGCCAAACACGCAATCTTGCAATTAATTCAGCTAATGCAAAGGGTTTGGGTAGATAGTCATCAGCGCCTAAAGATAAACCCTCAACACGGTCATCAATAGTCGTGCGAGCAGTAAGAATAATGACAGGAATGTTGATATTTGCTTTTCGCCAATGCTGTAAAATTTCAAGTCCATCCATATTTGGCAAGGTCAAATCAAGAATTGCGACATCATGTATACCTTTTTCTAAGGCAGTTGAGGCAATTTTGCCATCTTGTAGCCAATCAACAGTAAAACCCTCTGATTCAAGCCCTACTACAATGGCATCGCCTATATTGGTGTCATCTTCTACAAGTAATATACGCATAATAAACCTTTATATTGGAAGTTCTAAATATTACAAAAGGCAAGAAAACCTTGCCTTGTTATATATTCTCTTATTAGCAAATGCAAGACACTATCTATAAGCTTTTAATAAACTTAGAAAGCAATTCACCATTAGGTGCTTC
>CAYJFE010000243.1:0-1620 GCA_964369165.1 uncultured Desulfovibrionaceae bacterium | reverse complement strand
ATTTAGAATATAATAAAAGATAAAAATGTTCAAGAACAAAAGAAAACAATGCATAAGTGATGTTATTTTTATAAAAACTACATCGCCTATGCATTGTTTTTAAATCTGCTAAAAGGTGTTAAGGCATTGGTAGTACATGATAATCTTCATTGTTGGAAGATTCAGCGATATTTTCTATTTCTTTAACCTGTTTTAATCTCTCATCGCGTTGTTTTTCAGCTTCTTCAATAAATTCTTTTGAGCCATTAAAAACTATATCTTTCAAATTCCAGCCTTTTGCTATACATAAATCTAAGCTTGCAGAAACAGCATTTTCTAGTTCTTTTTTATTTTTGAAGCTCATCAATATTTGTGACCCAAAATCTTCGAGAAAATAATCTTTGAATGAAAAAGAAGTGCAATGCGGTTTTTTGCGCAAATAGCTATCTTCAAAAGATTTTGGCAGTTCATATTGATAAATATCAAAAAACAATTTCTCTTTATAGAGAATGCTTTTTCTCTTTTTCTCACAAATTTCAAAAAAGCAAGTCTGATATTTTGGAGCTTCCTCGTAATTTTTGACCTTCTCTTGCTTATGTGGCTTTGCACGAGTTTTTCCTCTTATATTGCCAGTATTTTGAATATATTCTATTGGCTCACTTTCACTTTGCTTACAATGATTTTCTGCTTTTTGTCTTCGCCTTCTTGTTGGTTTTTCAAGAAGAATATTATTCTCTGCTGCGTGTTTTTCAACAAATTGATTGAGCCTTTCCTTTTCTTGCAAAAGTCTTGATGAATCAATAGTTTGATTGTAATTTAATTGATTTTGCAAAGCTGTCCAATTGTAATCATTTCCGAGTTTGCGACCAGTTGTTAAAAAAGCATTATAATAAAATGAAAAACCATTCATCTTGCCTGTTTGCGCAACATTCGACACAGCATAGATTTTTCTTCTTTCAAGTAGCTTGATAAATTGAAAAATATCTGTATTTAGAGTGACTTTCATTTCAGCAAGAACCTTGTCTATGCTTTCTTGAATATAGACTTTAGGAATAATTTCGCCTGTTCTCTGTGCTTGTTCTACTTCATTCTTACTAGGCACAGTTTTTGCTCTTTTTTCGCTTGTAACTCTTTGTAAATTATAATCAACTTCAAGCTCTCTGCACGCCTGCATAGCTCTCCTTCTTTCCTGCCAACCAATCCGAATTTCTGAGTAAAAATTCACTCTATTCACAATTAAATGAACGTGTTCTCTGTCTTCTTCGCTTTCGTGTTTTACAGCAATAAACTGGTGATTTTCAAGACCCATTTTCTTCAAAAAATCCTTGACAAGTCTATTCCATTGTTTGTCACTCAAACTCTCATCTTTTGCCAAGTTCAAGCTAGTATGCCACACTGCATCTTTGATGTCTTTACGCTGATCGGCTATGGCATTAAATGACTTTATCATAGATTCTTTGTCTTTAGAGTCAATAAAATCAGAGCATATAAATTGTGGCATTGTTTCATTTTTCTGCAATTTGAAAACATAACGCACAGTACGCTTAAAGCTTTTTCTTCTTAATACTTTTGCAATCATTTTAGATTTCCTTTTGGTAAAAGTTGTTTTTTAAATTCTTGGAGAAGCGCTTCAATTTCCTC
>CAYJFE010000242.1:0-1639 GCA_964369165.1 uncultured Desulfovibrionaceae bacterium | reverse complement strand
CATGATTTATAATCATGTTATAAGTTTTATACTCACATTTCAATAAAAAGTAAATTAGTATAATGTTCTAAAAATATGATTTTTTAGAGGTATGCTCATGTCAAACGATCAACTAGCTGTTATATTAGGGAATAATATTGTCACACAACGCAAAAGACTTGGCATTGGCCAAAGCGAACTTGCTCAAAAGCTAGACATCACAGCAAACGCTATGATGCGTATTGAAAAAGGCATGATTGCACCTAAAATGAGCAGAATTTCTAATATTGCCAAGCATTTGAATTGCTCGGTTTCTTATCTTTTCCAAACAGAAGAAGAGTTTACTTCTGAAAGGGCAAAGATAATCGAAGGCCTTTTAGATCAAGTTTCCCCACAAGGGCAAGAGGCAATTATTGATTTAATTGCTAATACCATTAAGGTTATGAAAATCAAAGAATAAAGTTTCACAATAAGCACAGAAATTATTTTGAAAAAGCCTATTTTATTTCTTCAAAAATAGGCTTTTTTTGCATAAAAAAATAGACGTGAAAAGCATTGTTTGTGATTTTCACGTCTATAACCTGTTATAATTTCATAACTTTTTTTAAAATTTCATCTTTTTTCTCTTGACGATTCTCAATTCTCTATGATATTTGAAATTATACGAACAGCATCTGTACCATGGTTTGGTGCAAGATGAGAATATCTTAATGTCATTTGCGGTGTTTTATGTCCAAGTAAATATCCAACAACAGTATTAGGAACTCCTTCTTGTGTAAGCCAAGATGCGAAAGTATGCCTCAAAGAGTGAAAAACAAATTTATTTCGTCTATCTGTGACACTTTCATTTATACGTGAAGCTTTCACGGCATTGCGAAATACTGATGACACTTCTTTGATTTGTTTATTTGAAAAGAAAAACATTAAGTTTTGTGAAGCGTATTTTTCAAGAATTTCTAAAGCAATGTCATTGAGAGGGATAACTCTTACTGACGAGTTTTTAGTTTCAAGAATTGTCAAAGTCTTTTGAGCTTTATTGATTGAAGTTTTGCGTATGCCAAATATCTCGCTTGCTCTCATTCCCGTATTAAGAGCTAATAATGTGATATCGTGCCATAGTTCACTTCTTTGTTTGAGAGTATTTAAAAGATTAGTCATTTCTTCCTTGGTAAGAAATCTTAATCTTTGATTGTCTATTTTAGGCATTTCAAAATGAGGAACTTTACCATCGTAAACTTCTAGATGAACAGCACGATTCATTATTGCTCGCAGTAATGTAAGACAATGTTTCACAGATTGGGCACTAAGCTTTTTATCAGAAAGGTATTTCTTGTAAAAAATAATGTCCTTGTTGCTGATGTTTTCAAGAGGTTTATCCTTCCAATAATCCTTTAGATGACAATTATAACGAAAAAGATCCTTTTTCATTGTATATTCCTTCAAGGTTTTACTGCCAGTATAAACTTCCCAAGCTTCTTCCAAATAACACATATTAATCTCCTTTGATGTGGTCAGACGGAGTTTATATACTAGAACTTAGATTTGTTATATTATAATCTTATAATTTTAACTTTTTATAATGATAACAACATCTTGAATATAACGGCGGACTCAAAATCCGCCGGCTTCACGGCCTTGCGAGTTCGAGTCTCGCCCCCGG
>CAYJFE010000241.1:0-1702 GCA_964369165.1 uncultured Desulfovibrionaceae bacterium | reverse complement strand
TTATGCAAGACCATCAGCTTCTTGAGCCAAAAGAAAGAAAAGCTTAGACAGTTCTAAACTACACAGGGAAAATTCATAATCTATATAAAAGCTAAAATGTGCGATTGGAACAAAATCCAATTTTATTGAAACTTTCATTGAAGATTGGAATGAAATCCTATTTACTATTGACTTTCTTTCTAGGTTGGAATATAATCCAATTTATGGAGGGTGTATGAAAGGCGCTATAGAAAGAAAAGAATATTTGGATAAGCTGAAATCGCTCCAAGGTAAAGAAGTAATAAAGGTTATTTCTGGTATACGCAGATGTGGAAAATCTACTTTATTCACGCTATTTCAACAGTACTTGCTTGAGAATAATATTGAAAAAGAGCAGATAATTCATATAAATTTTGAAGACTTAGCTAATGAGCCTCTCCTTGATTATAAGCTTTTATACGAGCATATAACAAGTCTTTTGCCATCGGCAGAAAGCAAGAATGCAGAAAAAATGCATTATGTTTTTCTTGATGAAATTCAGCATGTTGATAAATTTGAAAAAGTTGTTGATTCCCTTTTTATCAAGAAAAATGTTGATGTATACATAACTGGTTCAAATGCTTATTTTATGTCTGGTGAGTTGGCCACCTTGCTTTCAGGAAGATATGTTGAAATCAAGATGTTACCTTTATCTTTCAAGGAATTTTATGATGCTCACTCGATTAAGCCTTCTTTACAAGAGGTATATAATAAATATATCACAAATTCTTCCTTTCCTTATACATTACAGCTAGATGATGATAAAACAATAAAAGATTATCTTGAAGGCCTTTATAATACGATTATACTCAATGATGTTGTCGCAAGATACCGTATTTCTGACGTAAAGATGTTTCACAGTGTGGTGAAATTTATTTTTTCAAATGTTGGCAATAGGCTTTCTGTCGCACGCATAGCAAATGCTATGACTTCGGGAGGGAGAAAAATCGACAATAAAACAGTGGAAAAATATCTCCAAGGTCTTCTCGATACTCTTGTATTATACGAAGCAAATCGTTATAATATCAAAGGAAAACAAGTTTTGAAGCTTGAAGAGAAGTATTATCTTGCTGATCTTGGTTTGCGGTATATTCTAACAGGTGGCAAAGATACGGACGTGGGGCATATCCTTGAAAATGTGATTTATCTTGAACTCTTACGCCGTGGCTATACTGTATACGTGGGGCAAATTGAAAAAAATGAAGTTGACTTTGTTGCCTCAAAAATGGATGAAGAAATATATATTCAAGTGTCTGCAAGTGTGCGAGATCCAAAAACACTAGAAAGAGAATTAGCTTCATTGCAAATGATTACAGATAATTATCCTAAGTTGTTGCTCTCTTTAGATGAAGATCCGCCAGCTGATTATAATGGAATAAAAAGGTTGAATGCACTCAAATGGCTTTTAGACAAGTAGGGGAGAGAGTTTGCTCGCGCACAGATGGGTGAAGAAAATTGCGCTTTATTCACCTTTGATTGACTTTTTATTCAAAAATCATTATTTAAAAAGAGTGACAGGCTATTGCTTGTGTCGAAAAACTTAGGAATTAATTTTCTCTAAGTTATTCACAGCTTTTTGCAGAAATTGCAAGATGAGCTTTGGGCACAAAGAATGGTCACAAATGCTCATTTTACCCTAAAAAGGTACAAGCAACTACTTGAAATAAATTTATTATTTCCAAAA
>CAYJFE010000240.1:0-1712 GCA_964369165.1 uncultured Desulfovibrionaceae bacterium | reverse complement strand
CCTAGACAAAATGTGAGAACTGTGTTTTAAATCTCTTTATATTAGGGGGGAAGCAAATGAAAAGATACGCAATCAATGAGCTTCTAAAGTGGAAAGAGAAGAAAACAAGAAAACCACTTCTTATCCAAGGTGCAAGACAAGTCGGCAAGACGTGGCTTATGAAAGAGTTTGGCAAAACTCATTATAAACAAGTAGCTTATCTCTCATTTAATGATAATGACAAAGCAAGAGATGTTTTCACAGGTGCTTATAATATTCAGCATATCATATCTTCTTTAGAACTTTTGACAGATACAAAAATTCTCCCCAATGAAACGCTTATTATCTTAGATGAAATTCAAGAATGCGATAGAGCATTGAATGCATTGAAATTTTTCAAAGAAAATGCCCCTGAATATCATATAATTGCTGCGGGCTCATTGCTTGGTGTTGCACTCAAACACAAAAATATATCATTTCCTGTTGGGCAAGTCGAATTTCTAGAATTACACCCTCTTTCTTTTTTAGAATTTTTACAAGCTCTTGACGAAGACAAACTTGTAGATTTACTCACGGCAGAAAAGCTCAACTTCAAACTTATAGATCTTGTTCATGACAAGCTGATTGCGCTACTTAAGCAATATTTCATTATAGGCGGAATGCCTGAAGCTGTTTCGACCTATTTAGAAAGCAAAGACTATAATCAAGTGCGCAAAGTTCAGAAACAGATTCTTACAGGTTATCAAAATGATTTTTCAAAATATATAGGAGCGAGCTATATTCCACGGATTAATGCTGTTTGGAATTCTATCCCGCACCAATTAGCTAAAGAAAACAAGAAGTTTGCGTATAATAAAGTTGCTAAAGGCGCAAGAGCAAGAGAATATGAAGAAGCAATTGAATGGCTTATTCTTTGTGGGCTTGTGCATCGAGTGCATAAAATTTCAAAACCCAATTTGCCATTATCATCGTATGCTGAAAGCTCGGCATTTAAACTTTATCTGTTAGATTGTGGCTTGCTTTCAACAAGAGCATTGCTTGAACCAGAAGTAATTATTGAAGGAAATGACATTTTTACTGAATTCAAAGGTTCGCTTACAGAGCAGTATGTCTTGCAAGAGTTGAAAAATATTGAAGATTTACCGCTTGCTTATTGGGCAACTGATACAGGTTCGGCAGAACTTGACTTTGTTTTCCAGCATAAAGGACAAATTATCCCTCTTGAAGTAAAGGCAACTATCAATCTAAAAGCTCGTTCCCTTGCTTCATACAGAGAAAAATATAGCCAAAAACTAGCTGTAAGAACATCTTTAGCGAACTACAAAGAAGAGAATCAACTCTTTGATATCCCTCTTTATTTGATTGGACGAGTGACAGAAGTGCAAGAGAACACTTTAAATTAGAGTGTGTTTCTCATTACTTCCATCACTCGCAACCACTTTTCTAGATTTTTAACATCATATGGAAGTATACAGCTGGTGGCAGATTTTCTTGTCATTTTAATGGATAAATCTGTGCTTTACCCACTTTGTCAAGACATTAAAATATTTAAATATATGAGATATAGTAAAATAGCTTGCTATAATATCGACAAGAGAATGGATAAGCATGAGTGAAAGGTTTGAATTTTCGCCAGAGAAGAAGAAAATAATAAAACCTGTTAAGCTTGTGAGTATAAAGGATAATGATAACAGCCAAGTTTGGTACAATGCACGATTAAATTGTAACCAGTG
>CAYJFE010000239.1:0-1716 GCA_964369165.1 uncultured Desulfovibrionaceae bacterium | reverse complement strand
CTTCAAAGCACGAAACAGGGCATTTGTTCAATGCTTCTTTTAGGTATGAATTTTAACTTTATATAATATAAAAAGTCATACTTTGGCGACACTCTTTAGGGCAAAGGCTAATATAGCTTTTGCCCTTAATTATTTGTTTGCTTAAAGAAAGACGTTTTAGTTAAAATCAACTTGACATTCTAATTAGGAAAGATTATCATTTTACTAATTGGTTTTCTTTGGTATTTATGTTTTTGCTTTATAGAAAAGTTTTTTATATGATTTTAAACACCCAAAGGAGAGAAAAATGTCAGACAAGAAATTAACAATGGTAAACGGTTCACCTGTTGCGAATAATCAAGATTCTATGACAGCAGGCAAAAGAGGCCCTATTCTTTTGCAAGACGTGTGGCTTTTGGAAAAGCTTGCGCATTTTGATAGAGAGCTTATACCTGAAAGACGTATGCACGCAAAAGGCTCTGGCGCATTTGGCACATTCAAAGTAACGCACGATATCACAAAATACACAAAAGCGAAAATTTTTAGCGAAATTGGCAAAGAAACGCCAATGTTTGTACGCTTTTCAACAGTTGCAGGCGAACGTGGTGCTGCCGATGCTGAAAGAGATATACGCGGTTTTGCAATGAAATTTTATACCGATGAAGGCAATTGGGATTTAGTCGGTAACAATACGCCTGTCTTCTTTTTCCGTGATCCATTAAAATTTCCAGATTTAAACCACGCGGTTAAGCGTGATCCAAAAACAAATATGCGTTCAGCAAAGAACAATTGGGATTTTTGGACAAATCTTCCAGAAGCTCTTCATCAGGTGACTGTTGTGATGAGTGATAGAGGTATTCCAGCTTCTTATCGCCATATGCACGGTTTTGGTAGCCACACTTTTAGCTTTATCAATGCAGATAATGAAAGATACTGGGTGAAGTTTCATTTAGTAACTCAGCAAGGCATTGTAAACCTTACTGACGAAGAAGCGGCAAAAGTTATTGCTATGGATAGAGAAAGCCACCAAAAAGATTTGTTTGAAGCTATTGAAAAAGGCGAATATCCACGCTGGAAAATGTTTGTGCAAATTATGCCTGAAAAAGATGCTGACTCTTATCAATACCACCCATTTGATTTGACAAAAGTATGGCGCAAAAAAGATTATCCATTAATTGAGGTAGGTTACTTTGAATTAAATAGAAATCCTGAAAACTATTTTGCTGATGTTGAGCAAGCGGCTTTCAATCCTGCTTCAGTAGTGCCTGGAATTGGTTTCTCTCCAGATAGAATGCTGCAAGGCAGACTCTTCTCTTATGGCGATGCACAGCGTTATCGCTTAGGCGTAAATCATCACCTTATTCCTGTAAATGCTGCAAAATGCCCTGTGCATTCTTTCCATAGAGATGGGCAAATGCGTGTAGACGGTAATTATGGCGCAACTTTGCATTATGAGCCAAACAGTGAGGGCGAATGGAAAGATTCACCCGAATTGCAAGAGCCACCATTGAAATTAGAGGGCGAGGGTATGCATTATGATTATCGCGAAGACGATGATAATTATTTTGAACAACCACGTTTGCTTTTCCAATTGATGAGCCCTGAGCAACAGCAAGTATTATTTGAAAATACTGCAAGAGCGATGGGCGATGCGCCTGACTATATTAAAGAAAGACATATAGAAAATTGCTCAAAAGCTGATCCTGCTTATGGAGCGGGTGTAAGAAAAGCTTTAGG
>CAYJFE010000238.1:0-1731 GCA_964369165.1 uncultured Desulfovibrionaceae bacterium | reverse complement strand
AAAGCGAAAAGCTTATAACTGGCAGGTTATAAGCTTATCATAGAGTAATTCATTGGTACTCCTAATTAGTTAAGGACAACTAATGAAATTACGATACCCGACTTGAATGAGAATGTCAATTTTAATTTTCGCTTGGGGTCTATGTTTTTTACCTTTTTTCAGGCGAAGTTAAGGACATTTTATGAAACCATTTATCCCTAATCAGCAGAGGGGTGACTACATTATGTCGCCAAGATTTATTTTGAAAATCAAACATCTACCACAAGGAGCAAAAAATTTATTCTTCAGCCTTTGCCACTTTGCACGCTCAAAAAATTACTGTTTTCCTTCTCAGACAAAATTAGCTGAAGAAATTGGTGCTTGTGTAAATTCTGTAAAAGCGTGGCTCAAAGAACTTGTTAAACAAGGCTTTGTAAAGATTGTTCAAAGTGATTCAGGAAAAAATATTTACTATCTGTATTGCCCGACTGATTTAGGCAAAATAGAGCAAGAAAAACCGTCAAATCATGACAAAGATGAGCCATACTTTGATAGTGGGGTATCAAACCATGGCTACAAAGAAAATAATATTAAAAATATTAAATTAACCCCCTATAGTCCCCCACAAAATTCACACTCTCAAACGCCTCCAAATAAAAAAAGTATTGGGAGTGTGGATTTTGAAAACTTTTGGAAAGAGTATCCACGAAAAGAAAATAAGGAAAAAGCAAGACAAGCCTTTGAAAAAGCTCGAAGATATAAATCCTTGCCACTGATTGAAGACTTCAAAAATGCAATTTTATATTTTTACTCCATGCCACAATGGCAAAGAAATGAAGGAAGATTTATTCCGCAATTTCATAATTTTATGAACGACAAACGCTGGGAGGAAGTGCCAAAAAAAGAAAGCCCAAAAGAAGTAGTTGCCGCAAAGCCCATAGATTTTGAAGAAGAGAATAAACGTATGGACGAAATCCGCCTAGAAAGGCAAAAAAACGAAGAAATCCATCAAATGTTGAAAAGTGCCTGGGAGGAATTTTCAAGCTATTTCAAGCCCGATACAAATAAATATAATAAATTTACGGCTCAAAGATTATTTTTTAATCACTACAGAGAAAAAAACGAACTAATACAAGTAAATAGTCAACAAAACATCACAGCATACGAATACATAGGAGGATATGCATGAAAAAAATCATCGGTGGAAAAGGACGTGTAGAATATCTAGCTCACAAGGAGCTTATAGAAGATATGATTACAAAAGGGCATCCGCTTACTTCGGTACATACAAAACTGAAAGAAGAAGGTAAGGTTTCAATATCTTATTCGCAATTTTCATACATTGTTCGTCAAGATAATGGTCAACTTTATCCTGTATATAAGCCAAGAGTAAAAAAAGAAGCTGAAAAAGTGGGTGAAACTCAAGAAAAAATTGAAGAAGCTAAAACTTCACAAGCTAAAGCACCAATAATCGTCAATGAGGTAAAAAAATTACCGCCAAAAATCATCAAAAGTGAAAATGAAACCAAAGAACCGTCAAATTTTATCAAAAGTGAAAGCACAGCCTTTTCCCCTGCATGCTTCGATATAAGCGAACTTATAGGAGATGAATAATGAAAAAACTAATAATCACAACAAGTTTACTTTTTTTACTTGGAGTCAATCAAGCGCAAGCTTATACGGTGTTTTGCTCAAACTGCTCAAACAATCTTGTGCAACTATTTGAAAGGATTACCAGTTTAAGCCAACTTG
>CAYJFE010000237.1:0-1744 GCA_964369165.1 uncultured Desulfovibrionaceae bacterium | reverse complement strand
CTCCTCCAAATGCAGAATTAAGAAATATAGTCATCAATTTCAATTCAGCGCAGTAGTAGCGAGTAAATCTTTCTAATGTGTTGAATTTCAATTATATTTAAAAAAGTGCTTGCTTTTTGTTTAAATTTTGTTTAAAGTATTCAAAATTAAACGAGGAGCTCAATTATGACTCGCAAAGATAGAACTGAAGGTATTTATAGCCGTCGCGAAGTGCTTGATGAAAGCGAACGCAAACAGTATAATCTTATACAATTAAAAGATCTATTGTCCTATGCGTACCGTTATTCGGAAGACGTGAAAAAACGCTTTGATAGAGCGCAATTCAACGTAGAAAAATTTAAATCACTCTCTGATATCAAGCATATTCCCATTCTAAAGAAAAAAGAATTGATATTCTTGCAATCTATGGGACCACGCCTTGGCGGGCTATTGACTAAAGATATTGGCGAGTTACGTCATATGTTTCTTTCGCCTGGCCCTATTTTTGATCCAGAAGATAAACAAGACGACTACTGGGGATATACCGAAGCCTTCTATTCAGTTGGCTTTAGAACGGGTGATCCTGTGCAAGTTACCTTCAACTATCATTTAGCTCCTGCTGGCCTTATGTTTGAAGAGCCTTTACGTAATCTTGGCTGCGCTATTATTCCAGCTGGCCCAACCGATGCTTCAACTCAGCTTGATATTATGCAGAAACTTCGTGTAACAGGCTATGTTGGAACTCCATCTTTCTTGATGTATCTAGCTCAAAAAGCTGAAGAAAAAGGCATTAATCCACGCAAAGATTTGTTTTTAGAAGTTGCTTTTGTTACTGCGGAAAGACTTTCTGAAAAAATGCGCTCACAACTTGAAAAGAAATTCGACATCATCATGCGCCAAGGGTATGGCACTGCAGATGTTGGCTGTATTGCTTACGAATGCTTCCAAAAAGGCGGCCTTCACATCAGCAATAAATGCTATGTTGAAATTTGCCATCCTGATACAGGTATTACTTTAAAAGACGGCGAAGTAGGCGAAATTGTTGTTACCACTTTCAATAAAACCTATCCACTTATCCGCCTTGCAACCGGTGATTTGTCCTATATCGACAGAAGCCCTTGCCTTTGTGGCAGAACTTCGCCTCGCTTAGGTGCGATTGTTGGTAGGGTAGACACAACCGCTCGCATAAAGGGTATGTTCGTGTATCCTCACCAAGTTGAGCAAGTTATGGCGCGTTTTGAAGAAGTAAAGCGCTGGCAGATTGAAGTAACAAACCCAGGCGGCATTGACGAAATGTCACTCTTTATTGAAGCATCAAACTTTAAACGTGAAGACGAACTCTTGCACTTGTTTAGAGAACGTATCCAATTGAAACCAAAGCTTAAAATTCTAAACCCTGGTTCGTTGCCACCACAAATCAAGCCAATCGAAGATAAACGTGTTTGGGATTAATTTTTATTCTTTCATAGGAAGAATTTAATAGAAGATCAAGGTTCTACTTTTTTTGAAGTAGAGCCTTTTTTATACGACTTTTTTTAATTTGTGACGATAGTTTTAGAAATGATTTATTGATTTTGGATATAATTATAAATAGTTATAATTGAAAAAAATAAATACTATAATGCCTAAGAAAAAGCTTGACAATCTAAACTAGTTAACCTATAAAAACAATTCATGTGCCGAGGTGGTGGAATTGGTAGACACGCTATCTTGAGGGGGTAGTGGACCATGTCCGTGCGGGTTCGAGTCCCGCCCTCGGTACCAT
>CAYJFE010000236.1:0-1791 GCA_964369165.1 uncultured Desulfovibrionaceae bacterium | reverse complement strand
TTGGAGAAAACTATGGCAACAAAAATCCTTTCAAAAAAATCACTTATCGAAGGCCGCACATCGCAATTAGTGCTTGATGCGCCTCAGATAGCTAAAAATGCAAAGCCTGGACACTTTGTTATGCTTCGTATGACAGAAAATGGCGAACGCATTCCCCTCACTATTGCCGACACTGACAAAGAAAATGGCACTATTACAATAGTTTATCTTGTAATGGGTAAATCAACTCAAATTTTAGAAGACTTGAAAGAAGGCGAAGACATTTTAGATGTCTGCGGCCCACTTGGCAAAGCAACACATATTGAAAAGTCCGACAAACCAGTTATTTGCGTTGGTGGTGGTACAGGCATTGCCGCTATGCACCACATTGCAAAAGGCAATAAAGCTGCTGGAAATTATGTTATTGCTTGCATTGGCGCAAGAAGCAAGGATTTGCTCCTTTTCCACGACGAATTAGCCGCATTTTGTGATGAAGTTTGGGTTTCTACTGACGATGGTTCTTTTGGTCAAAAAGGTATTGTTACTGATCCATTAAAAAAATATCTTGAAGAAAAAAAACCACTTCACGAAGTTGTTGCCATTGGCCCAGTTCCTATGATGCAAGCAGTTGCGCAAGTCACAAAGCCATACGAAGTTCCAACCGTTGTTTCCTTGAATTCACTTATGGTTGACGGCATAGGAATGTGCGGAGCTTGTCGTGTAACTATTGGAGATGAAACGAAATTTACTTGCGTAGATGGCCCTGAATTCAATGGACATTTAGTTGATTTCAACGAATTACGTTCAAGACTTTCCTCCTTCAAAGATCAAGAAACTATTTCAAACGAAGAACACAGGTGCAAATGCCATGGAAAATAGAATATTAAAAGGAAATAAAATCCCTCGTACAGATATGCCCTGCCAGCCTGCTGAAGTGCGCAGAAATAATTTTGAAGAAGTGGCCACTGGTTATACAGCTGAAATGGCAATGGACGAAGCAAGCCGCTGTTTGCAATGTAAAAATCCAAAATGCCGTCAAGGTTGCCCTGTTGAAGTGCGCATTCCTGAATTTATTGAACAAGTTGCGCTTGGCGAATTTGAAAAAGCCTACCGCATTATCCAAACAACAAATGCGCTTCCTGCTGTGTGCGGACGTGTTTGCCCGCAAGAAAATCAATGCGAAGGCTCTTGTATTTTAGGCGTGAAAGGTGAAGCGGTTGCTATTGGCCGACTTGAGCGTTTTGTTGCTGATAAAGGTTTGCAAGGTTGCACCATTGATTGTGAAATTCCTGTAAAAAAAGATGTGAAAATTGCCTGCTTTGGCTCTGGTCCTTCTTCGCTTACTTGTGCTGGCTATCTCGCTCAACGTGGCGCAAAAGTTACGATTTTTGAAGCTTTGCACGAAGCTGGCGGCGTTCTTATCTATGGTATTCCAGAATTTAGGCTTCCTAAATCCTTGGTTGCTAAGGAATTGGAAGGACTTAAAAATCTTGGTGTTGAAATCAAAACCAACTATGTTGCTGGTCAAACTGTGAATATTCAAGAGCTTATTGACGAAGGCTATGACGCTATCTTTATTGGTGTTGGTGCAGGTTTGCCGATTTTCTTAAATATTCCTGGCGAAAATCTTCTCGGTGTTTTCTCGGCCAACGAATATCTTACACGCTCAAATCTTGGCCGTGCTTATCTCTTCCCACAATTTGACACACCAACATGGCAAGCGAAAAATGTGACTGTTTACGGCGCTGGCAACGTGGCTATGGATGCGGCGCGTACTGCCGTTCGTATGGGTGCTGAAAAAGTGAGCCTTGT
>CAYJFE010000235.1:0-1796 GCA_964369165.1 uncultured Desulfovibrionaceae bacterium | reverse complement strand
CTTCCTTTTTAGGAAAAATCTTTAGATTTTTGCAGAAAAAAAGGATGCTGTAGCAAACGGCATCCTCTTTGATAAGAGCCAAAGCCAATTTTAACAGGCTTTGGGCACATACTATGTAAAAAGGGGGGATAAAATCTTCGATTTTCCTCCCCCTTTGAAACCCCCTTAATTAATTATTTTTTATATAAAATGAATAGAATTAACTTTTATTCGCCAATTCATCTAAATAATCTGCGTATTCCTGCATAAGTTTTTTTCTTTCTTCCATATATTGCGCACGATTATATACTGCTCGTACTTGATTAGAGCAAGAATGAGCAAGGCATTTTTCAATAACATCTGGATTATAGCCTTTCTCATTTAGCAAAGTCGATGCCATAGATCGAAAACCATGAGGGCACATTTTTTTAGAGTCATAACCGAGATATTTTAAAGCATTACCTGCAGTATTCTTGCAAATTTGCTTTCCGCTCATTTTTGAGGGAAAAACACGCAATTCATCTTTGCCACAAAGCTTTTTTTGCTCTTGTAATATCTTGATACATTGCTTTGAAAGCGGCACTCGATGCTCAACTCTCATTTTCATTCTTTCTGCGGGTATGCGCCATTCTTTAGCCGCAAAATCAATTTCCTCCCAGCTAGCTTTGTGAATTTCACCAGGTCGACAAAAGGTATATGCGCTAAATAGAAGCATATTTCTTACCGTTGGAATCTTATGAGCTCTGATTGTGCGCATAAGTTCGCCCACTTCTTTTGGGTCTACAATAGCAGGAAGAGGTGTATTTCTGTAAGGTGTAAGAGCACCGCTCAAATCTCGACATGGGTCAGATGGGCAAAGCGATGAAGCTACAGCAAAGCGGAAAATCCTTGAACAAAACTCTAAAGTCTTTGAGGCAAGTTCAAATTGCTTGCGTTCTTCAATTTTTCGCACAATGGCAAGCACATCAGCTGGCTGAATAGACGTGATTTCCCTTGCTTCAAGATAAGGAAAAATATGAGTATGAAAGAGTGCTACAACCTTTTTATAGTAACGTGGTGACCATATATTCGCCTGCTTGTTAAGGAAATCTAAGGCGATTTCTTTGAAATTTGTGAATTGCCTATTATCACGGTCAAGCTTTGGGTTTTTACCTTGAAAAACTTCATTCTTGAGTGCAAAAGCTTTATCTCTCGCATCTTTGAGCGAAATGATAGGATATTCACCTAAACTCATTGTGTATTCTTTCTTGTCAAGAAAGTAACGAAACTGCCATGTTTTCTTTCCACTAGGGAAAATTCTTAGTGAAAGCCCATTAGTATCAGCTACTTTGTAGGCTTTATCCTTAGCCTTAAAACCTTTTATTTGTGTGTCTGTCAATGACATTGTGACACCTCCCGAATTAGAGTATAATTCTTGAGTATAAAAGACTTTAATTTATTCTACGCAAAATAATTTTACTTTTTCAAACTTTTCCACAAAGAGGAATTGCTGACTTTCTGCGTACCGTTTAAGTCCCGATATTTTCATCTACAAAGTGCTACTAAATAGATATAAATTTTATTCTTGGACTTCAAATCTGCAACTTATTCTGTATTCATGCGACATTTTGAGTTTATCTAAATAAGAAAAAATAACTCAATTTCTATAAAGGCGACCTCTCTGGACTCACCACGCTTTACCCTGCTTAAATTGTCGTAAAGTTGTCGTGCAGTACAAGCTCATAATTGACTACGTCATTATATCGCTTTCCCTCATTAAAAGCCTTGCGCACGACAACAAAAGGCAACGACAATTTTTGCGTCATTCTTGCTCTTTA
>CAYJFE010000234.1:0-1813 GCA_964369165.1 uncultured Desulfovibrionaceae bacterium | reverse complement strand
TTTTAGTGTTGAAGATAAAAGCATTGTAAATTTCATTAGCTATGAAGAAGAATTTTCTGATTCTTACTCCTTTTATAGTGTCGATACAGATTCTCCGCTTGAAATAATGGAAAATTTTTATGGTAAAAATTTTGATGAAGTCTACATAAAAAATACTGAAAAAGAGTCTAAAAACACAAATAAGAAAGGGCATACAAAGAAATTTTTATCAAGCATGACTATTTGTATTGATGTGGACGATGAACAGAAAAAATTCACCTATCTTCGATTTTCCTCATTTCAAAAAGATGTTTATACAGAAAAAGATGCACAATTACTCACTAAGTTACGCTCTCTATTAGGCAAAACTATCTGCGCTTACTACATAAAATACCCTGAAATTGCATTAAATATTTCCTCACAAGGGATTTTGCCTCATAATCATTTAGATCAATTAAAAATGTGCCCTGATATGCGTGATGTTGTAAAACAGATTGAAATTATTGCAAAATATGATACGACAGTTCTTTTGCAAGGCGCAACAGGAACAGGCAAAGAGTTAGTTGCTGAAAGTATACATGTTTTATCAGCACGAAAAAATAAACCTTTTATTGCAGTAAATTGTGGAGCTATAGCAGAATCTCTTCTTGAAAGTGAACTTTTCGGAAGTGAAAAAGGCGCATATACTTCATCAATACAAACGCATAAAGGCTACTTTGAACAGGCAAATCACGGGACGATTTATCTTGATGAAATTGGAGAGCTTTCCAAAAGTGCACAAAAACGACTATTAAGAGTGTTGGAAAATCATACAATTCAAAGAGTTGGCGGTGAGCAAAGTATAAAGCTGGATATTCGTATTATTGTTGCAACTCATCAAGATCTCTATCAAATGGTTTTAGAAAACACTTTTAGAGAAGACTTATTCTATAGATTAAATGTGTATCCTATAAAAATTTTATCGCTAACCCAAAGAAAGAAGGATATACCAGTTCTTGTTGAATATTTTTATAAAATATACTGTATGAAGTTTTCTGTAAAAAATGCGCCAAAACTTTCATATTCGGCTCTTAACTATCTTACGTCCTACCCTTGGAATGGTAATGTAAGGCAGTTGCGTTATGCTGTAGAGCGTGCACTGATTAATGCAGTAGAATTAAAGAAAAATGAGTTAGATTTTTCTTTCCTTGACGCATTTTATGAAAACTCAGCAAATTATACCAGTAATGCAAATACGCTAAAGAAAAAGCAAGAACTTTATAAAGAAATTCAAGAAGCTCTTGAAAAGTGTAATGGAAAAATTCAAGGTAAAGACGGAGCGAGTGAATTATTGGGTGTTGCACCTTCAACTTTGCGTTCTCGTATGAAATCATTGGGGATAAAAGTTTAGAATAGGAGCTTTCAAATGGCAGAAAATAAAATTTGTAGAATGAAATATATCCACTATATATAGCAAAAACTGAAAGAAAAGCTCACACTCGTGATGAAGTCGATAAAATAATTATTTGGCTCACGGGATCTTCACGGGAAGAACTCTATTCAAAGCTTGATACTGATTGACGAACTTGCAAAAGGTAAAACTTTAGAAAAAATATTAAGAAGCCCTAAATAGATGAGTAGTTTTGACACTTCTAAGCCAGATTTCTTTAAGTTCTGATATCAATTCTTTATTTCTATTTTCTTGTCTAATTAGCATATTGCTACTCCAGTTATTATAAACATTATCTTTGCGTTAAATATACTCCTTGTGGGAATATTTCAAGTGTAAAATAAGAAATATTAAGTGTAATTGAGGTAACTATCTTGACTGATTTCGTATAAAGCAGTATCTTCT
>CAYJFE010000233.1:0-1820 GCA_964369165.1 uncultured Desulfovibrionaceae bacterium | reverse complement strand
AACGCTCCCTTGCCATAGCCGAAACGCTAGAAGCCCTCTCGCCTGAACAGCAAGAAGCCGTGTTGAATGTGATGTATTCCACAGTGAAGGCTTTGAAGAAATAAAAAAAGGCAAGGATTTCTCCCTGCCTTAGTCTATTATAGCAAAATAAAGTTTTTTTTAGAATTTATAGATAAAATTCAAAGAACCTGAATGAGATTTCTGCTCATCCCCAAACTCACCACTATACTTAGCACCAATAGTGAAAGCGCCTTTTGTGAAGTCAAGCCCTACATCAACTAAGAAGCTGGTATCGTCAGAAGACACTGTAAGATTGCGATCTGTTCCGCCAAATACATAGCTTGTGTCAACATCACTATTTGTCAAAACTTGGCGAATGCCCACGCCAACGCTTGGACTTATCATGCCAAATGAGGTTGCATACTTGCCTTGCCATGTAAGGCTTAAATCTGCATAAAGATTGCTGTATGACATATCATAGTATTTTACATTGTAGCTATCATGCGGTGCGGCAAAGTTGAAGCTATAGTCTTCTTGGCTTGAATAGATGTAGGAAAGCCCGATTTCAGGCACAATGATATTATTCTTATTCAATTCCAAAACATAGCCTGTATGCGCGCCCAAAATCAAGCCGAATGAGTTGAAAGAATCGCTTGCTTTGCCAATAGATTGTGTATAATCGGCATCGTTACTTCCAAAAGAGAAAGTAGCATTGCCGTTCACATACCATTTTGGATTGATAAAGTAATGCGCGTGTCCACCAAAAGCGAGTGAAAAAGCATCGTTTTGGAGGTTGTCGCTTTTTGAATCGGTGATATCAATATTCAAATGCCCACCAAGAGCAAACTTTTCGCTGAAATTATAGGTGATACCGCTTGTAAGCCCGAAAGAATCGGCATTGAAATCGTATTTATTATTGTCTGTATATGTGCCGTAAGTGGTTGCGAAGACAGTCCATTTAGGAATAGACACACTTGAACCAGCCGCCAAACCTGCTTGATCTACTTCATGCATAGCAACAGTATCAAAAAGTGAGAGGCTGTATATTTTTGCTACTGCATCTTTCACTACCTTGCTTAGCCCATTTAAATGCGCCACATTTGCACTAAGATTTGCCGCCACTATCTCGTTTGCAGGCAAATTATTTTCTGCTAGTGTAAGGCTTACTGTTGGTTTGTTTGGGTCAGAAGTATTCAAACTTGCTGTGATAAAATCAACTTCTGTTTTTACTTCTGCTATTAAACCTTTTATTATAGTGCCATCAAATTCGTCATGCAATTGGAAGTTACCGCTTGCATCTTGAATAGCCACCATATTTGCCAATTCATATTCTTTGCCTGAAACAAAGCCTTGTCCAGCTGTGCCTGGGCGAAGAATAAGCGTTGCGCCTTCTGTGCTATTTGCAAAATTAATTGATTTACCATTTTCTAAGGCAAAAACAGTGTCATTTGCGCTCCATGTTCTTAATGTGGTTGCCCAAGTGTCAACGGTAACGTCAGAATTAGAATAGGCTTCATAAGCCCTTGCACTTGCGCCTGTTTGCTTTGCAGTTGCTGAAACGTCTATAATGTTTGTATTTGTCAATAAAGCTGATGGGGTATTGTTTACATAAACACCGTATGCAAGAGCATCGGAATTTATGCCGCCTGTACCGTTATTTGTTGCTGTGCCGCCTATGGCTGTAAGTTTGATAGTACCGCTGTTATTGAATCTTCCTGTACCACCGTCTATGTTAACACCCACAAGGTTAACATTGGCAGTCACTTGTGACGCTGAACCACCTCTCGTTGCAGTGCCACCTGTGGCATGTATGCTGATTG
>CAYJFE010000232.1:0-1850 GCA_964369165.1 uncultured Desulfovibrionaceae bacterium | reverse complement strand
GTTTGAAGGAGTTTACTCCAAAAATGAAAGAGGCTTTTGTGGGTAATCAGGTTGACTTTGCTAAATTGAGGGAATTAAGTAAGCAGGGTGAGAAAAAGAAAGGGATTGAGAGGTAGAGGGACTTCTAAGTTTATAAAAAATTATAATTTAGTTTTAATTACATTAGGAAAAGCTTCTTTATATAAAAGAAAAAGATTATCTAAAAAGTCATAAACATCTTGTGTTATTATTTTAAGTTCATCTATGGTAATATCTTTTAGAGCTTCAAGTAGGGATACTCTACCATGTGCAATTTTGTTTCGTAAGGTTTTTATAAGCAATATATTTTCTGCTTGACTTAAGGGAATTATACATTCTTGATTAAACCATAACTCTAGAAATTCGTTTACTTTTCGCACATCAACGTTGCCACTGAATGGTTTTGTTTTTCTTGTAAAGACGTCATAGTCAAGTTCCCAAAACGTTGAATCGGCAACCGATTCTAGTGTGCGCAGATTATAAACCTGTTGATTTTTACCCAGTGTTGCAAATTTAAAATACTGTTTTTGCAGTTGAATACTTAGATGGCTAAAGGGTACCTCTTTATCAGATGTATATAAAATAACATTTTCTAGAAGTTGATGCATAGTTCCTTCGATCAAATTGTATAAGCCAAGGCAAATACTGCTCTTTATAACTAGATGTTCCTCAATCCCATATGAGTTTGAATATATTTTATGCAAGAGAGCAACATCTTTTTTTCCTTGCTCAATTCTTAACTTAACCTTATTTAGGTATGTGTTCATAGTTTAATAATTTGTCCTTAATATAGTTGATTCTTGCAAGAATTTTTTTGGGTGTATGTGTATGATATTTTGAAGAAATAGTGTCGGAAAAATCTTTTGATGAGATTATTTGGTCAACATATTGTTTACTCACACGAAGGGTAGGATTTTGGTCGAGAGCCAGTGATACACCTACAGATATTGCCTCAAAATAAAGGTAATACTCCCTAAAAAAAGTAGTGCATTCCAGTAGAAAATCTGATACAACTTTCTTAGGAGATTTTCGATGAAGAATGCTAAATTTACAGACAATCAGATTTTATCAATTTTGAAACAAGCAGATAGCGGCATCCCAGTTGCTGAACTATGCAGAGAGCATGGCATGAGCAAGGCAAGCTTCTATAAATGGCGTTCGAAGTATGGTGGCATGGACATTTCGCTTGTCAACCGCATGAAAGAGCTTGAGAAGGAAAATGCTCGTCTTAAAAAGATGTATGCAGAAACTCAGCTAAAATATGAAATTATTCAGGAAGCACTTGAAAAAAAGTGGTAAAGCCGTCTTCAAGAGTAAAGATGGCAAAACATATCGTAAGCGAAAAGCACGTTTCGATACGCTTGGCTTGTGAGGCTTTTTCTGTAAGTCTTTGTGCTTATTACTATAAAAAAGAACTTTCAAACGATAATGAAATTATAGCTCAAAAGCTTCTGGCCTTGACGGAAGAAAATCGAACTTGGGGTTTTAAGCTTTGCTTTCTTCATTTGCGCAATGTTTGTGGACACAAATGGAATCACAAAAGAGTGTATCGTATCTATCGAGAATTAGAGCTTAATTTACGTATTAAACCTAAAAAACGACTTACAAGGGAGAAGCCAGAAAAGCTTTTTGTACCGAAAAAAGCTAATGAATCTTGGTCTATGGACTTTATGCACGATCAATTGCAAGATGGCAGGAGTATTCGTCTTTTTAATGTGATAGACGACTTTAACCGTGAAGGATTAGATATTGAAGTTGGTTTTTCTCTTCCTGCGGAACGAGTCATCAGAAGCCTTGAAAGAATTATGGAATGGCGAGGAAAACCTCAATCA
>CAYJFE010000231.1:0-1878 GCA_964369165.1 uncultured Desulfovibrionaceae bacterium | reverse complement strand
CTTCGATAAGTGATTTTTTTGAAAGGATTTTTGTTGCCATAGTTTTCTCCAAGTAAAAAAGTAGAGCAATTACCGCATGGGGCAATTGCTCTATGTTTCTAATTAATTCTAATTATTTATTTTTTGCGGCTGCTTCTGCTGCTTCATCATCTAAACGCATTTGGTGATAATCTAAAGTTTCGATAAATACACCACGTTTGTTGTGTTTCCAGAAGTATTTGATAAAGCCTATAAGCATAGCAATACCAATAATAACAACAGGAAGACCAGCAAAAGTTTTTACCATTTTAAGACCATCGATGCCACCTGTGAGTGTAAAGATAAGTGACGCACCACCCATAAGCAGAGCCCAAATAATTTTTACTGTTGCAGGAGCTTCTTTTCTTGTATCTTCATTGTATCTATCTTTTTGACGCATTGAAAGCGCTGCAAGAGTTGAAACCATTGTATCAGCCAATGTTACGAATGATAGAGCAATAACGATAAGAGAAATTGGTTTTAGAATAGAAGCAAATGGAAGCAAGTCAAAAGCTGCAAGCATAAGAACTTCCATGCCTTCTGTTTTATATAATTGATAGAAATCCATCACGCCACTGAATTGAGCATCTAAAACAACAGCACCAAAGATAGAGAACCAGATGATACTAAATACTGCAGGAACAACCCAGTGCATTAAAACAGATTCTCTAATTGTACGGCCATAGCTAAGACGAGCGTACAATAAGCCCATAAGTGGACCGTATGATAAAAAGTCTAACCACCAGAACATATTCCACCATTGTGGCCAGTTTTCACTGTCTTCAAAAGGACCTGTTACAAATGTATCTTGTACAAAGTAGTTAAGGTAAGAACCAACTGATTCTGTCATAAGGTTACAGATATAACCTGTAGGACCCATAACAAAGAAGAAAATCATAAGGAATAAGAACACTTTAGCATTCTTGTCACTAAGCCATGCAACACCTTTGTGAAGTCCACTGAGTGAAGTGAGAGTATAAGCTAATACAATAGCAGCACAAATCGCAATTACGCTAATATCTGTACCACCAATATTAAAGAGCATTTGCATGCCTTGGTCTAACTGTAGTAAGCCCCAACCTAAAGAACCTGCAACACCACCTACAAGAGCAAAAGCTGTGATAGTATCAATAACAGCTGCAAATTTTGGTTTGAGAGCTTTTTTACCCATAAGAAGATAAAAACCAGAACTAACGTGTGGGGAAAGTTTGAGGTTATAAACGGCAAAAGCTAATACAACACCAAAAAGCATATACATAGCATAAGGGGTGAATGTCCAGTGAAGGAAGGTGGTTCTCATCGCCCATAAAACAGCTTCATTGCTTCCTGGTTCAATACCAAGGCTTGGAGCTGGTTCAAAGGTGAATACTAAAGGTTCAACAGCTGCCCAGAACATAATGCCAGTTCCTATACCACCACAAAGTGAGATAGCAAACCATTGCCAGTATGACATAGTTGGTTTAGCGTCTTCGCCACCAATTTTAATAAGACCAATTGGGTGAAAAAGAATGGTAAGCAAAAATATAATAAATGCCATTACCATAAAGGTGATAATCCAACCAAAATTAACCATGATGGTTTCAAACCAACCAGTTAAAGTATTTACAAATGTTGTTGCATCAATAATACCCACTATAATGAGTGTAGCAAAGATAATGAGTGGTGTGAATAGTACTGATTTTCTTAGATTTTCCATATAAATCCCCTTTAAAAAATTAAAACTTTAATTCCACATTAAGTGTTGCATTTGACTAGTTTCTATATTCTCCTCTCTCCTTTATTTGTATAGATTTCTATGCTTCGCATACAAAATCCTCACTGCGCATTTTGTGTCAAAAATGCTTGCTCGCTAAAGTCTTT
>CAYJFE010000230.1:0-1939 GCA_964369165.1 uncultured Desulfovibrionaceae bacterium | reverse complement strand
GAAGCTGATTTCGCAAATGATGTACTGCGTTATATAGACGGAAAACTTGAATTGATGGCTGGCTCTACCTCAGAAGGCACAGGGCTGTATCTCTATGAAAATGCAGGAAACTACATTTATGCAAGCAATACCCCCACTGGCTATACGCTTGCTAGCTCTATTAATCAAGCCTTCAAGCTTTATTCCATAAAAAATGCTACTACTCTCACAACAAGTGATATTGATGACGATATCACATTTACTGCCCCTCAATTAGGAGGAACACTTAGTACTGGTGCTGGTGATGATAAGGTTACGGCAGAACAAATTTTAGATGGAAGCACCTCCACAGTTGCCATTGATACAGGTATTGGTGATGACGAGATTATAGTAGAGTCACTTATTCACAGGAGTGTTCGATTTTATACAGGGGCGGGAGCGGATACTGTCACTGTGAAACAAGGTTTCAACACTGGCAGTAGTGGCATCCTCATCCGCTTAGGCGAAGATAATGAACTTGATGCTGACACACTTAATGTAACAGGAAATATGGAGGCCTTAGTGACCCTTTTTGCAGGCGGTGGTAATGATAGTATCAATATCAGTGGAAATATGAGCCATGCTGCTATATTTCGCATGGGGAGTGGTGATGACACAATTCTTATTGGCGGTGATATAGGCAGCGATACTACAAATGCCTACATATATGGCGAGGAAGGAAATGACTTTATCCAAGTTTTAGGCGAAATACATGTTACGGACACAATAAGAGGCGACGAAGGTTTTGATATATTTAATATTGGAGCTAATGGTGTGCCTGATTCTATAAATAATACCATTGAAGCTCTACTTTCTGGTGTAAGTGCAAGCACTATTACAAGTTTTGCAGAATTAGAAGCCATAGGAATAAAAATTGTAGGTTCTGAAGTGCATTTATCTTCAGATTGGACAGGCACTTCAGGTAGTGCAGGTTCAAGAGCGAGCACAATTTTTCAAAGCGACTCACATTCTGGCATCATATTCACTCTTTATGAGGGCACACAAACAGCTGTAACTGCAAATTTTACAACAGATATACTTAGATATTATACTGACAAATTTGAATTGATGGATGGCTCAAGCGCGAGCGGTTTATTCCTCTATGAAAATGCTGGAAGCTATGTTTATTCAGCAACACAGCCTTCTGGCTATGAACTGGCTACATCTATTAATCAACCATTTAAGCTTCATTCTATATTTGGCACGCTCACAACAGGCAATGATGCTGACAATATTTCATTGACCCAGACACAAACAGCTAGCACACTTAATACAGGAGCGGGTGATGACAATATCACAGCATTAGCATTAGAAGGAATCACAATCAATATGGGCACTGGTGATGACACTATTACTGTAGATACGACGGTGGGCCATAGTTCAACAGTAGATGGTGGTGATGGTAACGATGACATATTTGTAGATCAAAACCTAGTTATTACTTCTGACAACATCACTCTTAAGTTAGAGGGTAATGAGGGGAATGACATTATTAATATTACAGGCTCTGCAAGGGCTGAAGATACTACTAACTCGCAGATTCTTGTGAATGGCGGTGTGGGTGACGATAGAATTACTATAGGTGGTGTAGTTTCAGGCCACGTAGAAATAAATGGCGGTGATGGTAAGGACATTATCACAATAAACAACAATATAGTTGGAAACAGTAACCCTATTCTTGCTCCACTAATAAATGGTGGCGCTGGGGATGATATTATTACCATTGACGGAGGCAATCTTGGTCAAAGTGCAACCATTCACGGAGGTGAAGGGAACGACACTATTATTTTTGACAGTGGCGAATTTACTCCTGGTGATGGTGGTATTCGCGGCGATGCTGGCAATGACTTTATTGTACTCATAAATCCTGTAAATCCTGTCATTAACGCTACAACCATACAAGGTGGCGGTGGCATAGATG
>CAYJFE010000229.1:0-1956 GCA_964369165.1 uncultured Desulfovibrionaceae bacterium | reverse complement strand
AATGTGCGCACATTTTCCCTCACCGAAAATTTAACCCTAAACGCTAACGGTGGTGATTTTGACGATAATGGAACTCTTGCTATTTTTGGAAATGGTCAAGTGATTAATGGAGCTGATGCATATACTGTTGTCAATAACACAAACACAAGCAATAATCTGCTCATTCAAGATGTAACTATAAATGATGCCGCAGCTAATGCTGTACAAAACAGTGGCACTGTCACCATAATGAATAGTTCATTTAGTTCAAACATAGGCACAGCTTTTAATAATACAGGCAATGCCATCATTGTGGATACGACATTTATAAATAATAGTGGTATAGCTATTCAAAGCACAAATGATTTAACCTTTGTTTCTACGCTTGATACTACAAACACAAAGTATATGCGCATTACCGGTAATAATAACGGAGCTATCTCTGTAAATGCAGATAATAAAAGCCTTAATTTTCAGATGTTAGATGGTGGTGATATTACTATTAATAACAGAATTAATGGCTCTAATAATTCTACCACTATCAACATTGTGGGTATGGTAGGTGATGACAATGTTTTTACGCTTGGCAATACGCTTGACAATGTGAACAATATCAAGGTGGAAAATGCCACTTTAAAATATAATGCTCTTGCAGCTTATGCTAAAGATGACAAAGTTGAAAGCATTATCGGCACTGTAGACAACAATGGCACTGTGAATATTGCAAATGGCGCAGGGCTTGAAATAGTTTCAGGCACGCTTGACTTGTCAAATGCAAAGCTTGTGATAAATGAAAATGCACAAAGCTTTAGCACAGCGGCAAATGGTACGCTTAAAGTTAATATTTCAAGCCTTGGTACTATTAATATCACTGACTTTACAGCGAACGGCACAGTTAAAAAACAGCTTCAAAATGCAGGTACTCTCACTGTGACGGGTCTTACTAAGGTTCAAAGTGTATATCTTGGACAAGATGAGGATTTTAAAAAGCTTGTGACTGGTAGCGGCACGGTGGACTATGCAAATCTCACTGGCTATTATTCCTTAAATTCTGTGCCGAACGAGGCCACAATTAAAGACGAAGCCATTATGGCAGGTGACTTGAAAGCTAACTATGAAATTTCTTTCTCGCATCTTATTGATAATACAGAAGAAGCAGGATATAGCAAAAGCTCAAGCCTTGCAAATGGTGCAATTTTAGCATTAACTGGCAATGTTGACACAACTGTATTACTCAGTGATCACACGCTTATTAATAACGGCATTCTTTATCTTGGTGTGAACGGCCAAGCTAATGGTTTACTTGTTGCAGGTACTTTGACCAATAATGCATCTGCGTCTGTTAACGTTGACACCACATTTAATAAAAACATACTTGGTGGTGGTGAGATTTGGATTGCTAAAGGCAAAACTCTTACTGTAGACGGTAGCACCTCCATTGCAAACAAGCTAAAGTTTAGCGATGCCGCAAGTACGCTTAATATTAAAAATACTGTCACTTTCTCAAATACTGTGGGTATCAATACGACAAATGGTGTCATTAATGTGGACGGCGGAGCATCGAAAGCCACTGCCACCTTTAATGAAGTTGTTAAGGTAAATGAATTTCAAGTTGCAGCTAATAATACGGCAATATTAAAGGCCGAGGGCAATTTACTTGCTACACTTAGCAATAGCGGCTCTGTGGAAATTCATAATAATACGACGCTAAGTAATGTGACCAACATTTACAAATTGTCCATAGAAAGCGGTACAACAAGCTTTAGTGAGGGTATTGGTTGGGACAATAATAGTCATGGCACCTTAACCATTCAAGCTGAAAGCATTGCCAAATTCAGTGGTGCTGATAAAACTATTACAAGCAGTGTCAACAACCTAGGCACTGTTCAAGTAACAGGCAATACCACATTTGAGAAAACGTATGAGAACGGAATTTTAGACATTGCGGAAAATGTCACAGCGACCTTCAAGGGAAGT
>CAYJFE010000228.1:0-1963 GCA_964369165.1 uncultured Desulfovibrionaceae bacterium | reverse complement strand
AGGAATTTTTTTCATTTATTGTAATAAGGGGAATTATCTATGTCTATCAGCGGTATTTCATCTGACAATAGCTCTATTTACGGAAAATATAGCTACAGCAAGACTCAAACTCTGTCTCAAAGTGCTTTTAGTGAAGCCATAGCAGATAGTAGAAACAAAAGTTCTGCATCTCAAAATAATCAAAATAGTCAGGCAAGCTCTAGTCATAATAATTCTAGCCAAAACACTAAAGCGACTATCCCAAATGACAAGACCCTTACAGGCCTTCTTGGGGCAAATGCTATGACTCTTGCCGACTGGGAAGAAATGGAACTAACAGCTCCTTTTGAAGCACATCTCACATCTTCGCAAGGCTCGAATATCTCTCTTAAAGAAAATATACATACCAATGATTTAGGCGAAAGCCTCAGCACGTACACCTTGAATTTTCAAGCAAAAAGTGGGCAGAATTTAAATCTTAATGTCAGCGATGATACCACAATAACAGAAAATAAAGACGGCACTGTTTCCGTTTATTCAAGCCTTTCAAATAGCACAACTATTTACGCTAAAGACGGCTCAACACAAGAATTTTCTGGCAATAATCTCGACTCAAATGCCAACAGCACAATTATCAATATCAGCGGAAAAAATATAGCTACAGGCACTGGCGATGATATTATTTTCAACCTAGTCAATGACGCTACAATTACGTCTGGAAGCGGAAATGATACAGTCTATGTGCATGCTGATAACGTGACTGTTGATTTAGGCGAAGGCGATAATACTCTTCACGCAAGAAGGCTTATCGAAAGCACAATCAAGGGCGGTGATGGCAATAACAGCATAAATATTGCGAAAGGTGTTGATGATAGTGTGATTCACCTTGGCGACGGTAATAATAGTGTAAATGCTTGGAAACTTGAAAATTCTTCCTTGAATGTTGGTTCTGGCGACAATAGTTTTGACATTCTCAATCTGCACACTTCCACTATGCTTGTAGGTGATGGAAATAATACTTTTGAGGAATTGGCTCTGAGCAATTCCACGATGACTATGGGCGATGGCAATAATAAGGGTTATATTCTCGATTCGCACACGTCTACAATCAATTTTGGTAATGGAAACAATAATTTATTTGTGCTTGGGCTTGAGCGCCTCACAACGGACGGCACTTCTTCCACTTTCAATGTGGGCAATGGCGATAACACTATAGCTATGTCAACTGTGAATAGCTCTACTGTGAATATCGGCAATGGTGACAACTCTTTCGTAGCTAATAGTCTATCTTCTTCACAAATCGCTTTTGGTGATGGCGATAATGATGTGCAAATATATGATTTATTAGAGTCAGCACTCAATTTCGGAAGTGGCGATAATACCTATACAGGCAATAGTATTTCTAATTCGCACATTGAAACTATGGGCGATTTGCTTATGGAAATTGTTGAAATGCGTGAAAGCTCAGTCAAGGGCGAAGATGGAAATATTAGCCTAGATGCTCAAGATGTTTATGATTCTGAAATTGAATTAGGCGATGGCGATAATACTATAAGCGCTCTTTATTTCAATAATTCTACGCTTACTTTTGGCGATGGAAATAATGCCTTTGAAAGCTTTATTGTGGAAAATTCTGAGCTTGAAATGGGCGATGGCAATAATTCGCTTCAACTTGATAATATGAAAAATGAATCTTCAATAGTTATAGGCACAGGCGAAAATAATGCCTATGTGCATAAAATAGAAGAAGAAAGCTATATCAATATAAATAATGAAGTAGTGACTGAATTTGAAAATAAGCAAGCACCTTTAGTTACAGAAGAAAATTTCAAAGAAATGCACGAAAAGTATAGTCAAAGGCGCGAAGAATTACTAAGTTCAGGCTATAAAAATAGTAATGAAGCTCAAGAAGAAAATACTTGGGTTCAGTAATAGAGAAATGTGAGCGAAGATTTTGTGCTAACAGCCAAAATTTATATAATTC
>CAYJFE010000227.1:0-1980 GCA_964369165.1 uncultured Desulfovibrionaceae bacterium | reverse complement strand
CTCCAAGAAATGACTAACGAACTTGTCAATGATGGCCTACTTCCTAAAGGTTCAACCTCTCAAGATTTGGCTACCTTTCTTTCACAGCCAAGTAAGTTTTTTCAAGAAGAGCAAGAAATGGACAATAGCATATTTGGACAAATACCAAACAATGTAGCAAGTGAAATAGGTATTGACGCGGGCCTAATAAAAATTCTTCCAGAAAACGAATCTCATGTTCTCAATCAACACAAAAAAGAAATTCAGCAAATAGGCTTTAATTCAACCGAGGAGTTTATTAATTATGTTATAAATAATGTTTCTGCCATCTATGCGGTTGACAAGCACAACAGAAAAAAAGACTTAGTTGCCAACTTAGATAATAAAAAATATGGCCGCGTCATGGTTCGCCTTGAATATGATGAAAACGGTAACTTTTATAGTGTAGCCTCTACTGGCCCAGTAAGAAAAGACTATTTTAATAACAAAAAACTGCTTTGGGAAAGGGCGCAGTCCAATCATACCGATAACGATACCTCTGGCGCTATCTCGAGCCAAAACAGTTTTTCTAAAGAAAATATAAATACAAATAAAGAGAATGTCAACTTCCAATCCACAAACAAAAAGCCGCGTGGTATGTTTCAATTCTCAAATGAAACTGAAAAATCAATTATCACCATATTCCAAGACCGAAAAAACCTTTCCACCACTTTACACGAAATGTCACACTATTTCTTACACAATCTTCAGCGCGCTTATATGCTTGAAAATGCGCCACAATGGGTAAAAGATAGCTACGAAACTCTTGGCAAAGAACTAAACTTTGATGTCAACAAACCTCTCTCCACCGAAACACATGAAAAATTTGCTCGCCTTGGTGAGGCATATTTCCGTGAAGGCAAAGCCCCATCAGTCGAACTTGAATCATCTTTCACTCAATTTAAATCTTGGCTTATGTCAGTCTACCGCTATATCACACAATTATTAAGAGCGGAAGATTTAAACGATGAAGTGCGTAAAGTCTTCGATTCGCTTCTTGCTACTGAAGAGCAAATAGCTGAAGCAAAAGCAAAATTTGATAGCCTCTCACTTATAAACGATGACGATATACAAAAAATTTATAACATTCCACCAGAGCAAATAAATAACTATCAAGAAGCTGTAAATAAAGCCAAACAAAAAGCTGATGCCATAATCTCACTTCGCAAAACAAAAGAATTGCGTGATGTAGAAAGGCAAGCAAAAGAAGAAGCTCGCGCCGCCATTGAAAGCTCTACTTTTTATATAGCACTTGCTGATTTTAGAAGTAAAAACAAAATCGACTTCAATTCAATGCTTGGCTATGTCACCGAAAAAACAGCCTTCAAAATCCGTGAAGAATGGGATAACAACGGTCGCTATAAAAAACTTTTCACTGAAACAAAGGGCTTATCTCTTGACGATGCGGCCGAATATTTTAATACTGATGGCGACACACTTATCACCATGCTTATGCAAGAGCTTCCAGAAACAAAATATATAGAAGACTTTGTCGATAATGCAAAGCAAGAATACGAAGCCACTTTTGATACAGATGCCGAATATCTTTCAAGCGAAATGGAAGACGCTCTTGCTATCGAAATAGAATCCCTTGGTGGCAAAGCCATTCCTAAAAGGCAATTAAAAGGCTTTATTGAAGAACAAACAAATATAAAAAAATTTGAAGAAATAGATATAGACTATAAAAACCTTAAGGCAGATATACGCAAACAACAAAAAATAACCGCGCAAGTGCTAAGAGAACATAGGCTATATTACGAATGCCTAGCAAGTAAATTTTCTCTGCGTTTTTGTGCTCTTGCTTCTACTTCTTCGTGTGAGCTTACGCGGCCTTCTTTTGCGTCTGCTTGACCTCGCTCAACTTGAGTTTTGAACCAAGACTCCCAAGAATCTTGTTCGTCCATAACCCCCAACAAATACAAAGGCAAATTCAGCAATCCCTCTTCTTCTTTGTAGTCAGTC
>CAYJFE010000226.1:0-1989 GCA_964369165.1 uncultured Desulfovibrionaceae bacterium | reverse complement strand
TAGTAAGATTATTCTTGATATTTGTAGTAGTTGTGGCAAGTGCGCCATTTAGATTTAGCGCGCCACTTTCATACGTGAATGTATCAACTGCAAAATCTGTGTTGACTAGAATGTTTGTTGTGCCATTTTTAAGTACAAGCCCGCTCATTTCAATTTCAGAGCTTTCCCCTGTTTTTCCAATATTTAGCGTACCATTGTACATATTCACAATATTACCAAGTACATCATTTTGAAAGTTTACTGTACCGTTAGTAGGGGCAGATGTAGAGAGGTTGTTTCCTTCTTTAAGGTCAGTAGAAGTTCCTACCATATTGATATTGATTGTGCCATATGTTGCTGTAGTGTCACCACCACTTATAGCATCTTCAAAGGTAATACTATAGCCATTCAGGGCATTAAGATTTATAATGCCAGCGCTTGAAGAATTATAAATTGCATTTGAAGTGACAGTTGCCCCTTGTTGAATGTAATTACCTTTAAAGAGTATATTTTTATTAGTAGCTGTACTTGCTAAATCTGAGGTAGAAATATTAATTTGTCCCGTATTATAAATCGCTCCACCAAGAGCGGAAGTGCCTCTGGCTGAGTTATTAATAAAAGAAGCTGAAAGATTTTTTATTAAAAGAATGTTTCTGATCGCCCCACCATTAACAGAATCAGTGCTACTCGCATAATTATCAATAAAATCGCCTGTGATGGAGTATATTGTGCTTAAATTATTAATCGCCCCACCATTAACAGAATCAGTGCCACTCGCGTAATTAGCTATAAAATCACCAGTGATATTATTTATTTTGCAAAAAGCAGCATTGTAAATCGCCCCAGCCTGAGCAGCATTCGCTGAGGAGCTAGCATAATTGCCTATAAAATCGCCTGTGATATTGCCTATTAAAGAAGGTGTTGTGCTAGCAGGATAAAGATAAATCGCTCCACCACCAGCTTCACCTGTATTAGAAGAAACATAATTATCTATAAAATCACCTGTGATAGTGCCTATTTCAGAAGCTATAGAGACAGAAGAAGAACTATAAATCGCTCCACCACGAGCGGTAGACTTAGTAGAGACAGAGTTAGAAATAAAATCGCCTATGATACTTGTTATTGAGGCTTTCGTATTATAAATAGCCCCACCACGAGCAAAAGAAGTGCTAGATGAAGTTACAGGAAAAGAATTTGCATAGTTATCTATAAAATCGCCCGTGATAGTTGTTATTGAGCCGCCCGCGTTATAAATAGCCCCAGCATAAGCAGAAGAATTAGAAGAATCTGCATAGTTAGCTATAAAATCGCCTGTGATAGTGCTTATTATGCCTCCACTATTATGAATTGCTCCACCTCGAGCGCTAGGAGAAGTTCCATAGGCTGAGTTAGCTATAAAGTTGCCTGTGATAGTGCCTATTGTGCCTTCTTTATTATAAATAGCTCCACCACAAGCAGTGACAGTAACAGAAGCAGTTGCATAGTTAGCTATAAAATCGCCTGTGATTGTATTTATTTTGCCTTCATTAGAAATCGCTCCACCAAGAGCATGCGAAGAACTAGAGGCATAGTTAGCAACAAAATCTGCATAGATGTTAGAATTTACATCAGAATTATTGGAAATTGCACCGCCACTATTAGCTGATATTCCAAAAAAAAGTTGGGGATCAGCGGCTGTGCCAATATCGGCTACCAAATTATTATCCACACGTGCAAGCGAAGTGCCTGCTACGTCTATACTTTGCGAATCTGTAACTAGTGTATAGCCTGTAGTGTCGTCAGAATCTATAAAAAGCTTGAGTGCATTCGTGGTGTTATTTTTATAGAATTTATAGATTGTTGTTGGCGAACCTGAGCCGTAGGAAGTGTTTTTTAGAGTGAGATAAAGAGTTTTAGGCGTATAAGTGTCGCCTGATAAAAGAAATTTTTGTATTTCAAGTAAATATTTAGAAGGCTTAGTATCATCTAAAGCGTAGCCACTATTATTTCCAAGCGTAGGAGTTATTAGGG
>CAYJFE010000225.1:0-2031 GCA_964369165.1 uncultured Desulfovibrionaceae bacterium | reverse complement strand
ATGGACTGCGGGGGCTGATGTTGTCGTAGCAAATGGTACACTGACCCTTGCAAGCGGTTCAAGCATGAATATGGGCAGTAATGAGCTTAGCTCTACGAATGCCACTGGTGCTATTGACATGAGCGGCGCCACCCTTGATCTATCCATTGCTAACCTTGGCACTGTAGATTTTGCTAGCGGTAGTGATGCCTTCACCGCCAATAATATCATTGGCGGCACTTTCACCTCTACAAACAATTCTAAACTAAAGATTGCAGGCATTAGTGGTGGTACGCTCAACGAGTTTACTTACTTGTCGTTAGAAAATGAAATTAAAACAGAGGCTTTTGCTTCTGCTTTTGAAGGCACCATCGAACTTTTGGGTGTGAGCATTGATACCGTCAGCCTTTCTGGTGTAAAAGAAGCTTGGAATAAACCAACAGAAAGCCTTATGGCTGGGGATTTGGACTATGCAGGCACTACCACTATTTCACACCTTGTGAAAAACACCTATACAAGCCCAGAGCGTACAAACTCCACTATTTCAGGCACTGACGTAAACCTTGTGCTTACAGGGCAAGGTGTTACAAACACAGGTTCTGGCTATGTCCTTTCAGAGGGTGGTATAAGTGTTTCAAATGGGGCAAGTCTAACACTAAATTTTGAGAATAGTAATACGCACTTGATACACGGAGCAATCTCGCTTACTGATGCTGATCTTATGCTGACGAAAGGTACGGTTGATGTAGCCGACTTTAGCATGAATGATACAAGCCAGCTTACAATATCTGAGGGAAGCTCTTTTATCGTTAATTTCGGCTATACGGCAAATGTAAACCAGTTTAGCTCAAGTGCACAAGAGGGTAAAATTTTTATAGACAAAGGATCTTTATTTGCTAGTAAAAACACTCTTACATTAAATGGTGGCGGAGAGCTTAATCTAGCAAATGGAGCTACACTTGAAGGGGTAAATATTAAATTAGATAGTGCAACCACTCTTACAAACGGAACACTTAGGCTGCGAGGAGGTAGCTTATCTGGTGCACTTACTGTAAATGGCACTGATGCTCTACTTGTTGCTCTCGATGATACAAGCATTTCGAGTAAGCTTACCATTCAAGAGGGCACACTTCAAGTTGAGTATGGCACACTTACCGCAGGGGCAGAAATTTATATAGGCACAAATGGTACAATACAAACAGCTAGTTCTGGCACACTTATTCTTTTAGACCAAAGACTCACAGCTAATACAAAAGATTTTGCTACTATAAATCTTGATGACCAAGGCTATAATTTTGTAAGCCTTGATAATACGAATCAAAGTGTACATAGTCTGTTTGTGGGCAATAATGGTACAAATATTGTGCTGAATGCCAATACAAATTCTGCAGATCCTATTTTGCTTGATAACTATGATGATTTGATTGCCGCCTTCAAAAAAGACTTGTTTGGCGATAATTATCAAGGCGTACTCAAGATTAATGGTTATGCGCAATACCAAACACTTTCAAGCATAAATGCTTATACGAACGAATCGAGCGCAGTTGTTGCCGCAGGTGATTATACTTATAGTGGCACAAGCACTTTTGCAGGCATTGTAGCAGATAGACAAGGCAATGCCGACAGTACAATTTCAGGCGGTGGCGTACTGATTCTTACTGGAAATAACAATACAGCCTTAAGCACAGGCAATATTACTGTTACAGATGGCACACTTGGACTAGGAATAGCCTCTAATCCTACAGATGGTGGCACTGTAAAGGGCAATATCATTGTTAATCACATAAGCGGTGCAGAAGCTAGAGTATATTCTTTAGGTACTCTTGTTGTAATTGAAGGTAAAGCTGAAATTAAAAATGGTGGTATGCTTGAAGTTCAAAATGGTACATTGACTGTAAATGAAGGTATAAACATTGATGCTGCCTCACAATTTAAAGTTTTGCTAAATACAAATGTAAACACCACAAGCCTTGTTTTGGCTGATAGCGATGGGCTTTACATTGAACCAAACGCGATTCTAGCCGTAAGTTCTAAGGTAGATTTAGTGGGCGG
>CAYJFE010000224.1:0-2035 GCA_964369165.1 uncultured Desulfovibrionaceae bacterium | reverse complement strand
CCTTATACGCATTTTTCTTGATGATAGCCTCTTGAAATAGCTCTTGATTGCGCCATAGTACATCTTGCCCGAGGACTTGCGCAACCTGCGGCATTTCAAAGTTTTCCAAAAGGAAATATATTGCTTTTTTATAAGGCATTTTTTCGCAGTACATCAACACATCAAGCACATTCTTGATTTTGATTTTTTTCTCTTTATCTACAATGACTTCTGGATATTTCTTGCCTTTAATTTCTTCAATTTTAGAAATTGGCACAGGTCGAAAGAGATTGGCAATTTCTTTTAATTTTGAGTTATCCAACAACAAATCATCATATGCTTTTTTGTAAAAATCCAACTCTTTTGTTTGTTGTTCTTCAAAAAATGCTGTTTTCCTTTTAAAAGTAATATTTTCGTCTTTTAAGAGAGAATTTTCTTGTTCTAGGCGTTTTACTTTAGCTTTTAACTCTTTGATTTCTTTTTGGATTCTATCAGGAGAAAATCTAATTTCCATTTTACTTGGAGCCTCTTCTTTTTCTATCATGCCCCAATATTCCGAAGGCTCTAAATGTTGCAATTCGCCGCCAAGTTCGCCTCGTTCAAGCTGTAAGCCATGAGTCTGCATACATTCAGCGTATCTTGTATGCATTTTGCCAAGAGCCGTTTCGTGAGCTCTACCTGCTGCCACAAGTGCCTCTATTTTTGCTTTGCATTTGTTATCAAAGAACTTGTCGTTATAATAGACTTTCTTCTCATATTCGTATAATTTGCCTGTTTTCTTATCAATTTTCGGCAGGCCTGTTTCTTTATGCTTTCTCGATGGGTGCAAATAATCCTTCAAAGGCACTACAAAAGCATGAATATGAGGCGTTCTCTCGTCATAATGAACAGAATAAGCAACAAGATTATCTTCTCCAAATTCTTCTTTGAGATAGGCTATTGCCGCCTCTTCCCATTTTTGCGCTTTTTCAGGGCTATCAAAAAATCCATGAGAAGCAGAAACAACAATTTCAGCCATCACGCTGTGGCTTGCTCTCTTGTTTGTTTTGCCTTCGCCTTTGAGAAGCTTCTTTTCAGAAGCAAGAAAGATTTCTTCCAATTTATCCATATTATTGTGCCTATTAGGCAACAATGGATTTTCGTTGATGTGATTGAGCTTTTCAAGACGATTTTTCGCCATGCAATGCCCGACTATATTCTTCACGCGACGGAGGTCGCCTTTTGAATAGGGATTCTTGTTGACATGGAAAACACATTTAAATGGAGATTTGTTTGACATAAATTACCTCATATACTCGATTAGAGTTAAGGCCCCTCACGGCCCGAGTGAGCGAAAATACGATGAATAAAAATCAGAACAAAACCCAAAGGGTTGCAGGGCTGATTTTTATTCATCTTATTGAGTTATAGTCTAATAAAAAATTATTAGAGCTCGCCCAGCAATTTCCTAAGATAAGTTATAATAAGATTTAATTAAATCAGCTCCGAATTAAGGAAAAATCTTTAGATTTTTTATTTAAATTGAAAAGAGGCTTGCAATAGAGCAAAGCCTCTCATTTTAGTAGGATTTTGTGCTAACAGCATAAATACAAGGGGGGATAAAATCTTCGATTTTCCTCCCCCTTGAACCCCCTTAATTAATTATTTATTATATAAAATGAATAGAATTAACTTTCTGTCGCTAGTTTATCCAGCAAATCAGCATAATCTTGCATAAGCTTAACTCTCTCGGGCATATACTGCGCTCGATTATAGATAGCGCGAATTTTGTTTTTACATTCGTGGGCTAAACATTTTTCAATAACATCTGGATTATAGCCATTCTCATTAAGCAAAGTGCTTGCCATTGCTCGAAAGCCATGAGGTGTCATTTCTTCTTTCGTGTAACCCATTGCTCGAATGGCCGCAGAAGCACCCATAGCAGAAATAGGTTTATTCGCTCGATTTGAAGGAAAAATAAAAGTATCATTTAAGCCCTCTTGTTCATGCAAAATCTCAAGGCATTGACTCGACAATGGCACAATATGCTCGCCACGCATTTTCATTTTTTCAGCAG
>CAYJFE010000223.1:0-2057 GCA_964369165.1 uncultured Desulfovibrionaceae bacterium | reverse complement strand
TCCTTAGGTCTATTGTCAATAACCCTCACAGCCTTCCCTTCAGAACGCTTGATAGTGCGAGGGTCGACAAGACGTACTTTTGCGCTGACGCCAAGGAATTCTTTGATTGCTTTTTGTATATTGCTTTCAACTTTCTGCAATTTACGTACTTCATCAGAGAAGTTAGCTTCATCAACTTCCACTTGAACTTCAATATTATCAAGTGAACCTTCACGAGAAACAATAATTTGATAATGCGCGCTTGTGCCTTCTGCTTCCATAAGGATTTGCTCAATATGTTGTGGATAAACGTTTACGCCACGGATAATAAGCATATCATCGCTTCTGCCTTGCAAGCGTGAAATTCTATTAAATGTACGACTGCAAGAACAAGGTGTGTTATCAATAGTAGTAAGGTCATGTGTACGATAGCGAATTAATGGAATACCTTCTTTTGTGAGTGTAGTAATAACCAATTCACCCTCTTCACCATGTGGCAAAACTTCGCCAGTGACAGGATTTATGGTTTCTACATAGAAATGATCTTCCATAACGTGCATACCTTTTTGCTCGTTGTGGCATTCCATAGCCACACCAGGACCCATGATTTCAGAAAGTCCATAAATATCCATAGCTTTTATGCCGAACTTTGCTTCCATGTCACGGCGCATGCCCTCAGTCCAAGGTTCTGCTCCAAATACACCCACGCGAAGTTTGAAATCTTCTTTTGTGAGACCAGCTTCGTGTATAGCTTCGTACAAATATTGTAAATAAGAGGGAGTGCAGCAGATTGCAGTTGAGCCAAAATCTTTGAGAATTTGCACTTGACGCTTTGTTGCACCACCTGACATTGGAATGACAGTTGCTCCAAGACGTTCACAGCCGTGGTGAACACCAAGACCGCCAGTGAAAAGGCCATAACCAAATGCGTTGTGCAAGAAATCGTCTTGAGTGATGCCTGCCATTGCAAGGCTTCTTGCTATCATATCAGCCCAATTATCTAAATCTCTTTTTGTGTAGCCAACAACTGTTGCTTTGCCTGTGGTGCCGCTAGAAGCGTGCAAACGCACTATGTGTTCACGAGGCACAGCAAACATTCCAAATGGATAGTTATTTCTCAAGTCTTGTTTTTCAGTAAAAGGTAGGAGTTTTACATCATTAAGACTTTTAATGTGCTCAGGTTTAAGACCCATTTCGTCGAATTTTTTACGATAAAATGGCACATTTGCATACACGCGTGAAACTAAGGATTGCAAGCGTCTGAGTTGTAAAGCTTCAAGCTCTTCTCTTGGAAGGGTTTCTACATCAGGTTGAAACATCATAATAACTTACTCCATTTTTACTTATATAAAGCTATGTGTTTAGCTAAAAAAATTACTTTTTTGTCATTAAACATAACTTATTTGATTATTATGTACTAATTAAGGAGAAAAAATAGTACTCTATTTAGGGAAAATGTCAAGTTTTAGCGAATATCTTATCCATTATAAGGATTATAGTATGAAAATTATACTTCTTTACTCCCAAAGTTGTCATACGCAAGAGAAAGAACTTTCCCTTAGAAATCAAGTGGCTTATGATGTTTTTTTAGAATTTTTCTAAGGGGTTGCAATTATTGAAATTTAATTGTAGTAGGTGCAAGGTTTTCAAAAAAATGCGATTATTACTTATTCTTGCTTGACATTTGAACATTTGCCATATAAAGTGCCTTTATATTTCTTATAAAGATTCTAAGGAGAATTATCATGACTAAAGCTGAATTAATTGACGCAATACAAAAAAAAGCAGAGCTTCCTAGCAAAGCTAAAACTGAAGAAGTTTTAAACGCAACTATCGAAGCTATTACATCATGCCTTTCTAAAGGTGATTCGATCACTTTAACAGGTTTTGGTAGCTTTAAAGTATCACAACGTGCTGCTCGTAAAGGTTGCAACCCACGCACTAAAGAAGCTATCCAAATCCCTGCAACTAAAGTTGTTAAATTCACACCTGGTAAAGCTTTGAAAGAAACTGTAAAATAGTTTTAGCTTGTAGCGATATATTGAAGAGAGCCTTATGGCTCTCTTTTTTTTAATAAA
>CAYJFE010000222.1:0-2080 GCA_964369165.1 uncultured Desulfovibrionaceae bacterium | reverse complement strand
CTATTTATTTAGACTTAAAAATGCTTTTTGTAAGATTTAAAAACCATGCAAAGGTGATGGTGAAATCTTGTTTTTTACATGACTTATGCGTGGTTTTTATTTATTACCCACTAGTAATTGATAACTTGTTTAAATTGAAAGTATTCATCTATTAGATAAATTTTAAATTTTATTGTAGAAATTTTTACTAAATTTAAACTATAATCAAATGCTAGAAATTTAAGCCTTTGACAGATTTACTAAGAGCATGATAATATAAATTATCTTATATTTGTGAGCAGAAAAATGAGAAACTTTTTGTTAAAACTAAAAAAATTCTTTTTCAATTTGAGTATTATTATTTTTACCCTGAGCACGCTATCACTTGTAATTATGTATGTTCTTGATATCTCTATGGGGGTTTATGTTGGATATATCCATGTTTCAGCATTATTAGCTTCACTTGTTGTCGGATATATTTGCAGGCCTGAACCTGTGCGCTCGATACTTGACTCCACGGGGAAAGTTGTCAAAACAACCGATTAGCATATTATAAATTTTTTAGAGGGAATAAATGATTCCCTTGATAAGTCGCTACAAAAAAAGATTCTTGCAAAGGCAAAGAAGCAAAGAAGATTAGAAGAGTGCTCATTAAAATAGGAAGAAAAATTCACAGAAAGCAACTAATAAACTAGAGGGCAAAGTGAAAAGTAGGTCTAGCAATAAAAAAGAAATTATAAGCGACAGTGGTGAATTAGTTACAGCTCAAGCACCTGTTATTGTTTCTGCAAGTAGAAGCACCGACATACCTGCATTCTATGCTGATTGGTTTTTTCACCGTCTTCAAAAAGGATACTCGACTTGGACAAACCCATTCAATGGCAAAAAAAATTACATTTCTTATGATGCAACAAAACTCATTGTCTTTTGGTCAAAAAATCCTAAGCCATTATTTAATTATCTTCCTAGATTAAAATCGAAAAATATAAACACATACATTCACTTTTCTCTAAATAATTATCAAAAAGAAAAACTAGAACTTGGAGTTCCAAAGCTTGAAGAGCGAATAGATACTTTCAAGAAGTTAGTTGACACCTTAGGCAAGGGACATGTTATTTGGCGAAATGACCCCTTGCTGCTTTCTGATAAGCTTACACAAGAGATTTTATTGGAACGAATTCATTATACCGCTGAAAAACTTAAAGGTTATACTGAAAAACTCGTGTTTAGTTTTATAGATATTACAGAGTATCGTAAAGTTAAGAGTAATCTTTCAAAGCTTGAAACAGAATATCGCGAATTCACTTATCACGAAATGAAGTCTTTTGCTTCTAGTTTATCACAATTGAATCAAGAATGGAATTATGAGTTAGCTACATGTGGTGAAAAAGTTGACTTGCAGAGATATGGAATCCTAAAGAATAAATGTATTGACGATACACTTATGGTAAAGCTTTTCTCACACGATAAAATTCTAATGAACCATATTGGATATGCAGTAATAGAACAACAACTAAGCTTGTTTGACTCTCCTGACAGCAATAAGAATATAAGCTATATAACAATGCCACCAGAGGAAACCGGGCAACGTGAAGCCTGTGGTTGTATCAAAAGCAAGGATATAGGTGAGTATAATACTTGCCCACATCTTTGTGAGTACTGTTATGCGAATAGCTCTAAAGAGTTAGCTTTAAAAAATTATCAACACCACTTAAGGCAACCTAATCAAGAGAAGATTATTGGAAAATAGTTATGATAGAATCATATAAGAATCAATTATCCGCATTATCTTCTATTAATTTTGAAGCTTTTAGAAAATTAGCTTTAGCTGCTCTTGGTACAGAAGAACAAAGGCAACCATGGAAGTTTATTAACTTGCGCGGTAAAAACATAATAACAGATGAAAAAGAGTTAAATCTTTATTTTGCAGCATATTCACTATGGCATAAGAGTAAATTAGATTTTATCTTTGAACAAATTGCAGACACAATCCTTACGAAAAAATTTAATGTTATTGATTGGGGGTATTACCATGTGAGTAAGACGAACAAATCTTTAGCGAACAAGCAAGAACCACGTTTCTTGCGCTGTGAGGATTTTG
>CAYJFE010000221.1:0-2081 GCA_964369165.1 uncultured Desulfovibrionaceae bacterium | reverse complement strand
CAGTGTATAAAAACATACATAAACTGAGTAAAAAATCATCTTTTTAGCAGAAAAAACGCAAAAGAATGAGTTTAGAAACATAGCCCTTTATCCAATATTGCTTTTTTTCAATAAAGTAATTGCATTTCTTATCTCTTTTTTAGCAAAGGCGCAAGTTTTTTAATAGAATTTAAAAATCATAGTCGAGCTTTTTATTCTTTGTTTTCAGTGTCTTATGATAATATTTTTTATAAATTATTTTTATAACTTTTGTTACATTATGTTACACAATTTCCCCTTTACTTAAAAGCCACTCCTTTGCACAATGGCTTGAATCAAAATATAATTATATCCCTTACATACAATGTTTGAACAAGCGAAATTTTATGGCAAAATTTTTTATAGTCACTCCAGAAGAAAGTAATCAGAAAATCTTCAATTATCTGCAAAGAAAATTTATTCTTAGCACAAGCGAAGCACATAAGTGGATACGAAAAGGCGATGTGCGTATCAACAAGAAAAAATGTCAAGCCTTTGATCGCATTGAAGAAAATGACGAAATTCGCGTACCTCCCTTTGCGCAATTAAAACAAGAGAATGAAAATACTGCTCCCATCTCAAATAAAGGAAAGAGCATTCCAGCTTTTGATTTTAAAATCATCTTTGAAAACGAAGATTTACTTGTTATCGACAAGCCTTGCGGAATAGCCGTGCAGGGCGGCAGCAAGCAAGATTTCTCCATACATTCTGCCCTATTAGAAAAATATAAGGAAGCGCCCTTTATGCCTACTCCAGCGCATAGGCTTGATAAAGACACAAGCGGCCTTTTGCTTATAGCTAAATCTTACAATTATTTAGAAAAACTTCATAAAGCCTTTCATGCTAAAGATAATTCTGACTTGAAAAAATATTATATTGCCTTGGTTGAGGGATATTTTGAAGAAGATAAAGAAGTATTGTGGGAAGATTGGCTTATTATAAAAAAAGATAAAGAAGGCAGAGAAAAAACCTTTGTCGACAATTCTGCAAATAAGCAAGAAGCAAAATTTGCTCAATCAAAGGTGAAAGTTTTATCACATAAAAAGGATACTAGCTCGGGGCAAGACTTCACACTTTTGCAGATCGAGCTGATCACAGGACGAAAACATCAAATCAGGGCGCAGTGCGCGCATAGAAACATACCCATTTATGGCGATGTGAAATACAATGGCAAAAAGGCGTGTAGACTATATCTACACGCCTTTAAGCTGACTTTCGGGGGATTAGAGTTTATTTCTTATATTGACTTCTAGCTTTTAGGGGGAAAGCTAGAATGCTTGGAGCTTTGATCATTTAAGAAGTTTAATGCTTATTTTTTTATAGTGCGTAATTTTCCTCCACATAATTTTTGAAAGCGGCTGTTTTTTCACTTGCTGCTTTGTGAAGACTAGCAATTCTTTTTGCATTGTCAGCAACTGCTGAATTTTGCCCTTCACCATGTACAACTGCCACATTGTGACCTGTTTGCCTAAAATTCAATTCAAGATTGATTGCTTTCATTTCGTCTAAGTAAGCATCTTGTACTTGGATAAATTCTGCTTTCTCATTGGCAGATAATGAAGCCATAATTTCTTGATATTCACTGTTTGCAGTTTTACCGTGATCTAAAAATCCTGTACCTAGACCATAAGCTGTTGATGTTTGTGCGCTGATCACATTGGCTTCTGCTGTGTTGATAGAGGCAAATGTGAAAATACCTAACATTGATAATACGGTGATAATTGATTTTTTTGACATAATTTTTTCCTTTTTATATGTATATGTTTATATTGTTTCTGAGAAGAATTTTTCTCTCTTATGGCATCTATATAGCAAGAGGCGTGCCAAAGCTGAAAACAGCATAAGATATTATTTTAATAGTATATTTTACATTATACAAAATTCAACACCTGTATAAAATCTAAACAAGAACTGTCAGCCTGCCTAATTATTGTACAGCTGTCGAAGACCAAAATCTTTCACACTGTGAACATCGTGAACAAATCTTTAGCGAACGAAACGCCTTAATACTATAGGGGACGCTTCTTGTGAGTGAGGATTTTGTGTCGAAGACCAAAATCTTT
>CAYJFE010000220.1:0-2097 GCA_964369165.1 uncultured Desulfovibrionaceae bacterium | reverse complement strand
TATCAAAATAGTATTTGACATTGTAGTCTTCTGCATTGTAGAATTCTACAAATATCGAGCGAATATGAACTTTAGTCAATTATTACAGACTAAAAATAATATATTTGTTACCACAAGAGAGGAATTTATAAAACTATGATTTCAAAAAAAATTATACTGATTGCTGTCGCTGTTTGCTCTATTCTTGTTATTTCCATTGGTGTTTATGTCTACTCAGAAAAACAAGCCAAAGAACAAGCAAGAGCCGATTTCTATGAGAATACTTTTAAAAAAACAATTGATCCAGATTTGTCTTTTTAGTAAAAAAAATATTTACTCAAGATATTCAATAGTTAAAACATTATTTATTACGCCAAAAAAGGAATTTATAAAACTATGATTATGATTTCAAAGAAAATGATTATTATTGCTGCTACTGTTTGTTCTGTTCTTGTTCTTTCTGTAGGTATATATGTATACTCGAATGAAAAAGCTTTACAAGAAAAAGAAGTGGCTAGACAGGAATTTATGAAAAGTGGTAACACGTTTGGAAAAATAAAAGACCCCGACTTATCTTTCTAGATAACAAGGTATTATCTAAACAGCTCAATCCTCTTTTGTGAAGATTGAGCTTTTATTTTATCAAACTAATTGTAATAGTTCAGCAAGATTATTTTTTTCTATGGCGTTATAATATTCTTTTTTTAATGCCATGTACGTGGTTTGAGAAATCAGCTGTTGATGTCGTGGCTCTGTTGAATTTAATATATCTGTAAAGCTATAATTTCGCATAAGCATTTTTCCCATAGCATCTTTATTGTAGTCAGAATCCCGTGGAAGGTCTACAACGGCTTTGATTTTATGACTGTTTTCTTGATAGAATTTGAGAAACATATCTCTATCTATTTCACCATGATACTTATGTAACCAGCAGATATAATTCACTTGATTTTCAAATATTCCAGAAATTCTGTTGAAGCCATTTATACATGGTTGAACGTCCGCTCCTCCTGTAAACGGCATATGAAGATAGATTTTATGTTTTTTTTCAGTTGTAAGCCTTTCAAATAAATTATATTCAAGGATTTGATATTTTACGTTTTCAAAGCTTTCTACATTATAATCTGTGATTGTATCATGAGTTGCTTCTTCAAGTGCTTTTGACCACTTAGCGAAATTTTCATCTGAACAACCCTCACCCCTTAAAATAAGAGGGCTTATATTTAGCGACTTGAAAAGCCTAAAAGAACCACAAGCAAAGTCATAATCAAAGTTTGTTGTTTCAAGCCTTTTTTCTTGGTAGTACCACGCTAAGAGCATAGCTGTAGTGCTTTTTCCGCAACCGCCCTTACTGTTAGCTATTAAATGATGATTTATTGTTTTCATGGTATATCCTTTTTTGGAGTTAAAAATTATCTTCCTCTATAGATAGAAGAGGTTTTACCTAGTTGATTTGTTTGAGCATTGTATGAAGCTCTGACAATTGTGTTACTAATTCCTTGTATGATGCGGCTGAGTTCTTTAATGACTGTTCCCACGTTATAATTTCCGTGTGCAATTCTTCGAATCGTTCTAACAAATTCATTACTTCTTGAGAATTTTCTTCTACTTGCGTACTTATTTGGGTCTTGAAATCTTCTAAAAGCTGAATTTCCCTTGAAAGAGTTTCTCTCTGTTCTGTCTGCATTTCTTCTAATATTTGAGTAAGATAGTTCTCTATTTCGCTCATAACTTATTCCTTTATCAATTTGATGGCTTCCTTGCCGTGAAGTTGCCAACCTGTTTCCGCTTTCATTCCATGGGGAAGAATAATCACGCTCTCCATAGTTCCATTCAGTTTCTTTTCTTGAATGATTTCCATTCCAAGGGTTTGAATTGTTTTGAGATGATATTCTTGCTGAAAGATGTTTTTCTCTAATTGTGTGAGTTGGCTTGATTTCTCTTCCATTGTAGTGTTCAAGATTGAAACCTCTTCCATTTTCTTCAATATGAGCCTGTCCAGAAAACTTGAAAGTATCAAGCTTGCTAGAACTATCCCTATTATCAGACAAAATGAGCTTATCAAGTTGAAGAGAAATATCTTGTGGCTTGCCTTTGTGAATAGATTTGTGCGTTTGC
>CAYJFE010000219.1:0-2099 GCA_964369165.1 uncultured Desulfovibrionaceae bacterium | reverse complement strand
GAAGTAGGTTATCTGCTCCTCAAGGGCTGAGAACTCGCCCTGCGTAACATCAAGATCCTTTACCAACTCTTTGGTATCTGCGATTGACTTCTCAATGGCGATCTCCTTGTTACGCTTATCTTGGTTTTGTAGCTTGACAAGTGGTGTTTCTGCTGTGCTTGCTGAATTTGCACCTGCATCAACTCTACGATAAGATAGCGAAACGCCTCTATTTCCAACAAAGGCAAACATTTCAATCTCTCCCTTTTGATATTTCTCGGTTAGCTCGGTAGTTTGCTCCACAAAATCGGCAAGTTCTGCTTGATACTCCTCGTCTGTCTCATAATCATCAGCCACTGGAGGTGTTGGGCATTCACTGCACCAATCAACAATCTTTATCTCATATCCCTTTGCCGTTAGTTGCTCCACTGCATCATCATCGTTGCGATACTCACCTCGTGCAAGTGGTAGTTCGGGGTTTTGCTCGTGGATCTTGATGGCTCTATCTACTATATAAGCGGTATTCTTAGCTTTTAGGCAAGTGCGGTTTGTACATCGTCCGCAAAGGCTATCTTCAGTGAATAGTGATATAACCTGCGTATTAAAATGGCAACTATAACACGGCTCTTTGTCGAAGAAGTAATCCTCTAAATTACTAGAATAGCTCTTTTGCAGGGTGTCGATAATATCCTTAGCCTTACCACCTCGCCAATTTTGCCAATTAACATCATCAGCATAATGGCTGTCGTATATCTCCGCTTGGGTTTCCTTTGAGAATTTGCACAACTCCAAAGCAACAGTTAGTGAGACATCATCGCACTGCATAAGTGGGTGGTACTCCTCAATAAGGTTTACAAGGTGTATGCGACTGCGGATATAGCTTTCACTCTTGGCAAAACGCTCCATCAGTCGCTCAATAGTGTAGTCGCTCTGTTTGATTAGCTGTGTGTAAACCGCCATCTCCTCGATGGATGAAATATCCTCACGCAAAAGATTTTCAGTAAGTGCCATTTCAAAATATTGGTCTTTAGTGGTTGCAAAGCGCACAATAGCTGGTATAGTCTGCAAACCTGCCATCTGTGCTGCTCTAAATCTACGCTCACCACAAATAATCTCGAATGCGTGTGGGTTATTCACCTCGTCCACATCCTTTACTATTATTGGTTGTAGAACGCCTTGAGCCTTGATGCTCTCGGCAAGTTCGTTGAGTGATTGTTCGTTGAATGACTTGCGTGGGTTGTTTGCGCTTGACTGAATATGTTCTATTTTTAGGTCTCTTAGAATTGTCGTTTCCATTGTTGTAATATTTTTGATGTTATTATTTTGCTGAATAGATTGTTGTGCTTGCTCGTGTGCTATCTCTGCTTAGCTTAATATTTTAGATACTGCGCAAGGCTTAAAATGTAGGTCTCTTTCTATGCCTAGTCCAAAAGGTAGGCGGAGTTCTTGAAGTTCTTTCAGTGAAAAGTAGCCATACTCTTTGCCGTAGTCGCTTGCCACAACTCCAAAGAACATAAAATCGTCTCCTTGTCTTTCGCCCTCTGTTACATACCAAGTGAAAGAGCCAACTGGGGCAAAGAACTTGCATATTACCTCTGCATCGTCTCCTTTTCCATCTTGTGAGTAAAGTGGGTATTTCTTGAACTTATTCTCTAATGCTGCTGTCAATAGTTTCATATCTGTGTAATTTTAGTTTTGTGATTAATTGTGAATGGTAAAATCTTTCTTGAATGCTGCTCTATACTGACCTCTATAAAAAACCTCGAAGAAGTCGCCACACTCTCTATACATTACCTCTTGTAGCTCCTTGCGGTGCACTAAACAAGTGCCTACATATTTATAGTCGCTATCGCCTTTGATGGCACTGCAATAGTGGATAGTTACTGGTATTTTATCTAGTTGTTGTTGCGTTCTCTCGACTTGCTGGTCTGTTAATATTCTCATTGCTTGGGGTGTTGTGGGGAGGTGTTACGCTCCCCTTGTTACTAATTAAATTCTACCGATATGGTGTTGCCCTCTTGCAACTCTAAGCCCATATACTCGGTGCGTTGCTTTACCCAAAAGAGGTCGCTATCATATCCCCAAGAGAAGTAGCTCAGTGCCTCAGTGTCTAATGCTAC
>CAYJFE010000218.1:0-2110 GCA_964369165.1 uncultured Desulfovibrionaceae bacterium | reverse complement strand
TTTCTATAAATAAACTTGTAGAAATCACGGCAACGCACGTCACAAGAATAGCAGGGCTTCGCTCAAAAGGCAGAATAGAAGCAGGAACAGATGCTGATATAGTCATCTTTGACCCTAAAATGAAGAAGAGAATCAGCAAAGAAATTTTGCACGACAGCGCAGACTACACACCTTACGAAGGCATGGAATTACAAGGCTTTGCAAAGCAAGTCTTCCTTCGTGGCAAAGAAGTTATCAATAATTTTGAAGCTGTTCAAGACGATTCACACGGCGAACTTATCTTTAGAAAAGCTGTGGCGATGAGATAGTTTTATAAGTTATAATTCTTTCTAAATAGAAAAAGCTAAAGGCTATCCCAATAATGGAATAGCCTTTTGTATACTTGCTTTGGCTTGACTTCAGGAAAGAACAGCCCTGTTATTTTCTCAAGAGTAAATTTTTTGCATAGCAATTAATTCTTATACTCAAGTAGAGATATAATAGGGCTGTTGTTTTCTGAAGTCAAAGGTAGAACAATAAGCTCAAAAATTCCTTGTGTTATTGAAATTGTTGACAATTATAGACTTCTGTTATAAGCTATAGAGATATTAATATATTTTTAGAATAAAGTCTTATCTATTATATACAGCAGGAGCTAATATGCAAAGTAAGAATGCAGTAGGAAATTTGATTAATCGTTATAGGGCAGTTTTAAAGAAATGTCATCTTTTAAATACTTTTGGTTCGCTTGCTTTAGTTGGCGCACTCGCCCTTGGTGCAGGCCTAGTAAATGTGAGTGATGTCTATGCTCAAAGTCCTGCCGACTTGGTTATACAAAAAATAACTTCGCAAAAGTCCACAGTCACAGACCCAAATGCAGTTGGCTATTACAAAGAAATTGTGCAAGTACAAGGAACTCCCGCTGTGGAAGAATATACCTTTAAAGTCAATTCCACAGACGATAGCGGCAATGGCGTCACCCTCTATTTTGCGGTGAAGAATGCAAGTGGTGGTCTTATTAAAAGCACCAATAACAACACCACACAGCCGGACGCACAGATTTTTGATACTTTCATTGGCAATAGTGCTGATGAAGGCGGGGCTATTTATAATGATCACGCTAAAACCATCACCAGCATCACAGCTTCCAGCTTTATTGGCAATAGTGCTACTCGTACCGGCGGGGCTATTCATAATTACAGCACCATCGAAAATATCAACTCTTCCAGCTTTATTGGCAATAGTGCTGCTTACTGGGGAGGGGCTATTCATAATTACAGCACCATCGAAAATATCAACTCTTCCAGCTTCATTGGCAATAGTGCTACTCATATCGGCGGGGCTATTTATAATTACAGCACCATCGAAAATATCAACTCTTCCAGCTTCATTGGCAATAGTGCTGATGAAGGCGGGGCTATTTTTAATAGTTCTAACGCCACCATCAATTTCATAGCCGCCAATAGCGAAACAGGGGGGCTTACCTTATTTAGCGGCAATACGGCTGCTAATGACGTGTCCAACGCCATTCATAACCTTGGCACAGTTAACTTTAATGCTGGTGTGCAAGGTAACAATATGGGCATTATAGATGTGCAAGATTATATTAGTGGAAATAATGGCACTATTACCATCAATGACACAGTATACAAGGCTGACGGTACAACAAAAATTGATGCCCCCACCAATGGCCTTGTGATGCTTGATAAAGTTTCTGGCAACAACCTCACCCTTCATGCAGGTATGCTCTCCTTTGCTGATGGGAAGACGGAAGAAGAGTTTGCTAATGGCTATTTTAATACCAGTATCGACTCCATAGTCTTTATAGATGCGGATTTGAAAAATGACAATGTTGACACCATCAACGCAACTGGTAGCGGTACAGTAGACGGCACTGTGGCATTTAGAATGTTGAGTGATGGCGCAGTTACCCCACTTTCAAGTATCTTCACAAACGCCAGCGCAAGCAATTTTGCCACAGCTTATACTAATGCTAACTCTTATAGCTACAGCAATGGTACGTTCACCCAGAACGTAGGAAACGGTGGCTTAAGCAATGCCATTGCTGATGCAAGCAATGTGCGCACATTTTCCCTCACCGAAAATTTAACCCTAAACGCTAACGGTGGTG
>CAYJFE010000217.1:0-2118 GCA_964369165.1 uncultured Desulfovibrionaceae bacterium | reverse complement strand
ATAAGTATCTAAAATAAATTGATAAATTTTTTTGAAAAAAACTTGCAAATTAATCAATTTTCCTCTATAAAAACTTGAATCTATATTACACATTCTGTTGCAATTCCGTAGGGTGGCTCAGAAGGCGGGCAGGGCATAGGGCTTTGTTGGTTGGATTGAGAAGTATACTCAAGCAGAATGGACGTAAAACCCAAGGAGAATAGATATGGCTTATGTAAGCATGAAACAAATGTTGGAAACTGGTGTTCACTTTGGTCACCAAACAAGTCGTTGGAACCCTAAAATGCGCACATACATCTTCGGCGCACGTAATGGTATACATATTATCGACTTGCAACAAACAGTAAAATTGTTCAGACTTGCTCATGACAAAATCGTTGACACAGTTGCAAAAGGCGGCAAAGTATTATTCGTTGGTACAAAACGCCAAGCTCAAGAAGCTATCGCTACTGAAGCTACACGCGCTGGTCAAATGTATGTAACAAACCGTTGGATGGGTGGCACACTCACTAACTTTGCAACCATGCAAAAAAGCATTGATCGCTTGAAAAAATTAGAAGCTATGTTTGCTGATGGTTCAGTAAACCGCTACCAAAAGAAAGAAATTCTTGAACTCCAAAGAGAAATGGATAAATTAGAATTAGCTCTTGGTGGTATCAAAAACATGACTGGCCTTCCACAATTAGCTTTCATCATCGATCCACACCGCGAAGACATTGCAGTTAAAGAATGCCGCAAATTAGGTATTCCTATCGTAGCAATCACTGATACTAACTGCGATCCTGACCTTATTGACTATGTTATCCCAGGTAACGACGATGCTATCCGTGCTATCAAATTGTTTGTGAACGCAATGGCAGAAGCTTGTGTTGAAGGCGCTGCAATCACTAAAGAAGACGGTTCAGTTGACGCTGAAAAAGCTTTGGAAAAAACAATCAATGAATTAGAAACAGAAGCTATCGTAGAAGCTGAATAATTTCTCTTTCAAATAAAAGTATAAATAAATTTGGAACATTTCCAAAAAGGATATAATAAAATGAATATTTCTGCTGCATTAGTAAAAGAATTACGCGATAAAACCGCTGCTGGTATGATGGATTGCAAAAAAGCTTTGCAAGAATGTGAAGCTGATCTTGAAAAAGCAATCGACTGGCTTCGTCAAAAAGGCCTTTCAAAAGCTGCAAAACGTGCTGACCGCGCAACAAGCGAAGGCATTGTAGGTTCATACCTTTCAGCTGACTATAAAGAAGCTTGCATGGTTGAAGTTTGCTGCGAAACTGACTTCGTTGCTCGTGGTGATATGTTCGTTCAACTCGTTGACAAAACAGTTGATACTTTCGTAAAATCAGGCGCTGAAAGCCTTGACGCTGCTACAATGCAAGACGATATCGCTTCTGCTGTTGCTTCTATCGGTGAAAACATCACTATCGGTAAATCAGCTCGTTACAAAGCTTCATCAGAAGGCGGCGTAATTGGTTCATACGTTCACGCTAACAAAAAATTAGGCGTGATGGTTGAACTTACTGCTGATAAAGCTGTTGATGCTGAAAAAGCATTTGAATTAGCTAAAAATATCGCAATGCAAGTTGCTGCTGCTAACCCATTAGCAGTTGACTCTTCAAGCTTAGATCCTGCTGACATCGAACGTGAACGTGAAGTTTACCGTCAAAAAGCTCGTGAAGAAGGCAAACCAGAAAATATCGTTGAAAAAATCGCTGAAGGCGCAGTACAAAAAATGTACAAAGAAGCTTGCCTCGTAAATCAAATGTATATCCGTGATGATAAAATGAGCATCACAGAACTTTTGAAAGCTGAAGGCAAAAACCTTGGCGCAACTCTTGGTATTGCGAAATTTATCCGCATCCAACTCGGCGCATAATTCTTAATAAAATAAAAGATTACGAGAGGGGGAAGAACCGCACTTTGAAAAGTGAGGTTCTTCCCCCTCTCGCGCTCTCCCCCATCTCCTTACAAACTTTTCAAATTTTACCTTTGTGAGTAAGACGAACACATCTTTAGCGAACAAGCAAGAACCACGTTTCTTGCGTAGTGAGGATTTTGCGTCGAAGACCAAAATCTTTGCGACTAATGTCAAAGTGAGGTTCTTCCCCCTCTCGC
>CAYJFE010000216.1:0-2134 GCA_964369165.1 uncultured Desulfovibrionaceae bacterium | reverse complement strand
CGCCATTTGCAGCCAAAGTTTGTGGACTATTAATAAATAAAGCCGCTGTTATAGCTGATTGCCCCCAAGTGAGGTCTGAATTTTTGAAGCTTGTTTGTGCCCACGCTGAGCTTGAATCGCCAATGACAACATAGGAGTTTTGCCCTGCAACTAACTTTGCATCAACTTCTCCACTTACAAAGTTTTTGTATACGCCAGTTGAGGCACCGCTCAGTTCATCACTTCCACTCCAAGCTGGATCGTGGAAGATAATATTTCCTTTACCTTCAACATTTTGCGCTATTACTTCGCCTTTTGAATTTCCATTGCCAACATTCATTCCACCAGCAGTGATAGTAAGATTTTCTACAATAAGCTTTCCTGAAGTGATCTCAGAAGTACCGCCAGATTGAGTGAAGGTTTCAACCTTAGTTTCGCCCTCAATCTTTACTGTACCACCAGTATTTTCGACTTTTGCAATTGCGCCATTGCCTGTAATGAGTGTAGAGCCACTTTCTGCTTTAATTGTGCCCTTATATAGCACATTATTTGCCGCACCATCGCCTGTTATGCTGAGCTTACTATTATTACTAAGAGTGATGTCGCTAGTGCCTGAAATACCGCCCACAATGGCTGTTTCACCAGCATCTAATCCATTACCAACATCTACGGTAGTTTCACCAAAGCCAACCAAGCCTTGCTCGCCAATGTCAGACAATTTAATGCTATTATCATATGTAATATTATTAAATATAACATTCACATTGTCGCCATAGCTTGCTTTTGCTTTGTCGCTTAAAGTTTTTGCGTCATTTACATCTAAAGTTTGAGCATTTAATCCTGCTATAACCACCTTGCCAAGTACGTTTGCAGATGTTTGCCCAACAACCGTGCCAGAACCAGCTGGACCAACACCGCTTGCATTTACACCAATAGTATCAATACTTGCAGTCAGTGTTGTGCCAAGAGCTGTTTTTAGAGTAGCTCCATTATCAGCAGTAAACACTATTTCAGAAAAATCAGCATTACCACCTGCAAGGTTGAATGTTCCGCCACTGTCAACAGTCACCGCATCAGTGTAGGTAATGCTTGAAAGCACATTGGTAGTACCACCAGATTGTGTGGTTAATGTACCATCAAAGACCGCAGAGGCAAGGCCAGCAGAACCAAGATTTAAAGTGCCTTTATTTTCAATCCCTGTGCCAGCATCGGTAGCATAGAGCACGTTACCTTGACCAGTTAAGCTTATGGTATCGCTAGCCTCTATTACAGAAATTCCAGCAAAATTAGTATCAGTATTTGCAACAATACCGTAGAAGCTTGCAGTATTGGCGACAGAGTTATTCATCACACCTGCCATGACTGCTTCTGTAGCTTTGCTATTATTAACAAGCCATTCTAAGGAATAAAGGCCAGTCAAGGCTACATTTTGCCCATTATTTTGCAAAATTACATCACCATTACCACTTATAAGGCCAGTCCAATTAGTATCGGCTCGTAATTTAGCATTTGCGGCCTTGCTCATGCTGTCAAAGCCAACATTGGCAAGGATAAGCGTGCCCGCATTGGTGAGTTGTTTTTCTACTGAGCCGTTCTTGATAAATCCACCAGCTTGGGTAAGGTCGCCAAAATCAGAAACCTTGGCCTTGAGTGTTCCATCCGCACCTGTGGCAAAGGTTGTGCTTGCATCGTTTGCTACGGTTAAAGTACCGTTAGATACGTCCAGTGTACCAGTTGTAACTGTAAGTCCTGCACCAGAAGCTACGTTTACATTGCTAGTGACTACAGTATTACCTGCCGCATTAACCACAAGTGAACCACCATTTACAGCCGTTACACCAGTAATATTCACGGCAGAAAGCACATTGGTGGTACCACTAGTGGTTAAATCCCCATTAAAGTTTGAAGTATAGCTTGCACCTGAAGCACCTAAATTCAACGTTCCGTTATTGGTCAAGCTTCCTTGATCAAGCAGGACATTATTTGCATTATTACCGCTTAGGTTTAAGGTTTGATTTACTTCAATGACAGAAGCAGTACCAGCTGGGGTGCTGTCAGTATTTTCAACAATACCAGCAGCATTTACAATTCTATTACCCGTTCCACTAAGAGTACCAGCCATGATGTTTTGGCTGCCATTTTGGAAAGCTGTATC
>CAYJFE010000215.1:0-2142 GCA_964369165.1 uncultured Desulfovibrionaceae bacterium | reverse complement strand
AAAGAAAGTATAGATTAAATTTATAGAAAAGGCAAGTTTCTCACGATATCGTGAGTCATTGAAATTGAATTGGAATTAATTAAATGGTCCAGGGAATGTAATTAAAAATAAAATAGCAAACATTGAAAATCAACATCTGCTATTTTTGCTTTTAGGCTCTTACCTTCTCACACATCAGTCTTTCTATTCCCTCATCAAGTACATCAATTTTACTCTTCACTTTCTCAAGGTTTGTCATTTCATCTTCATCAAGAAGAATGACACAGCTATCGCCTTCGGTGTATTTGCCAAGTTCGGGTTCATAGTCGATAAGGCAGAAGACAGCGTAGAGGACTTTTTTAAGGACGGCGATTTCGTTTTTTGTTATTATCAGCATAATTTTTCCTTCCTATTTCTTTGCTACATCAATCAATTCAAACATGAAATCCATATCTTCATTGAAAATTCCATAAAATCTGTAGGCTATATTGTCAGTTATCTTCACCGCTCCGAATTGTTTTTTATTGTGAAGATTGATAAAAACTCCCTCCCTTTTGTCGAGGTGCAAGATTTCAACTTCGCCCTCATATTTTTTTGAAATAAAGTCTGCAACTTTCGCTATCATTTCATTGGTAAATTCTCGTGTAAGCATAGTTCCTCCCTTTGGGTATTTTTTTATATTCTATCATATTGCTTTACTTTTGTCAATATAAAATATAATTATTTCAATAGGTTGTATAATTTTCTTAGAAAGTATTTTTGCTTTTGATTTATATTTATTACGAAGAAATAAAAAGGGGGAGTGTGTCTTAGCTATGTTTCTAAATTCATTCTTTTGCATTTGGTATATATAACATATGCCTTAAAGTGTTAATACCTACGTGTAAAATATGCAATAACTGTATATTTTTTATACAATTAAACAAAAAGTGTAAAAATAATACGCAGATTCTTTAATTTAAAATCTTACTATTTCTTGTATTTTCAACACATTACAACTTGGTACGCTATTTGCTTATATTAGAAATGAGAGGTTATTTATGAAAAAAATCAATTTGTGCAGGCGTGCAATCCAACTTACTTTCTTGGCAATAGTTTTTCTAGGGCTTTATATGCAGGCAAAAATGATAATGATTGTTTTGCTTCCTGCAACACTTATTTTTGGTAACACTTTTTGTGCTTGGTTTTGCCCTTTTGGTACAATGCAAGAATTTGCAGGTAAGTTGGGGAGTTTATTTATTAAAAAGAAATTCAAAATGCCACAAGCTCTTCAAAAGTATTTGCAGTTTTCAAAGTTTCTTGTAGGTGGAATTTCATTTATAGCTCTCTTTGAAGTCTTTATCACCTCTATTGATGGCTATAAAAACTTTCTCATGCTTGGCTCAGGTGCTATGCCACTTGCATTAACAATAAATTCTGTTGTAGTTCTATCATATCTTATTATTGCTATATTTTTTGATCGCCCTTATTGCAACTATCTTTGCATTGAAGGTATTAAATTCAACATACTGAATCTCTTACGTATTTTTACAATCAAAAGAAATAGCGACAAGTGCATAAATTGTCAAAAATGCACAAAGATATGCCCGATGAATATTGATGTTGCAAAAGGAAATTATGTGACTAATATACAATGTATCAACTGTCTACAATGTATGACAGTCTGTCCACAAGCCGAAGCTTTATCATACACATCAAGACTTAAAGAGATTAAGAACAGATTCAGCAAAAACTAGATAGTGTTTCAATATTATGCATGAGCTCTGCCTCCTTAAAGATTTTCATTCAATAGGAAGCAGGGCTTTTCTTCTTTTTGTAATGTGCTTCGAAAGTACATCATTAATTTTACTTTATTTATTGACGAGTAGAAAAATAGAAATAAAAAATTTCCTAATTTTTAGGCTTAACTAAATTTTAATAAAAAGCAGCTAAAGTTACAAAAAAATATTTATATGGGGAATATTAAATGTATCTTTTTGCTCATTTTTTGGAACTGTTTACACTATTTTGTGGTATTACTGGTGCAGGTATTGCAGTATTTACACTTATGAAAAACAAAGTATCTGATAAGCTCAAATTTATTGAATATGCAAGTTTAGGTATCACTGGCGGACATGTTTTAGCTTCACTTATTCTTTTATATGCTTTTTATCACTCTGATTT
>CAYJFE010000214.1:0-2162 GCA_964369165.1 uncultured Desulfovibrionaceae bacterium | reverse complement strand
CGTGACAAGATTGTGCAATTACGAGAGTTGCTGCTAGAAAATTAGCATTTGCTTTGTTTTATCGTATAGATTTTGGCCTTTGGTACAAAATCCTCGCTTGCAATTTATGTCAAAATTGCTTCGCTCGCTAAAGCCTTTATTCACTTCGTTCATAGCAGGAAAAGTCAATTTATAAGCTACTCCCCATTCACTTCTTCATTAATCTTTTCATTCAGCGCCACACGCAACTTTTCTTCATCAGTATGCGAAAGGGAAGTTTGGATAATAGTGCCGCCTTCGCCTTTGAGTTCGTCTAAAACTTTATCAAAAACGATTTTATCAAGCAATAAAAAGAGCATAGAAGAATCTTCTTTAAGATTTGTAGCTAAATCTTTCATGAAATTATCGTCAATGCCGATGTCAGACAAAGCTCCGGCTATCGCTCCTGTGCCTGCACCAACAGCAAAACCAAGAAGTGGGTTCATAAATAAAATTCCAATTAAAAGCCCCCAAAAACCGCCAGAAGCTGTGCCTGCAATGGGAAGATTATACATTTGATGAAGCTTTACCTTGCCGTCTTTGTCCTTTTTTGCAACAACGGCATCTTCCACGCTCACAAGATAGTCTTTTTGCATCTTCATTAAATGCAAGCGCACTTCATCTGCTTTAAATTCATTGTCATAAGAAACTACTAATAATGTACTCATATGTACCTCCAAATTGTGGATAGACTAAACAATTATATTTATTTTCGCCTATTTTATTTTGATTGTCAATAGCGACAATTTAAAGAGATAGAAGAAAGAGCGGCTTCTGTAAATGATTATTAAAAAGTGCTTAATACATTTTATGCTCAAAACCCCAAGCATGGAGTTTTTCAAAAATCGGCAAAAGTCCCTTGGCCTTGTCTGTCATAAAATATTCAACGCGTATAGGCATTTCATTGTATTGCACTCGGCGCACTAAGCCATCTCTCTCCATTTCTTTGAGAGATGAGGCAAGCATGGTATTAGTTATGCCCTTAAGTTTTTTCATGATTTCATTATAACGTATGCCTTTTCCTGAAAGTAGGGTGCATAAAATAGGTACTTTCCACTTGCCTCCAATCTGCTTCATGGCATTTAAGAGAACGCACTCTGGTGCACAAGGGCAATGCGCAGCATTATCAACTTTTTCTATTTTTTCAATTTTGGCACTCATTTTTTTCTTACTTCCTCTTGTTATTCTGCCTTATTGACAGTATTTTGCTTACGTGTTATGTATATCAAATACAAGGTTCAGAGTCAATAGCAAAAATGTACTGACTCATTAATTTATAGTAAGTATAAAAACAAAAGGAAGGGATTTATGAGTAAAATAGAATCAAGAAGAGAATTTTTACAGAAAGTAGCTTTTGCAGGTATTGCAACTGCAGCAGTAGCAGCAAGCCCTAGAGCAGCTTTAGCACAAGACAAAAATGAAGCAATCGAGGCAATTTTAACTCGTCGCTCAATCCGCAAATTCAAAGATCAAGCAGTTAGCGAAGCTGACATTGATACTTTAGTGAGATGCGCAATGGCAGCACCTTCAGCAAACACCACAAGATCAAGAGATTTTGTAGTTGTGACTGATAAAGCGCAAATCGAAAAATTTGGTTATTCAGCTCCTTTAGCTATTTTGTGCTGTGCGAACAATGAAAAAGAATTTATGCCAGGTAACAATTTTGGCGTGATTGACACTACTTGCTCAATCGAAAATATTTTAGTAGCTGCAAATGCGCTTGGCCTTGGTGCTTGCTGGAAAGCTGCTTATCCTTTTGGTAAATTGATGGATAAATTTAAAGCTGAATTTGGTTTGCCTGAAAATGTTGTGCCTGTATCTTTTGTTATTGTTGGACATCCTGCTGAAGAAGCGGCTGACCAAAGCGACAGATATGTTGCAAGCGCTGTTCACAAAGGTAAATGGTAGGCATAAGAATTTATCTTTATTAAAAAGCTAAATAACTTTGTCAAGAATAAAGCCCACTTCTTTGGAGTGGGCTTTTTTGTGATTGAAGAAAACAAATTGATGCCGAATTATTTCGATAGAGCAAAATCAATATTAAAAAAAATAGCCTCACAATGTTGAACATTATGAGGCTTTTTGTCATGTGGCGAAGCGGAAGGGACTTGAACCCTCGCCCTCCGGCGTGACAGGCCGGCGTT
>CAYJFE010000213.1:0-2209 GCA_964369165.1 uncultured Desulfovibrionaceae bacterium | reverse complement strand
CTTTTAATAAACTTAGAAAGCAATTCACCATTAGGTGCTTCATAGTCAGGATATTTTTGAATTAATATCTTCCATGTATTAATTCCTTCTTCTTTTCTGCCAAGGTCATAAATCAACACTACCCCCCTATTGAAGCGAGCATTTTTATGATTTGGGTCGAGGGCAAGCACTTTATCATAAGTCTGTATAGCCATTTCGTATTGTTTTAAAGCCCTATACATTGTTCCCATATCGGTCATATAATTTGTGTTATTAGGGGAAATTGAAAGCGATTTCTGATAAGCGTCAACAGCTTTTTGATATTGACCATCATCAAAATAAAGGTTTCCAAGATGCCCCCAACCGTCTGCATCAGTATTATCATTTGCAAGACGTGCTTCTTCTTCTGCTATATGCTGTTTTACTTGTGCGTCTACATTCATACTATCTGCCACACTACCAGATCCAAGCACTTGCTTTTGTACAATAACATCATTCCCATTTGAAGCAAAAAATGTTGACCCTACTAATATTCCCACAACAAATGCCAAAGCAATAGCCATATAAGCTGTTGATTTAATCATATATTTATTTTCCAATTCATTATTCTTACTCATTTTAATCCTCTTATGTTTTTCTAATAAAGTTGTTTCAACAATTTTATAAATGCTATAGTTGTTCCAATGCCATATTATATTCATTAACAGCAAGCAAAAATTCATCTTTTAGAGCATCATCTAAAGGTTCTGCTTTCATTGTTGCTAAAATTCTTGGGTTTACATATTCACCGTCAATCTTTACACGAAAATCTAAGTGCGGGCCTGTTGATAAACCAGTTGAGCCTACATAAGCAATAATATCGCCTTTATTTATTTTTGCGCTCTTCTTTGTTTTCGTATCGTACTTAGATAAATGAGTATAGAGCGTTTCTATACCATTTGCGTGCTTTAGAATAACAGTTTTACCAAAGTCGCCTTTTGTTCCGACAAATTCAACAATTGCATCAGAAGCTGCATAAACAGGAGTCCCTGATGGTGCGGCATAATCTATGCCTTGGTGTGGTCTTGTTATTCCTAAAATTGGGTGCTTTCTTGCAAGTGTGTAAGGCGAGCTTATTCTTGTATAGTTGAGTGGTACTTCAAGAAAGGAACTTTGAAGAGAATCTCCGTTTGCATTGTAATAAAGCTCTTTATTTGCATCATCTTCAAAACGATAGACGGAGAAATTTTCTCCGCCACGATCAAAACTTACGGCCAATATATTTCCATAATTGATAAATTTCTCTTCATCGTATTTCTTTTCAATAAGAACTTTGAAAACATCGCCTTTTTTGAGAGCGTTAGAAAAATCTAAATTATAAGAAAGTATTCCCTCAATCGCAGAAGCTAAACCTCTTCTTTCGCCAACTTTTGAAATTGCAGAGGATAAACTTGTTTCTAGTTCAAATTCTATAGCTTCAATTTTCTTTCCATAGTCAATTAGTGCAAGTTGAAAGTCAAAAATATCTTCTGTTTTCGCTGTATTATCGTCTAGACTTTGTATATCTTTGACGGAAAGCACAAAAACATCTTCAGAATTTTTTTGATATTCAAAGCGTAAGAAATTTCCATTGCTATCTTGCACTAATTGGTATTTCTTATTGACTTGAATATTGGTTAACTTGTGTAATGGTTTAGTTAGTTTGATAAGATCAATCAATTGATTATATGAAATGAATTTATTGAGAATAGTTCCAATTGTATCACCTTTCTGTACTTGACTTTGTGTTAAAATTTCGTTTCCTTGTAATTCGTACCCAGACAAAGTTTTTATTTTTTCAATAGGTAGAATTTCATTTTTGTTGTTATCTAATTCAGCACGACTAATTTCTTCAACTAAATTTCTCGAACTACTTTCAACCTCTTCAGTCATAGGAAGACTCTGAAAAGAATCTTCTGGATTCTGTTCATTAGATTTCTGTGTTTGAACGAAAGCTACTCCACATAAAGCTAATAAAAGTAGAGAAATGAGTTTTTTTCTATACATTATACTTTTCTTACTATAAACCATAAATATCCTTCAAAATACGATTAAAACCTATTTCCATTACAAAAATAGGTTTAGAGGAGTCTATGAAACTATATTTTAAAAGATATCACCTGCATCTAACAGCTCACAAGTGATATCTTCAATAATATTTTACCAGTTATGGTGATATCCGCCACCCATTGCTATACCAGTTTCTTTTTCA
>CAYJFE010000212.1:0-2240 GCA_964369165.1 uncultured Desulfovibrionaceae bacterium | reverse complement strand
CGTTGCATATAACCTAGAAAATGTTGTTGTTCGTCAGGGCTAAAACCTTCCCAGATGAGGAGATTAAGCTCTTCTGAAATCTTCCAAAAATCTTCTTGAAAAGCCATACCCTTTGGAGTAAGCGAAAGATTTTTCACTCGCACATCTTCAGGATTCACTTCTCTTTTAACAAAATCAGCCTTTTCAAGCTTATCAACTAATGCCGTCACCGTGCTTTTGCATTTGCCAATTTCAGCCGCTATCTTCGCCATTGGTTGTTTATCTTTTTTATAAAGCTGAACTAAAATATCACCATGCGAAACCATAAGCCCTTTTGCGCCAGCTTTTTCAATATTTCCTACAAGAAAATTATCCACCTTCGCACGTAGCTTATAAATTGATTTCACCATTTTATCTGGATTAAGCATAGGACACCTCACACAACAACAGTTTGATATCGAACAATATAAGGAATAATTCCATACTTGTCAAGTAGAAGCAAGGTTAAAAAATTTCTATGATTTTTTCTCTATATCTTTTACTTGATGCTCGCCCTCATGTATGGTTTCAAGGACAACTTTATGGATAGATGGAAAAATTTCAGCAAAATTACTTGGTGAAAGTCTTTGCGTTTCAATAAATTTCACCGCAATTTCTTTACTCACCTGCAAGGCTTCTTTATTAAGTTTGTGTATATTTTGTTCTTTATTATATGACATTGCTTGTCCTCTTTTTCTATTATTATCATCATTAATATTTATAACTTGCGCACTCTTTTTTGTCAAACCACCTTCTTGCAATGTTATTTGACAAAACTAAAAAATACGACTATTTTCTAAGATTGAAACATTACACTAACATTAAAGGAATATATATGAAATCATCACAAGAACTTTTTGAAAAAGCAGTAAAACTTATACCTGGTGGCGTGAACAGTCCTGTAAGAGCTTGTAAAAGCGTTGACTCTACACCCTTATTTATAGCAAAAGCTAAAGGCGCAACAATAACCAGCGTCGAAAACGAGCAATACACTGACTATGTTCTGTCATGGGGGCCAATGATTTTAGGCCACGACCACCCAAAAGTTGCCGTTGCCCTTAGTCAAGCAATTCACCGTGGCACAAGCTATGGCGCGCCTTGCGAAAATGAAATCATTCTTGCAGAAGAAGTTATAAATGCTCTGCCCTCTTTAGAAATGGTGCGCATGGTAAATTCAGGCACAGAAGCAACTATGTCTGCCCTACGTCTTGCCCGTGCCGTCACAAAAAGAAATAAAGTAATAAAATTCATAGGCTGCTACCACGGCCACGCAGATCCCTTCCTCGCTTCTGCCGGTTCTGGTCTTGCAACCCTTGCAATTCCCGGCACTCCTGGCGTAACAGATGCTACCGTAGCCGACACTATAGTTGTGCCTTATAACGATATCGAAGCAGTCAAAGCTGTGTTTGAGCAATACGCAAACGACATTGCCGCCGTTATCATAGAGCCAGTTGCCGCAAATATGGGTCTTGTGCTTCCAAAAGAAAATTTCTTGCAAGAACTTCGCGCTATCACCAAAGAAAAAAATGCGCTTCTCATCTTTGATGAAGTCATCACTGGTTTTCGCCTAGGCTATGGCGGTGCGCAAGAATATTTTAACATTGATCCCGACCTCACTACCTTTGGCAAAATCATTGGCGGAGGTCTCCCCGTTGGTGCATACGGCGGAAAGCGTGAATACATGGAGCAAATCGCCCCATCAGGCAATGTCTATCAAGCAGGTACTTTGTCTGGCAATCCCCTTGCTATGGCCGCAGGTATCGCCACACTCAAAGTGTTAAAAGAAATGGATTACAAAGCTTTAGAAGAACGAGTAGCAGCCTTTGCAAAAAGAATTGAAGAAACACTCAAAGCGAAAAATCTTCCCGTGCAAGTTGTCACAATTGGCTCAATGTTCACCATCTATTTCACCACAAATCCAATTGTCGACTTCGCTTCAGTAAGCCAAGCAGACGCCGCACTCTACACAAAACTCTACAAGCATATGCGTGCAAATAAAATCTATATGGCGCCTTCAGCCTTCGAAGTGGCTATGATAAGCTTTATGCACACCGATAAAGATTTCGATGAATTTATCGCCGCTTTAGAAAAATTTGAAGCTTAATTTTATTTTACTTTTTTTTCGAGAGAGGGGGAAACCATACTTTGAAAAGTAAGGTTTTCCCCTCTCTCGAGCTCACTCCCCTTTCCTTACAAACTTTTCAAATTATTTACTTTATGTA
>CAYJFE010000211.1:0-2242 GCA_964369165.1 uncultured Desulfovibrionaceae bacterium | reverse complement strand
GTAATTTTATAGGAAATAGTAATTCTAGCGGAAACGGCGGAGCTATTTCTAACTTAGGCACCATCACTAGCCTTACAGGCGACTTTATTGGAAATACTGCTAATGCTTATGGTGGAGCAATTTTTAACTCAAGCACCATCACTAGCCTTACAGGCGACTTTATTGGAAATACTGCTAATGCTTTCGGTGGAGCAATTTTTAACTCAAGCACCATCACTAGCCTTATTGGCGATTTTATTGGAAATAGTGCTACTTACGATGGCGGAGCTATTGCTAACAGAAGTGGTACTATTGTTAACCTCATAGGCGACTTTATTGGAAATACTGCTAATACTTATGGTGGAGCTATTTATAACAGAGGCACTATTGTTAACCTCATAGGCGACTTTATTGGAAATAGTGCTGGAGATGGCGGAGCTATTAATAACGATGACACCATCACTAGCCTTACAGGCGACTTTATTGGAAATAGTGCTAAAGATGGCGGAGCTATTTCTAACTTCAGCACCATAAACACAATCACAGGCGACTTTATTGGAAATAGTGCTAGTGACCATGGCGGAGCTATTTATAACAGAGGCACTATTGTTAACCTTACAGGCGACTTTATTGGAAATAGTGCCACTCAAAATGGGGGAGCTATTTATACCACTAAAGATATAAACTTTTTGGCTGATGGCTCAAGCCAAATTATAAGTGGTAACTATACTGGTAGTGGGGCGACTAAGGACTATAATGCTATATATATGGATGCTGATAACTTAAGCCTCAATTTCAATCTCAATAATGGCTCTTATACACTTAATGATAATGTGAAAGGCTCATCTGCATATACTGTTGATATTACAGGTAATGGAGTAAGCACTAGTGTATTCAACTTAAACAATATGCTAAATAATGCTTCTGTTGTAAATGTGGCTAATGCCACTTTGAATTTTGGCACAGTGACGCATGATAAAACATATAGCGGAAGTATAGGCTCTGCTACATTGAATTTGCTTGGAAATGTTAACCTAGATACACATACCAATACAGAATTTACAGGCATTGTTAACATTGGCAATAAAGGCACTGCAGGCACTGTAAGTCTTGCGGCTAATGACACTCTACATATTACAAACAACGGTAGCCTTATTATAGTAAATGGTTCTCTTGATGTGTCTGCTGGCACGCTAAAAGTAGATGGCAATGCCTCAAGCTTTAGTACTGCAGAGAACACAGAACTTACTGTTGACCATGAGTCCTTTGGGATTAGTGAAGGTGGCACAAGTGTTAACTATAGCGGTAAACAACTAGACAATAGTGGCACGGTAAAAATTACAGGGCTTAATATTGATCTAGGTAATGGTGTTGCTACAAATCATATCACTCAAGGCTATTACGAAAGTATACTTAGCAGTATTTTAAATACTAGTGTGGCGGGTGGCACAATAGATCTTGTCGGTGTTCAATTAGACAAGCACTATAGCCTTAATGATGTAAAAACTGGTACTGAGCTAAACGATTTTGTCTATAGTGGCGATTTAACAGGCAATAAAACTGTGCGCTTTGATTATATTAACGATAGTGCCAGCTTAGTGTCATTCATTGAAAGCGATTCAAAGCTTACTCTTGATAATGCAAGTGCCAATAATGATTATTTCTATAAAGGCACTGTAACAAATCGTGGCACACTTGTTTTTGAGGGCGAGGGCAAAATCAATTATCTTGCAACGATTGCAGGCAGTACAACTACTTTTAATGGAGCAACTATTGTAAGTGGTGTTTTAAATAGTAATGGCACAACCACCTTTAATGACACAATTACGCTAGAAAAAACATTAGATATTATAGGCGGAATAACTACCTTTAATGCAGGTTTAAGCGCAAATGATGCTATTAATGTGAGAGCAGGCGCAACTTTCAACCTTGCGAATGGCGATGCTGATTTGTCGAATATTATCTTTGTCACAGAGGACGGCGCGATTTTACAATCAGCCATAGGCACAACGCTCACGGTTGACATTGCAAGCATAGGCGTAAGCCTGATAGGTGAGCCTACTCTTGCAGCTGCCAAGGTAAATGCCAATACAAAGGTAGATGATTTTTTTGGCACAGTAAATATTACTGGTTTTGAGAGTGGATTAAACTTAGATTATGCAACGAGCTATGATTCTTTGCTTACCGCTGGGCAAGAAGCCTTTGGCACTAATGCCAGCCTTAATTTTGTGAATGTGAATGTCGATACTTCCTCTACCTCTCT
>CAYJFE010000210.1:0-2268 GCA_964369165.1 uncultured Desulfovibrionaceae bacterium | reverse complement strand
TCAATTTTCTGAAAAAGCTATCCTTAAAATGCCGTCGATGTTTCAACTGGAAAGGCGATATTTCAAAAAAAGGAATTTGCTCAATCACGCAAGAAAGAAAATCTCATACAGATTTCTGCATGGACTACAACGACACTGCAGGGGGCGTTTATGCTCACAGCCGACGAAATTAAGTCTATAGTGTCGATTGAGCAAGTATTATCTGTTATGTATGGGCATGAAGTCAAAAATCGTATGGATTGCCCCATACATGGCGGAGACAATTGTTTCATCATCAAAGATAACTATTTCAAATGCTTTTCTTGTAATGAAAGTGGCGACATCTTTAGACTTGTGGAAGTTCTTAATAAAATTGATTTCAAGGAAGCTCTCAAAATTATTTGTGAAAATTTCAATATTCCTTATTCAGTCACAACTGAAGAGGAGAAGCAAGAATATAAGAAAAAGCTTGAGCAAATCAAGAAAGAACAGCATAAAAAGCAAGTTTTAAGAAAGTTGCGTGACTATCAGCAAGTAAGAATCTGTGAGGCTTTGAGAAACTTACGCACTCCATCGGGTGATACATTCCCCGAAAAACATTTAGAGGAATTGTTATCGCAATATGAGAGAAAACATGATTTCTATATCAAGCACGATATTCATGCACAGCTCGAGGGATTGTTGAAAAGATATAAAGTTTGTATATTATAAACATTGAGTTGACGAGTTATGTTTATTTGATTACCTTTTGTTATGTCTTATAAAGTTAAACGAGTAGGGGATAACAGATATGAAAAAAATATTTTTTGTAATAATCATATTATGCTTAAATATATATCCACAAGTTGTATATGCAGACCTATCTGTATGGGAATCTATAAAGGAGATTTACTATGATGTAACAGTTAGAAAGCCAAGCAAACAATTTGAGCTTGGTGAAAGCTATTATATAGATAATAACTCCTCTCAGGACTATGAAAGAGCATTTAAATGGATTGAACGTTCTGCGTTGCAAAATTTTCCAATAGCACAGTGTTATTTGGGGGATATGTATTATTATGGTAGGGGTGTCCAACAAGATGAACAAATCGCATTGAAATGGTATGAAAAAGCAGCAATGCAAGAACATGAATATGCTCAAAATTGGTTAGGTGATGTGTATTTGGATGGAAAGATAATTCCACAAAATTATGAAAAAGCATATAATTGGTATCATAAGTCAGCGCTACAGGGGTATGATTATGCTCAAGCAAATTTAGGTTATATGTATTACTATGGTATAGGGGTAAATCAAAGTTATGAAAAAGCATTTGAATGGTACAATAAAGCATCTCGAAAAGGGTTGAGTTTTGTGCAAGTTATTCTAGGCAATATGTATTATGAGGGGCTTGGAATAAGTAAAAACAACATAAAAGCTTATGCTTTATTTAGCCTTGCTAGTGCAAAGGGTGACAGTGAGGCAAAAGAAAAAATAAAAATTGTTTCACAGGAAATGACAATGGAAGAAATATTAAAAGCTCAGAAAATAGCAGATGATATGTGGAATAAGTGATAGATTTACTATGTGTTAAATATTACGATTTTAACTTTTAGAAAAGTAATTCTAAAAAATATTATTTTAACAAGTTTTAGAAGTTAAGTTCTAAAACTTTTTGATGACTTCTTGTGTGTAGATTTTCACTTGATAAAAATAGAGCTTTTCTCTATAACGGCTTTTGGGTAATCCTCTGATGAGAATTTATTCTATAAGGAGGATTAATGGAAGACTTTATAGTTGCTATTTTGGCAAATGTAGTCGCAGGAATTATCCTCGCACTATTGTTCAAATAACTTAATCAAATTGATTAGAGGCAATTAAAGAGGTCTGCCACCACGAAACTGCAATTTCATGGTGGCAATTAAGATTTCTTTGATGTTTATCAACCCTGCTAACATCAGAGGGCTTACCCGTTAGGGTGGTAAGTGTTGGAGCACTTATTGCCCTTTCTTGTCTTTAAAATAAGAATTTTGAAGACAATTGTCAAGGTAAAATTGAAAAGCTAAAAATCAAAAAAAACTATTGAGTTGCTACTGCATTCGAACTAAATGCAAAACTTCCTAGGTTTTAGAAGTGAAATTTGACTTATTTTAGAAAAAAATAAAAAAAGTTTGTTTTTACGGTATATTTTACGGTATGTGGAAAATTTATAAATAAAAAATCTTGTAATATCAATATGTTTGTATGGTGAAGGTCGTCCTCTCTCTCCGCCAGTTACGATATTTAGGCTAGATATTTTTTATCTAGCTTTT
>CAYJFE010000209.1:0-2394 GCA_964369165.1 uncultured Desulfovibrionaceae bacterium | reverse complement strand
CAAGCTTTAGTACTGCAGAGAACACAGAACTTACTGTTGACCATGAGTCCTTTGGGATTAGTGCAGATGGCAAAAGTGTAACTTATACAGGCAAAAAATTAGATAATAGTGGCTTGCTTATTATTAAAGGTGTGAGTGTTGGATCAAACAATGTCATTTCCCAAGGGTATTATAGCAATATTATCAACGCTATATCAAATTCTGTCGTTACAGGCGGTACTATTACCCTAGACGGTATAAGAACAAGCAAACTTTTTAGCCTTGATGATGTGCAAACAAATGCAGGACTTACCCAAGGCATCATGGCTGGCACCTTAAACAATAATAAAGAAGTCTCTGCTTCGCATATTGTAGAACATGAAAACACTAGTGTTACAGACTCCACCATTGATAGTGGCTCTACGCTTACCCTAACTGGCAGTCAAAGCACTACTCTTTCCGTAGTTAATGTCGACAATAAAGGTACAATTAACCTTGGGACAGAAATTTCTGATACAGACACGGCTATTATGGAGAGTGCACTTATAAACAATGGTACACTTACTGCTGATTCTAACTTAGAAGTTCAAGGTAATCTTACACTTGATGGCACTAAGGCAACTTTTAAGCGAGATTTGACTGTTGATAGCGCAAGCACAACCACGCTTGACGGTGGTACAAATACTTTTATTGGTACAAGTACTTTTAATGGTGCTGTTACTAATAATGGCGGAACAAATGAATTCAGTGGAGCTGCCATCTTTAATGCAAATTATGGCGGAACAGGTTCTGCCTCCTTTAATGGTGAAACAACTTTCAACAACACTTATGATAATACTGGCACAAGCACGTTTACAAGCAATATTACTTTTGCGCAAGAATATAAAGGCACAGGCACTTTAAATGTCGTTGACGGCACTACAAATTTTGCAAGTGGATATAATAGCGCAGGCACTTTAAATGTGGGTGATGCTGCCAATGCCGCAAGTGTTAAAGTAACTATTGGTGCTGATACAACAATGAATATTGCTGGTGGCGGTGAGCTTAATATTATAAATGGTACTGTAGATGTGAGCAATGGTACTCTTCATGTAGATGGCGGAGCAAATACTTTTGCCACTGGTGTAAATGGTGAACTTATTGTTAAAACTGCTGATTTTGGGACTATCCGTGATGACGGTTCTTTTAGTCTTGCTGGTGTGGTGAGTAAATTACTTGATAATGAGGGTAGCCTTGTTTTGAAAGACGTAGGCTTTAATACTATGGCCTATAGCGCCTACAGTGGTTTCTTAACTCATTTCACAAGCGCGATTATGACTGGCAATGGCACTATTCAGCTTGACAGCGTGAGTATTGACACAAATTCTACCTACCTTAAAGATATTCTCAGCGGTACAGATCTAGCAAATAATGTGGTGCTTGGGAATTATGTTTCTGGAGTCACACCTGATGGTGGAACTTTTGGCTCTGGAAAAACTGCAACTCTTAGCGGAGTTGATGGTAGTGTGATCAACCTCGGCACTCTTACCCTTACAGGTGAAGCTAGTGGAGAATTTTCTGGAGTGCTTGTGAGAGGCGATGCAACAAATAGAGGTACTCTAAATCTACAAAATGGTAGTATTGCAGGTATGTTACTGAATGAAGGTACAGTTAATACAAATGGTACAAGCCTTGTAAATGGCAGTTTGTATTTGACACACTCTAGCAACTTAAATGTGCAAAGTGGTAGCTTTACTGTTGTGGGCGATACAGAACTTCAGGGCAGTACTTTACGCAGTTATGGCTCCAGCGGTAATGACATAGACAGTGCTTCTGCTGTATTTTTACCTACTCTGCCAAATGACATTGATGGAAATATTATAGCCGAGCAAAATTCTTATATTGTGCTTGGAGCTGGTGACAAGAACTATGCCACAAACGCTTTTGCTACAAGCAATCAAGATTGGGGTACAAACTTAACAGCGGCTTTATTTGTTTCAAGTCCGCAAATATTGGCAAGCGATGGCAGTATACATATTAACGGTGCAAGTACTGGTAATAGTGTCGCAAACAGTAATAGCGCAGTCTTTGCCGCAAATTCCATTCTTGTAGTTGATGCTCAAGGGGGCGGCGAGAATGCAGCATTAACATCGTCTACAAATGGCGTACTTACAGTTGAATCTGGCGCAAAATTGCATATCGCTAATGCTGTAAGCAATACAGAAATTATAGTCATAGAAGGCTTTACAGGGGCAGGAGGCTCCATTGCAGATGAAGCGTGGGAGGGTGACAATCTCACAAGCTCATCAAGTATACAAGTGGTTAAAGTAGCAGATTTTGATTCGACTACAGGTTCTTATATAGTAAAAATTTCAGGCTCTTCAGCTGAACAAATTAAAGAAGATTTCCCTCAAGTGCAAGACTCTACAGCCGAAC
>CAYJFE010000208.1:0-2397 GCA_964369165.1 uncultured Desulfovibrionaceae bacterium | reverse complement strand
TAAAAGGCATTATCTCAATTGGCGTTATAGGGCAGCTGTTAATTATTCTGATGTATTAAAGGTTAAGTAGATGACTGAGCAAAGAAAAAAGATTAAAATAGCTTTTTGTGATTTTTTTGAACAGTACAATCCAGAAAATAATATGTTAATCAATATTTTAAAGCAAAAATATGATGTAACTTTTTCAAACAAGCCTGATTTCCTTTTCTATTCTTGTTTTGGAGTAAAACATAAAAATTATAGTGATTGCATAAAAATATTCTACACAAATGAGGCTATTACACCGAATTTCAACGATTGTGACTATGCGATTGGTTTTGACTATATCAATTTTGGTGATAGATATATACGCAAAAACATGCTAGTTAAATATAATCCGATAAAAAAACAAGAACTTACACATAGTATGACACAAAGAAAATTCTGCAATTTTATTTATAGCAATGCAGAGTCGGGTGAAGGTTCACTTCTTCGTCAAGATTTTTGTCAAAAACTTATGGAATATAAACACATTGACTGCCCTGGCAAAGTTTTGAACAATATGCAAGATGCACTTGAAGCTCGAGAAGGCAACTGGGGGAAATCAAAGCGTGAATTTATTGCAAATTATAAATTTACCGTTGCTTTTGAAAATTGCACCATGGAAGGATATACAACAGAAAAACTTAGCCAGCCTCTTGAAGCTCATTCTATTCCTATTTATTGGGGAAATCCTATTGTCGCACAGGATTTCAATCCTAAAGCCTTTATAAATTGCCATGATTTCAATAGCTTTGATGAAGTCATTGAGCGCATAAAATATCTTGATAATAATGATGAAGCTTATATGGCAATGCTCAAAGAGCCGCCAATGCAGGCAAATTATAAGCAATCTAATATCCATGCTTTTTTGTATAATATTATTGAAAAAGGCAATAAACCTCATGCGAAAAACCCTCGTCAATTTAAACTTGCTTCTCTCACAGATGTCAATTACCAAGAAGTTTTTCAAGGAAAATATGAAGTTTCAATAGGAAAATCAGTAAAAAATCTTCTTTCTTTTCTCTGGCTTAGAAAAAAAGCGGAGAAACTACTAGAAGAAAGAAAATTTGAAGAAGTAGAAGCTCTTGCCTATAGTTTCATTTATAATAATTCCTATCTTTTTTTTGGTTATGGACTTTTAGAAAAAGTGCAAAATTTTAAAGCTTATGCTCAAGCTTCAAAAGAGTGGAGCAAATAAAATGTATGATTTTACAAAAGCTTACCTTCTTACTGCCGATGAAGAACACGAAATTCTAAATCTTATAGATCCCAATATACAAAAAAATAAAGAAAAACTAACTCTTCATACTCAGTCATGGCAATTATTCTTTAAAGGCAACAAGAAGCAATTAAAATCTAAAAAAGAACATGACTTATCCCTTTTTATTGATTTAGAAAAACAGAGATTTGGCAACACCTACATATCATTACTGAACATGCTTGCCATAATGAAAGAATATAATATCAAACGAGTCTATCTTCAGCAAAAAAACAACTACTTAATGTTAAAAAATGTTTTTGATTTAGAAAAATTAGATATTATACCTACCAAAAAATTTCTTGTGCAAGCAGATGATGAGTTAATATTGAATCTTAATGTAATAGATTGTTATAGATACCAAAGTAAAAAAAATCCTGCACTGCTTAAGCCTTATTTTTCAGTCAATGAAGCAAATTATGATCTGAATACAATAGTTATACATATACGTTCGGGGGATATTTTTTATCCTGGAAATGTTTACCCTAATTATGGGCAGCCTCCACTCGTATGGTATCAATTTTGTATTAAGGAACATATAAACAACTATGGTAATTCCTCAATATTATTAGTATATGAAAACAATGCAAACCCTGTTATTGATGCACTCAAAGAATGGTGCAAAGAGCAAAATATAGAAGCTTACTGCACTCTTTCGAGCTCACTTCTCTATGATTATAGAATACTCTTTAGTGCAAAAGTTCTTATTGATTCCTGTGGCACTTTCCTCCGTATAGTCAAACACTTAAGTAAAAATTTAGAACTTTGTTATGAATATCAAGACACATATCTCACAAATTATATAAAAAAAGGTAAATGGGAAAATACAAACACACAAAGAGAGTTAATGCTCACAATAAGCGAAAAAGACTTGAATACATCAGACTTTAATCCAACTCCTTATAATATAAACTCTAGCATTGACATCAGTCAAGAAATGCCTTGCTTTGCTTTACTTTTTGAAAAAGCATTAAAACTCTACGAAAATACAAAGTTTGAAGAAGCAAAAGATGCTTTCTTAGAATGCGCCCTCTATTATCCTCTAATGCATGACTATAGAGAATATCTCAGCAAATGTTTTCGAGAAGAAGAAAATTATGAAATGCTTGAAAGAAATG
>CAYJFE010000207.1:0-2402 GCA_964369165.1 uncultured Desulfovibrionaceae bacterium | reverse complement strand
CGCCAACGTCAGCACCTTTTGTGAAGATACCGCCGCCAAGACGAGCAAAGATAGAAATCAAAGAAGCACCGAATGATAGAGCAATCAAAGCTTCAATAAGGTGTTGTTGATCGACGTCAAACATTGTAAGGATTGCATAGTAGCCAGCAACGCCTAAAAGGCCAAGGCCGACAACCAAAAGTCCTGTGATAGCGCCTGATTTGAAGGCAATGTCAAGGGCAGGGGCTAGGCCGTTACGAGCAGCTTCAGCAGTACGCACGTTTGCGCGAACTGAAACGTTCATGCCAATAAAACCAGCTACACCTGATAAAACAGCGCCGATAACAAAACCAAATGCGACTAAAAATCCTAAAGTTAGGAGTAAAAGCACAGTAATACCAATGCCAACATAGGCAATAGTTTTGTATTGACGTTTAAGGTAAGCATCAGCTCCTTCTTGAATTGCACCGGCAATGCGTTGCATTTCTTCGTTGCCGGCTGGGGCAGCAAAAACGACTTTTGAAGCATTGAAAGCATAGTAGATTGCAACTGCTGCGCAAGCGAATACTACGAGTAAGGAAATCATAGGACCTCACTGGAATGTTGAATGTTAACCGCGAAATGCGAAGAAAAAAAACGGCACACAAGCGCAAAATACCTAATAATCGGCAATGCTCTCAAAGTGTGCGCATAACTATTGGCGGAGTTTATACTATTGTCTTGTGATTTGCAAGCTTTTAAATGCTTGTTAAAAATTTTTTGACTACATCATTTAAGCGTAAAGCCCCACTTTTCTAAGAAGAAAAAAGTAAGGCTTTGTTAAAATTTGGCTTATCTGATAATTGTATTTATTAGCCGAATGCGCTTAGTGCATCATTTTTTTCGCTGATAAGTCTTCTTTGCACAGAATTGCGAACACTAGCAGTAGAAGAGGAGAATTGATTTGCCCTTAAATCGTATACTTTAGAAATAAAGTCTTTTGCTGAGATTTCATCATTCTCAGATCCTTGCAAAGAGGCTAAGGCTTTATCAAAAATTCTTTTCGCACCTGTTGCGCCGTGGTGAACGGAAGTTGACCAGACAACTTGCTGCAAAACGTCTAAGTCTGTATTGAGTTTTGAGTTTTCAAGGGCTGACATGGCAGGATCGTAGTGACTATGTTTGATAAATCCTTCTTGTAAAGCTTCAAAGCGTTGCGGCTCACTTTGGGCTATTTCTTTCCAAATATTCGGCATCGTTCCGCCTCTTGAACCTGTGTTGGCATTGCCACCAGCTTTTAATTTATCTGCAATATCAGGGGCTTCTTTCGATAAATAGGAAACGAATCTATCGAATGTTCCTACATTTGAAGCTATTTGGTATTTACCATACGATGTGCCGCCTACTCTATCGTAGCCAATGGCGGCTATGCCAGGTTTTCCTGATTCGTATTTTGCTGATAAAGCACCAAGATGATTGTCTACTTTGTCGATTTCTTGTTCGCTATTTTCTTTTGCAGCACTCACTTCAACCTTTAACAGCTTTTCTTCAGTAGTGAGTTTTGCATCTAAATTTTCTCTAATTTCTTGTGTTTCAGTGTTCAATGCATTAATTTCATTTGCTTTTTCTTTTGGTTCAATTATGGCATTGTTCTTATTCTCCACACTAGGAACATGAACAGGATTAGCTTTATTTTCAATTTCAATGTCTTGACTCATTGAGCCACGCATTTCATAAGTTTTTGTTTCTTGATTTTTATTTTTTTCAGACAGACGAGAGAGTGTGCTGAGCGAATTTTCATCTAAATTAATAGCGGTAGGGCGAAGACCAATAGGGCGGCTTTTCAATATTTCAATGCCTTCTCTTTGAAGAGAAATGCCACGGCCTTGATTTTCAGAAGCTTTTGCGGCGGCTTGTTCTGTTATGCGTCTTTCTTCAGCAGAAGGCCTTACCATAAGTTCTTCGTCATCATTTTGCCCAAAAAAGTTTTTTATTTTATCAATTAAAGATTCATCTTCTTTTGCTTCGACTATTTTAACATTTGAGTTTTGAGCACTGCTTATTTGTGCAGAAGATGAAGGTGAAGAGGATATTTTCGCTTCTGATCCTAAAGAACTTTGCTTTTGAGCGAGTTCAGAAAGTTGTGTAAAGTTTATAGCCGATTGCGATGGTTTTGGTGCGAGGTTTGGAATATGCGCTACGTCTAATTTGCCAGAAGCAATATTTGCTGTGGATTGCCTCATCTGCGATTCTTTGTCTAGATAGGTGGACTGCGAAAGAATATTTGAGAATGAATCAAGAGTCTGCGGTTGTTGCAAAGCATTAATTTGCTCTTGCTTTCTCGTGTATTCGGACATATCTGGCATTGCAGAATTTTTTGATTGAAAATATGGATGGTCTTGGATTAGCATAACTATCCCCCTTGAAAATCTTACTATAAGGGG
>CAYJFE010000206.1:0-2503 GCA_964369165.1 uncultured Desulfovibrionaceae bacterium | reverse complement strand
GTAATATAAATATTGAAAACTCCTATGAGGGTATTGAAGGCACATTTGTAACTATAAATAATGGCACTATAGAAATTATTTCTGATGATGACGCTATAAATGCATACGAAACATCAGGCGGTGTGACTGTTTCAGGTGGCAATATCAAAATCACATTCAAACAAGGTGGTGACGGCATTGACTCAAATGGCTTTTTCACTCAAACTGGCGGTAATATAGCAATCCATACAGCCTTTGAAGGCAGTGGCAGAGGTGCTAGCCTTATTGACGCAGACGGCATAATCACAATCTCAGGTGGTACTTTAGTTGATGGAGATGGCAATAAAGTAGATACTACACGAAGACGCAAAGGCGACAGAAAGCCTCCAAGAGATGGAGAAAGAAGGCCTGAATAGTTATTACAACTCAAAAATTCAGGAGAAGTTTAAAGTCTTTCAAAAAAATCTGCTTTTCTACTCTTAACTTATTCCACCTATTGACGAAAAGAATAATAAGACTTAAATTAATGTTCAAGAGATTGGTGCGTTATAATTGTCTATAAAATAAAAATATAAACACTAGGATGGAATATGTTTAACAACAAATCTATAGGCTATAAATTTTATACCATTTTATTCTCAGCTATCTTTGTAATGATGGGTATTGTTGGAGTTTTTTACTTTGCAATCAACACTATTTCTAACAATAGTAGTGACCTTGCTGGCCAACAAATGTATGAATTGCAAAAGGATAGAATAAAAGACATAACTTTAGCCGCCATAAAAGGCTTAGAGGTTCAAATCGAAGGAAAGAGCCCTGCAGAAAAGTTGCAAATCATCGACGATTTTGTTTCTAAATCTCGATTTGATGTAAACGACTCAGGCTACTTCTTTGTCTATGAAAAGACAGTGCCTGTGGTTCACCCTGTAAACAGAGCTTTACAAGGAAAAGATTTGAAAGACACTGCTGATAGTGAAGGCGTAAAATATGTCACAGAACTTTACAAGGCAGCGGATAGAGGCGGTGATTTTGTCACTTATGTGTACCCAAAACCTGACGGTAAAATCGAGCTTAAAACTGCCTATGCAGCAAATATAGCTGGCACATCTTATTGGATGGGTACTGGCGTCTATACTGATAATGTAAATGTCTTGCAAAACAATCTTCATACAAGCATGATGGATCAAGCGAATACAGTTGAATTTTATATCATTCTCGCTGTGTTCATTGTCATTGTTCTTATAGTTTTTATTGCTGTGCGCATCATAAATTCTATCACAAGGCCAATTGGCTTATTGACAAAGATATCAGCAGATATTGCTGGCGGCAATTTAGATGCTGGAGATGAAGTGCTCTCTATTGCTAGTGAAGCAGGTGGAAAAAACATAAAAGATGAAGTTGTCATTATGGCTAATGCCATTAATAAAATGGTTGTTTCACTTAAAGAAAAAATTAGAGATGCTGAAGATGCTATAGCGGAAAGCAAAAGGAATGCTGCAAAAATTCAAGATTCCTTAGATGCTGCAGCAAGTGCAGAAAAAAGCGCGAGCGAAAAAACCAACCATATGCTTTCAGTTTCAGAACACCTTGAAAGTGTTGCAAACAAACTTTCAACAGCAACACAACAATTAACACAAATCATTAATCATTGTGAGCATGGTGCGGCGGATCAAGCGGAGCAAATTTCACACACTTCTAATTCTATGGAAGAAATGAACCATACAGTAAGTAGCGTTGCACAAAATGCAAGCCTCGCGTCTACAGTTTCTGACGACATGGGCAGAAAAGCTTCACACGGCGGAAACATAGCAATTGAAGCAATAAACAGTATGCAAGAAGTTGAAAATCTCACAACTAGACTTATGGAAGATATGCAAAGCCTAGATTCTAGTGCAAAATCTATCGATCAAGTCATGGGCGTTATTTCAGAAATTGCAGATCAAACAAACCTTCTGGCTCTAAATGCCGCGATTGAAGCTGCAAGAGCTGGAGATGCTGGACGTGGCTTTGCCGTTGTTGCTGATGAAGTTCGTAAACTTGCGGAAAAAACAATGCAATCCACAAGCGAAGTTGCTAAAATTATTACTGAAATTCAAAAAAATGCAAGCCAAAGCTTAACACAGGCTAGCACAGCCTTTGAGGCAATTACAAAAGCTACAAACCGTGTGCAACAATCAGGCGACACATTAAGTGAAATAGTTGGAATAACAAAAGAATCAGCCGCGCAAGTTCAATCAATCGCTACTGCTGCAGAAGAACAAGCCGCAACATCTCAACAGATCAAAGAAAGTATCAGTAATGTAAATGTGATAGCTCTTTCGACTGTAGATAGTATGAATGAAGCGAGCATGGCTGTAAGCGAATTGAGCGAGCAAGCCAAAGAATTAATTAGCCTTACAGCAAGCTTAAAATCTTTTGGTGCAAATTAAGAATTTTGGAGCTACAATACCTATAAAATTCAATAATTACTACTAAATTTAGAAAACCCATACTCATGTTTCAAGCATAAGTATGGGTTTTTTGA
>CAYJFE010000205.1:0-2507 GCA_964369165.1 uncultured Desulfovibrionaceae bacterium | reverse complement strand
GTGATGTGACTGTGAAGAAGTATCGTCAGATTACCACGGCTATGGCTGATGGGACTATTGCGGCGCTTGAAGCCGAAAAATTCATCCGCTCATAAATAAAATTTGCCTTTTCGATTATCTCAGCGTCAGATTTCAAATGCTTTTTCAGTCATTTATGTTTTAAATAAACTCCTTCAAAGCATTCTTATCTTCCTTGATATAATACGAAAATTCAGAATTTTCTAATTGAAGTAGCAAAATTTATGATTTTTTAAATGAAAGGTAAAAAAGTAAATGAAAATCACAATTTGGGACGAAAACGGCCCTCGCCTTCAAGCCAATACGGCAAACTTGAAAAAAGCAGCAAAAGAACTGCAAATTCAAGTGGATATCTTGTGCCAAAGTGAGCCTCCTCTTCTTGCAAGAATGGGGCTCACGGGCACTACTCCTGTCGTGGAAATTGACAAACACTATTGGCGCTTGACTATTGGCGAGGAAATTTCTATAGAACAATTTTTCACTCTACTGCAAAAAATAAATAGCCATGCGAGATAGTAATCGCGTCACCTATATAGGATAGCCTTTTTGTATAGTTGCTTAGCTCTTGACTTCAGAATACAATAGCCCTATTATATAACTACTTGAGTATAAAAATTAATTACTATGCAAAAAATTTACTCTTGAGAAAATAATAGGGCTTTTTTTATATCTATTTAGATAGAAAAATTATAAAAACAATTAACTGGGACTTAAGCGGAACTTCAGATAAAGCTCATTTGAATTTTTTGCTTTATATAAATAACAAATGACAAAATCTAGCAAGCTCCCCCTCAAACTCCCCCATCTCCTTACAAACTTTTCAAACTATTAATTTGAGAGTGTAACGAACAAATCTTTAGCGAACAAGTGAAAACGACGCTTTTCACGCAGTAAGGATTTTGCGCTAACAGCCAAAATCTTTACAATTATTGAAAATCTGCCCTACTATCTTTAATTTAAAAAAATAAATTCTAAACATGACCTTGATTTAACACAAGTTTTTAGCAAGAAAAATAAATCTTAAATTATTTTCATTTTATATTACACTAATTCTAAATACCTTATATTGTTAAAAATTAGAAATAAAAATTGAAAGGCAAGAAGTCGCTTTGCTACTTCGTCTGAGGACAACCTGGTATGAAATTGGCTTGTTATATGTTTATGGTTTTAAATACACTCATCGTGCTTACTGGTGAAGCAAATGCGGCCAGCAATACAGAATATCACCTGACAGATAAAAGTAGCGATACAGCTTCGCAGAGCTCGCTTCAAGAAACTGTCCGTACTATTTTAGCTTCTCATAAAGATTTAAAGGCAGTACAAGAAAGCCGTCAAGAAGCAGTACATGAACTCAGAGCAGCTAAGGGCGGTTACGGACCAAGCATAGATATAGTAGGCACTAGCTAAATCTGAGATTATAATCAAACAACTTTAACTCGCACATCTGCTGGATCAGGCGAAATTGAGTTGATGCTGGTGCAGCCTATTTGGGACGGTTTTGCTACTCGTAGCCGTGTGCGTTCAAGTCAAGCTTCTTTAGATTCAAGCACAAGTCTTGTTCTTGATAGCGCAAACACACTCGCGCTTGATGGCGTGGTTGCTCACATAAGCCTTATTTGGCGCAAAAAAAGCCTTGAACTAGCACAAGCAAATGTTCGTTCCCATGAAAGAATATTAGCTATGGCTTCTGATCGTCAAGCAATAGGCGCAGACACTCTTGCCGACGTGACCCAAACAAAGGGAAGACTTACTATAGCAAAAAGCACTCTTGAAGCGGCGAAAGCTTCACTTAAGCAAGGAGAAAATGACTACGCTCGGCTCACACAAGCTGCTGTTCCTGCAAATCTTGGTAGTGTAAAATTACCTTCTAGAATGTTTGCAAGTACTGAAGAAATTTTTACAATAGCTCAGCATAGTAATCCACAAATTCTCTCTTTACTAGCAAATATAAAAACTGTACAAGCGGATAAGGAATTAGCTCAATCAGCAAATCACCCTGTACTTAATTTTGAAGCAGGCGCAGCAAGCGGAACCTATGAAGCAAATGGAGAATGGATAAACAGTGTTGGTGCCGGAGTGTCATTGAGATGGAACATTTTCAATAGCGGTGCAGATAAAGCGAATATTCTGGCTGCAGATGCCTCTATGCGCGAAACTCGCCTTGTCGCAAATAGCTTTTTAGATGATCTAACTTTAGACATTGAAAATTCATGGACAGATTATCAAACTGCAATGACGCAATTGGCCTTCTACGAAGAAGCCGCAAAATACAATAAGCAAACTCTTGAACTCTACCTTGAGCAATTTAATATTGGTCAACGCTCCCTTTTAGACGTGCTTGAAGCAGAAAGCGAACTTTACAATTCTAATGTGCAAGCGCTTACAGCAAGAGCTAATATTCTTGTGAGCTCATACACTCTTTATGCCTTAGCAGGAACTCTTTTGACTGAATTAAATATTGATTCAAGCGAAGTTTTGATAAAACCAGC
>CAYJFE010000204.1:0-2514 GCA_964369165.1 uncultured Desulfovibrionaceae bacterium | reverse complement strand
CGGTACTTTAACCCTCTTTGGTAATGTAAAGGATGCTTTGGCAGATAGCCCTATAACAGACAGCAATAAAAAATATGGAACAGACCTTTACAGCTTGGGCGCTAGAATAAGCGTCGATAATGCCGATGCCACGCTCAATGTCATTGATATGTCTATAACAAATGCCGGCACTGCTATTACTAATACCAGTGGTAATGTTATGGTCTATAATAGCGTCTTTAGCGGCAATGCTACGGCTCTAAACAATAACAGCAAGGCCTTTATTTTTAATACTACCTTTAGTGCTAACACTGCACGTGCCATAAATAATACAGGTACGCTACAACTTAGTAACGTGAATTTTGTAAATAATAGTAATACAGAAAAAGGCGCTGCCATTTATAGTACGGGAGATATAACCCTACAGGCTCAAGCCGGGGATTATAAAATATCTGGTAATACGCTAACAACAGGTGGAAATATCAATAATGCTATATATCTTGAGGGTGAAAATAAAAGCCTTACTTTTCAGCTGGATGCTGGTGCATCCTACACCCTTGATGACAATGTGCAGGCAAGTAGTGCTTACACCGTCAATGTTAAAGGCAGTGGTGTTTTAAACCTTAATAATGCACTCATGGGTGCTTCTGCTGTTAATGTGACCAATACCACGCTCAATTTGGGTACGGTGACGCATGGCGGACAAATCTTTACAGGCAACCTTGATACTGCAGCCCTCACTGTGACCAATGGTACGATGAATATAGGTGTAGACGCTACCATACAAGGCGCTGTAAACCTTACAAGCTCTAGCCTTAACCTACAAAGTGGGAAAAACTTAATTCTTAGTGCTAACCTTACTGCAGATAAAGGCAGCAGTATAGATATTTCCGGCGCTAACATGAGTGCTCAACTGAATAGTTTTGGTACGATGAATTTTTCTGCCGATGTCGGAAGTCAATTTAACTATACTCTTAATATAGCTGACTTTACTGCCACTAGCGGCTCTACTCTGACCCTCACAGGCGCAGGCGGTGTTGTAGTAGATGATACTCTTAGTACCCTTAAAACTGAAATAGCCACAGATATTTTTGCTAATAGTTCCCTTGCCAGTATTATTAATCTTGCTGCTTATAAAACACCTGATAACGCCACACTCAGCGAGGTGAAGAACTTTATTCAAGCCCACACTGACACCATCGGCGCAGGGGATTTGACGCATCCAGGCGAAACGGTCTTTGCGGCCATTAGGGCTGGTGACTCCACAGTGAGCGGTGCAGATGTAGAACTTGTACTCACAGGAAAAGGCAATAATACAACACTAGCCACAGGCGCTATGACCGTTTCCGACGGTGCAAGCCTAACCCTTGGTGTGGCTGATAGCCCTACTAATATAGAGCTAAACTATAAAGGCAATATAGATGTACAGAACAGTGATCTTACCGTTGCACACGTTAATATTGTTATGAATGATTATACTGTAGATCTTAACAGTAACAGTAGCCTTGTTCTTAAAAATGGCGCAACATTGGTAGTGGATGATGTTGAGAATACTTCTGGCAATGCCAAAATTGCCATTGGCTTAGTAGGTGATGCGGATAGTGAGTCTTTGTTATATTTTACTGGTAATAAAACTTTTTCTTCTGCTTCTGACTTGGTGGCAGAGGAAACCGACGGAAAATACGCCGTGGGTTTATACGGTGGGCTTTACGTTGAAGGTACAGCCACCTTCAGCGCTGGTGGCGATATAGCAATGGCAAAGAATGCTTCACTTACAGCTACTGGCTTAAACTTTGTAGCACCTGCAACACTCAAAGGTGGTAATTTCGAGCTTATAAATGACTATACTGGCACACAAAGCCTTAAAGGCGCACTTACCGTTGATGATGCAGATAGTACTATAAGGTTTGAAAGTGGTGCCTGGACAACAGATTCACCACTCACTGTAACCAATGGTACTCTCTCCATTGAAACAGGCACACTTACCGCCGGTGCTGATATAGATTTTGAAAGTGGCGGTACATTAGTAATTGTTAGCGGTGGCAAGCTTGATATCACCGGCCAGACCCTCACTGCCAACTTGAGCAATTTTGGTACGGTAGATACTACTGGCCACGACGGAACATTTATTGAAAATACTGGTGAGGCGTTGGTTGTACAAACAGACCTCACTGGCGGTACTGGAACAAAACTTGTGCTGAATACTAATACTAGCGGTACTATTTGGCTTGATAACTACAATGTTTTGGTTAATAACATAGAAACAGCCCTTTTCGGCTCTCTTGATGAGGCCACGGTTTCCATCAACGGCTATGCGCAATATCAATATCTCACAGGAATTGATACCGCTACCAATGAACCCGATAATCCCATTGCCGCCGGTGATTACAAAATTAATGCAACTAGCACCTTTGGCGGTATAGATTATGACGACAGGCATGATGAATATGATAGCACAATTTCCGGCGGTGGTGAACTTAATCTTACAGGTAATACAGGGCAAGAGCGTGTGCTTAGCGTGGGTAGTATTACTGT
>CAYJFE010000203.1:0-2522 GCA_964369165.1 uncultured Desulfovibrionaceae bacterium | reverse complement strand
CCCCAACAAATACAAAGGCAAATTCAGCAATCCCTCTTCTTCTTTGTAGTCAGTCATGGATGTTCGGATTGCAAGTTTTGGTTTGTATTTTTCTCTATAGCTTTTAAGGCTTTTTGCCATAAGGTTGACTTCTGCTTTCACTTCGAGTGGGATAACGCTGCTTCCCGTGTCAAGAAGAAAGTCAATTTCTGCGCTTGCACGCTCATTTGTGTAGTAATAAGTAGAGATTTTTTCAATAGTTTTTAGTTCTTGCAAAACGTATTGTTCAGTGAGAGAGCCCTTAAATTCTTTGAAAAGCTGATTTCCCTCAAGCAAAGTTTTAGCGCTCAAGCCCGCCATGCAAGAAAGTAGGCCAACATCTAGCAGGAATAATTTGAAATGTTTCAATTCTTCATAAGCTTTGAGGGGTAGAAGTGGCTTCGTCACACGAGAAACTTTATGGATAAGACCACAATCAGAAAGCCACAACAAGGCAACTTCAAAATCCTTTGCTCTTGCGCCTTCACGCAATAAGCCAAAAAGAAATTTCTTATTCTCTTTAGCTAGTTGCGAGGGAATTGAGTTCCAAATCATACGAATTTTTGGTACTATATTATGTGGTGCGTGTTTTGAAAAATCTTGCTCGTAAGCATTCAAAATTCTTTCTTGTATAGCTCGTACCTCACTGAAATCTTTGTGCAAAGAAAAATGTTCTACAGCTTCAGGCATACCGCCAACAAAATAATAGTGGCGAAGAGCATCAATATATTTCTCTTTAAATGTTGTTATCATTGAGAAATCTTTTTTTTGCAGAAGCTTTGCAAAACGCTCTTGACCTGTTGCGAGAAGAAATTCATAAAAAGAAAGAGGGTAGAGTTTCAGAAATTCAACCTTGCCAACGGGAAAAGATGTACCCTGATGAAGGGCGATTCCAAGCAAAGAACCAGCACAAATAATTGGATATTGTGGCGCATTTTCATTAAAATATTTGAGTGAAGACAAGGCTCTTGGCACTTCTTGAACTTCGTCAAAAATAAGCAAGGTGTCAGCCGTGATTTTCTTGTTCGCATAAATTTCCAAACCAAGAATAAGACTTTCAATCTCAAAACTTTTGGAAAAAAGCTCCTGCATGCCTTCGTTGTTGTCGAAGTTGATATAGACAGAGTCTTTATAGGACTTTGCAAATTCCTTCATAATCCAAGTTTTGCCGACTTGACGTGCCCCTTCAATAATAAGAGGTTTTCTATTCTTTTTTGTCTTCCAAACAGCTAATTCTTCAATGGCTTTGCGATACATTTTTTACTCCTAGTAAAAAGAATGTTATAAAATTTACACTTTTTACATGGAAATAAGAGCATAATATTACAAAAAATGCAAGGAAATTTTGTATAGTTGTAACAAAAAATACAGGGAAATTTTGTTGGAATGCCTTTATTCAAAATATTTCATCTATTTTTATGTTCAACGCTTTTCAATAGAGCACAGTAGATTTTTTCTGTGTGGTTTTTAATTTTGCCATACCCAGTATTGACAATGTATGCGATATGTACTATTTTCTTCCTGTAGGAGGAAGTATGGCAACTACGAATATAAGCATAAGAATAGATGAAAATCTAAAGAAAGAAGGCGAGGAACTATTCGCTGACTTAGGCTTGACTATGTCATCAGCTTTTATAGCCTTTGTGAAACAGTCTGTTCGTGAACAAAGAATACCTTTTGTGCTCTCTAGAGCAGTACCTAATTCCCGAACAATTCAAGCGATTGAAGATGTGAAGAATAATATTAATGTAAGTAAATCATTTCACTCAGTCCAAGATTTAATGGATGACCTCAATGCTGACGATTAAATATCATACAAGATTTAAAAAAGATTATAAACGAGTGTGTAAGCGGGGCTATAATCCTATTCTATTTCAAGAAGTTATTGAAATATTGGCAAAAGGTGAAACCTTGCCTGCAAAGTATAAAGATCATCAACTTACAGGGAATTATAAAGATTGCCGCGAGTGTCATATAACACCCGACTGGCTACTTATCTATCAAATTGATAAAAATGAATTAATTTTATATCTTATACGAACTGGTACGCATAGTGATTTGTTTTAGGCTTAGTAGTTCATACATCTAGAAATGTTGACGGTGAAGAAAATTTCGTATTATTTCTGCCAGAAAAGCGATAAAGCACGAAAGGAGGATATATGAGCAATCCTAACGCAGATATAAAAATTCCTTCTATTGAGGAACAATTAGAAACTTTAGCAGCTTTGCCTGATGAGGAAATAGACCTTTCTGATATTCCTGAAATTGATTTTACAAATTCAGAACGTGGTCGATTTTACGCCTTGACAAATTAACTTTTCCCTCTTAAAAGTAACAGAAGAATCCAACTCCTGACGAATTTCTACTTCTACAAGATTTACGGTAAATTTTACGGTAAAAAATGCCCATAAATTTCCTTTAAAATAAGTATTCTAGCGGATTAGATGCTCAGTTCAATTCTGTCCCGAAGCACCATTTTTTACAAATAAAATCAAAGACTTACA
>CAYJFE010000202.1:0-2596 GCA_964369165.1 uncultured Desulfovibrionaceae bacterium | reverse complement strand
TTTAACTTGACAAAAGCTTACTTTTCTATATAGTGAACGGCTCAAGCATGAATTACACAGGTGAAAACTTGTTCGTACTTTAATACATTTATATTTTTTAAGGAGACAGCATGGCAAATCATAAGTCAGCACTCAAACGTCACAGACAAAGCGAAAAACGTAACGAACGTAACCGTGCAGCTCGCACACGCATGAAAAATGTTGTAAAAGCAGTTAAAACAGCAGTAGCTTCTGGCGATAAAGAAGCAGCAGCTCTTGCACTTACAAAAGCAACTTCAACTCTTGACACTATTTCAGGCAAAGGCGTTATCCACTGGAAAAAAGCTGCGCGTAAAGTTTCAAGATTGACAAAAGCTGTTAACGCAATCGCTTAATTTTCTCATTGCAAAAAATGCTTATATAGTGCAGAGTGTTTACATTCTGCACTTTTTGGCGTTTAATACTTGTTTTGTCGTATAGATTTTGCCTGTTAGTATAAAATCCTCGCTTACAAGAAGTACGATTCTTGTTTCGTTCACATTATTATAAATAAATTATTCAAGTTTAAAAAGTTTGCAAGGAAAGGGAGGGGGTTGGGGGAGGGAAAACCTAACTTTTCAAAGTTTGGTTTTCCCTCCCCCAAGCAAGCACCATGTCATTATTTAAATTAGTATCAGAAAACATTCCTACGGGTGATCAGCCAGGCGCGATTGAAGAAATCGTACAAAATATCCAGCTTGGCGTGAAAAATCAAGTTCTGCTTGGGGCTACAGGTACGGGCAAAACCTTTACGATGGCGAATGTTATTGCAAAGTGTGACAAGCCTGCTCTTATCTTGGCGCATAACAAAACCCTTGCTGCTCAGCTTTATGGCGAATTTAAGGCTCTATTCCCTGAAAATGCGGTGGAATATTTTGTTTCTTACTACGACTACTATCAGCCGGAAGCCTATGTGCCTTCGTCAGATACTTATATAGAAAAAGATTCTGCTATTAATGATAATATAGATAAACTCCGCCATGCCGCCACGCATTCGCTTTTGACAAGAAGAGATGTGATTATTGTCGCTTCGGTTTCTTGCATCTATGGTTTAGGCTCGCCTGAATACTATGCTAAATTGATGATTCCTATTGAGGTAGGGCAGAAAATCAGCATGGATAGCCTTATAGGCAAGATGGTGGAAGTGCAATATACAAGAAATGATTTTGACTTTCACCGTGGAACTTTTCGTATTCGTGGTGATGTTTTGGAAATCATACCTGTGTATGAGCGTGAAAAAGCTTTGCGAGTGGAATTTTTCGGCAATGAAATTGAGGCAATCAGCGAGATTGATCCCCTTACAGGCGATACTCTTGGCAAGATGAAGAAGACTATAGTCTATCCTGCTTCGCACTATGTTTCAGACAGGGAAAATCTTGATAGAGCTATGCTTGATATACGCGAAGAATTGCGTGAAAGGCTGGTGACTTTTCAAAGTGAAAATATGCTTGTGGAAAATCAAAGACTTGAGCAAAGAACTCAGCTTGATTTGGAAATGATGCAAGAACTTGGCTATTGCAACGGCATTGAGAACTATTCGCGCCATTTAGATAATAGAAAAGAGGGCGAAGCTCCGTCTACTTTGTTGGATTATTTTCCTAAAGATTTTCTTATGTTTATCGATGAATCGCACCAGACTATTCCGCAAGTTGGCGCAATGTATAAGGGCGATAGAAGCAGAAAACAGACACTTGTGAACTATGGTTTTCGCTTGCCTTCTGCTTTAGATAACCGCCCTTTGATGTTTGAAGAATATTTAGAGCGTGTGCATCAAAGCGTTTTTGTTTCTGCAACTCCTGCAAAATGGGAATTAGGGCAGAGCGAGGGGCTTATTATTGAGCAAATTATTCGCCCGACTGGCCTTGTTGATCCTCTTATTGAAGTGCGCCCAACGAAAGGGCAGATGGAAGATTTGCTTTCAGAATGTAAGACTAGAGCGCAAAGAAACGAAAGAGTGTTAATCACGACGTTAACAAAGCGCATGGCAGAAGAATTGAGTGTTTATTTTAAGCAGATGAATGTGAGGGCAAAATATTTGCATTCAGACATCGACACTTTAGAGCGTGTAGCGATTTTGAAGAGTTTGCGCCTTGGTGAATTTGATGTGCTTATAGGCATTAACCTTTTGCGTGAAGGGCTTGATATACCAGAAGTTTCCTTGGTGGCTATGCTTGATGCTGATAAAGAGGGCTTTTTGCGCTCGACTTCTTCGCTTATACAAACTTTTGGGCGTGCCGCGCGTAATGCTGATGGACACGTTATAATGTATGCCGATAGAATTACAAATTCTATGCAGGCGGCGATGGACGAAACAAATCGCCGTCGTACAAAACAAATAGCTTATAATGATGAACATGGCATTGTGCCACAAACTATTATTAAGGCTATCGACAATTCACTTGATGATTTGTATACACCTATTGGCTTAACTCCTAAGGGTAAAGGAAGAAGCAAAAAACAAGAGCAAGCTCTCGAGATCCCAACCAATCCCAAAGAACTTGCCCACCTTATTGAAAAACTTGAAAAGCAAATGCGTGAATTTGCAAAAGAACTTGAATTTGAAAAAGCCGCTGAATTG
>CAYJFE010000201.1:0-2613 GCA_964369165.1 uncultured Desulfovibrionaceae bacterium | reverse complement strand
TCGCAGTCTTCAGAAAATCAAAAGGCTCTGACATTGCGGCAGCCTGTGGACAACTTAAGGGTGAAGTCAGTCATTAATGCGAGTGAGTATTGAGAGCAGAGCGAACAAATCTTTAGCGAACAAGTGAAAACGACGTTTTTCACGCAGTGAGGATTTTGCGCCAAGAGCCAAAATCATTACTTGCTATAATCCCATTTCCCATTTCTATAACTAGCAATTTCTAAAACATTGCGTGCTGATTCTATGGTGAACGCGTCTTCACTAAAGCGAGTGCCGCGCGGTTTCTCACTTTTATAGTGAAGTTCTTTATAATGTATTTTCGCAAAATATTTTGCATTTTTATTTGAAGAAGGGTAGACATTAAGCACAATACTTTCTCTGTCAAAATCAATATAAGTCACGCGGATTTTGCCATTTGTCAATTCTTCAATCTTTGGATTTGCTTTGCTTGGAATAATATTTTCAGAGGAACGCAGAAGGAAATTATCTACAAGTGCGTGCAATTCTTTTTGAATTTTTTCTATTTCTTTAATCTGTGCCGCGCTGAGATTGGCATTTGAGCCTAAAGAGCTTTCAGCAAAAGAAAGGCTTGCGGTGCAAAATAAGCTAGACAAAAAAGATAGACAAAGAAGGGAAAAGAACAGTTTTTTCATAAGTATAATCCTATACACTTAAAAATCCGACATCTATAAGATATCGGATTTTTGTTGTTTTTTATAAAGTAAGGCAAAGCCTTTGAATATTTAGAATGATACTTCCGTGCGTCTGTTCATATAACGCCCATCTTTTGTACCATTATCAAATTTGTGTGAAATACCTTTACCTTCGACAAATAATCTGTCTTCGGCAATGCCTTTTTGCATAAGATATTTTTTCACAGCCATTGCTCTTCTGTCAGAAAGACCAAGATTGTATGCTTCTGAACCGGTTGAGTCAGTCCAGCCTGTGAGTATAATTTTCTTTGAGCTTGCCATCAAAATAGGAGCCGCTTCATCTAAAATAGCTTTAGCATTTGCGTCTAAGACAGAAGAATCAAAGGCAAAGTTAACGCCGCGAAGCACTAAAATGTCACTCGCATCGTAGTAAAATACATCTTTTACAAATTGCTCTGTCAATTGATCAGAAGCCAATAAGTCTTTAGCATTTACGCTTATAGAGCAAGGTTTTAGACCCGCGATTTCATCAAGTAGAGCTTGTCCAGTCACGCTATCTGCAAATGAAACGACGTGTACGCACAAATCTGGTTTCACTTCATAAAGCATACGAACTTCAGTGATTGGGTTCACGCCGCTATTTGTTTCGCCATCAGAGAAAAGAATGACTGCGGCAGGTGTTGCCATTTTATAAAAATCAGGCGCTACATCTAAAAATCCGTCACCCATACCATCGCCGTTAGAGTCAAAATCGAATTCTTTAATGGCTTCTTCCATATCCGCTTTTGACCAAATGTTGTAGGGAACAATGGTTTGCACTTCAGAAAAAGTGTGCATTGAAGCTTCATAAGGAATGTTTGGAATCATCGAATTGATTTTAGATAAAAGGGTTCTTACAGCGACAGAGTTTTTCATATCTAGTTCAGAATTCTTATCTTTCATTGAAGAAGAAGCATCTATAAAAAAATCAAAAGAGTCAACCTTAGGTGTGTATTCAGCAAGTGCGCTTGGCACATTTAAAGCAAAAATTATGGCTAGTAAAGCGAGAATGCGAAAGTTTTTCATCAAAGCCTCCAAAATATATACATTGAACATTCACAATATAGTGAAATAATAACAGACTTCTTCTTAAGTATCAAGTTTTTTTTGTAAAGCTTCCCCCTATAGGGAAACTTGACTTTTGTCAAAAAACATATATTTAACAAGTGAAGAGCACTGCTACTATTTCTATAATTTAATTTTATGCTCAATTCTCATCAGGAGAGCCATATGACTGCAATTTCATCAGCACTTTCTGCTTTAGATGCCTTTTCAATAGGTATGCAAGTGACAGCGCACAATGTAGCCAATGTCAATACAAACAACTTTGCGCCACAACGCACCACTTTTTCAGATCAAAATCCTGGAGTGAAAGCAACTGTTCAAAATTCAGAAGAATTTAATAGGGTTGAAAGACAAAAAGATTATGACGATGCTTACTTTGCTGATCAGTACGAACAAAATAAATTAGACGAAAAATATATTGAAGAGCAAGATTATAATTCTAAAGAAATAACTAAAGAGCGTGACGAAATTTATCTTGAAAATCAAAGATTAAGTCATGAAAGAGAAGCAAAAAACTTTTCAGATTCGCAAAGTAAAAATGCTAGTGTCAATGCTGAGCTTGAAAATCAATACATGAATACCATGCAAGTGGAAAAAGAAATGGCGAACGCAATGTTTTATTCAAATGGCTTTGATGCCAATGTGGCCACAATTCATGCGCAAGACGAAATGCTTGGCGCGGTTTTAAATACGCAAGCATAGGATAAAAACAACAAAAATTTAAACCTCAACTATTTTCAGTGGTTGAGGTTTTTTTGTGCCCTAAAGATTTGTTCGCTAAAGATTTATTCGCGATTGCTCGCAGATGAGCTACCTTTGAACTACCTTACTGCAAAAGCTTTAGCAATTGCTCTTT
>CAYJFE010000200.1:0-2640 GCA_964369165.1 uncultured Desulfovibrionaceae bacterium | reverse complement strand
TAGATAATGGTCAAGAGAAAAAAATCGTTCACCTAAACAGTCCAGCTCAAGGGCTTTATATAAAACAAAATATTTGGCGTGAATTTACAAATTTCTCAAAGGATTGCATCGTTATGGTGCTTGCTTCTGAGCATTTTAGCGAAGATGATTATATTAGAGACTATGATGTGTTTCTTAAAGAACTTTGATTTTACTGATTGATAACAAAATCACATCAGTTAATTTTCAACCTATGGATAAAATATGCTTAATTTATTAATCCTTTCGTGTGGCACCAATGCTTCATATCATATGTCTAAAATCCTAAAGGAGAAATTTAATAATGATTTCTACCTAATAGGGGCAGATGTGAATGAATCATGGCTCGTGCCAAGTATTAATTTTCTAGATAAGTTTTATAAAGTTCCTTATCTGGAAAGCCCAGAATATTTGCCCACCATAGAAAAAATATTATGCACTGAAAAAGTGGACTATATCCTGCCTAGTTTAGATAGTGATCAAAGCTTCTTTCATAGTAGTTCAGCAGTATTAAAAAAGTACAGTGTAAAAACTCTATCAACACCAGTAGATAGCCTTTTGATTTATAAAAACAAATTGACAATGGGGCATTTTTTAATTTCGAATGGATTTGATGTTCCGAAAATATATTTGCGAGAAGAGTGTAAAGATGATACTTTATATTTCATCAAACCTCTATGTGGCCTTGGTTCTGTGGGAGCTGAGTCAAAAAAGGGTTGCGAATTAAAAGATATTGATGACGGTAAATATATTATCCAAGAATTATGTATTGGTCCTGAAATAACAATGGAATGTTTTAGCTATGGAAGTTTTTTTTCTTGCATCTGTAGGGAACGCCTAGCTACAAAGTCAGGAGTGTGTGTAAAAGCAAGAGTGTTTAAAGATTCATACTTGGAATTTCTAGGTAAAAAATTTGCAACTACTTTGAAAACTCCACACTATTTCAATCTACAATTTATGAAAAATAGTCAAGATAAGTATGTTATCACTGATGTTAATTTACGTAGTGCAGGCGGTATGGGTTTATCATATGCAGCAGGTTGGGACGTCACTTCTTCTCTCGCGAATATAATGTTAAATAAAACTCTCAATGATATATGCCAATCATTGCCAAATGATATTCAAGAGCAGTTTGTTGTGAGGACATATGTAGATATAGTGACAAAAAAAAGCAAAAAAGTAGTTGCATTTGATTTAGATGGCACCTTGCTTGATAGTAGAGCTAGGCACATTATAGTTTTGAAGAGAATTTTACAAAGTAAAAATATAAAGATAGATGTCTCAAATTTAATTCAATATAAGAGAAATGGGAAAAACAATGTAGATTTCATGCTTGAAGAAGGTATAGATATTTCTACTGCAGAAGAGATACAAGATGAATGGATAAAAAATATTGAAAACGATGAAGCCCTTCAAAATGATACTTTATATTCGCATGCTATAGAGTTATTAGAAAAATATAATAACTCAGATAGAGTTTTAATTACGGCTAGAAATAATGAAGAAAACTTGAAAAGACAATTGAAGCAGTTAGAAATTGAAAAATATTTTAAGGCAATTTACGTTGTAGCAGCAAATAAGCAAACTTCACAATCAAAAAGCCAAATTCTACAAGAAATAGGGGCAGTTCTGTACATTGGAGACACACTATCAGATTATAATGCTGCAAAAAAAGCAAACATTGACTTCATACACCAAGATAATGGCTTTCACTGCAGTCATATTATCAGTAAACATAAAAATAAAGAGGAGGTAAATTGTGAATCATCAGTATGAAAATGAACGATTAGCAAAAATTGCTAAGAATAGCCTTTATGCAAAAGGAGCTAACCTAAATACAATAGAGTATTCTTTTCTTATAGCAAAGAGATTTATTAAAGGTAATGTGCTAGAAATGGGACCCGCTGAAGGTGTTATGACTGAACACCTTGCTAAAGTAGCGCAAAATCTCACTATAGTCGAAGGCTCTCAACTATTTGCAGACGATTTAAAACAAAAATATCCGAATGTCGATGTGTATTGTTCATTATTTGAAGATTTTGACACAGAGAAGAAATTCGATACAATAGTTCTTGGTCATGTTTTAGAGCACGTTGAAAATCCAGTTGAAATTTTAAAGTGTGCTAAAGAATGGCTAGCTCCTGAAGGCATTATTTTTGCTGCAGTACCTAATTCGCATTCTATACATCGTCAAGCAGCAGTTCTGATGGGATTACTCGAAAAAGAAAATTCTATGAGTGAACTTGACTATCACCATGGGCATAGAAGAGTTTATAGTATTAACGAATTTAAAAATGACTTTATACAAGCAGGGTTGAAAATTGAAAAATGTGGCGGTTACTGGCTAAAACCTCTTTCAAATAAGCAATTAGAAGAACACTGGACGCAAGAAATGATGGATGCATTTATGCAACTTGGTGAAAAATACCCAGAAATTGCGGCAGAGATTTATATTGTAGCTGGATAGGGTAGAACTGCACAAAAAGCTGGCAATGTGGTATAAATTGCGGAGAGTGTGAAATAAAGTCTTGTTCGCTTTACTCTCATATTTTAATTATTAAATATTTGCACTCGTCACATAATTATGTGCTAATTCAAATAATCCTTCTGCCAAAGTTGGGT
>CAYJFE010000199.1:0-2676 GCA_964369165.1 uncultured Desulfovibrionaceae bacterium | reverse complement strand
GTGAGCCTTGTGCTTCACTATACAGGCTTATGGGTGCGTTTTCCTTTTGCTTTTATACTTATTCTGATTGGTCTTATTTCAATACTTTATAGCAGAAAATCAAACCTTTATCGAAAGTTTAGCATGAAGAAATTGACGGAGCATAACAAAGAGCATTTTCCTTGCATTACTCCAATTGTTGGAAGAGGTGAATATCTTCAAGACGTGAAAAGTTTTGACAATGGCCATTGGAAAATAGCACGCACTTCAGCACAATTTTGTGTCGAAAATAAACTTGTTACTTATGAAGACAACAAAGAAATACTTTGGGAAGAAGCCTTTCAAAATGGTATGGCAAATAGCGATATGCAAGCCTATGGAAAAATGATTTTGCATAAAGAGCGATTTGAAGAAGTTTTTACAAAGCAATTAGGCGATAAAAGAAGAGATTTCTATCTTTTGCCTCCTATTCGTAAAGTTATGGCTGCTGCTTTCTTGGCCTATGGCAATGACGATAAAAAGACAGCCATAAAGCTTTTAGATATATGCTCAAGAACTTATTTTGAAGATGAAAAACAGGCAACTTGCTCTTGCTTGGAAGACTCGAATTTCATGCAAGAAGTGTGTGCCGTGTATGAAAAACATCTACAAAATACGCAGTCAAAATTAATAAACAAGCATACATTGTATGAATTGCCTTATTTTATGGCATTGCTTTATTTTGCACGTAAAAAAGGCATTTTAGCCCCTTCACAATTTCTTTTTCTAAGGCCAATCGACAGGCCATTATGGTATGCCTTGCACCAATGCGGCGGCCAAGTGGCTTGGGCAGAAAGTCTTGCCCCATGGCTTCATTATCAAGAAGAAGAAAAGAAAGAAAAGCCTTTGCAATATTTCGTATGGGAAAATGCCTACATTTTTATCAAGAACGATTTAGACGCACAAGGCTGGTTACAGGAGGAGTTCGCAAATGAGCAGAAAAAGGCTTAGAGCCATAAATCAAGAGCATGAATTTAATAAGAAAAAGCTTTTTAGAGATGTGCGCTCATTCGATCAAAAAGTAGGCGATACGATAGCAGATTCAACTTTTCAGCTTTCAATTCTCTTTCTTCTTATTCCTCTTTCAATCTTCTTTCCTGCACTTGCTTTGCCAAATCTATTGCTCGGTTTTCTCTTCTTTTTCTTAAGAATTATAAGCGAGAATTTTGCAAGGCTTCCCTTTAGAATGCCACTTGGCACAACAGGAACAGACAGAAGCGATCCAAAGCCGGGGCGACGTGGTTTCAGCAAGCCACAAGGCACTTTCTTTGTGGGAAACAGTATAACACAAGAAGAATTATGGCTCAAAAAAGAAGATATTCTTACCCATGCTATGATTTTTGGAACAACTGGCTCAGGCAAGACGGAAACTCTTGTTTCCATGGCTTTCAATCCACTTGCAACAGGTTCTGGCCTTTTCTATATCGATCCAAAAGCAAGCCCCAAATTAGCCGTGCAGATTTGGCAAATGGCACGATATATGGGCAGAGATGACGATTTTCGAGTAGTCAATTATGGCACATCAGGAAAGTCAAAGAATAAGTCACCCAACCGCCTTTCAAACACGACAAATCCCTTTACCGTTGGTTCGGCAGAATCGCTCACTCAGCTTCTTGTTTCGCTTATGCCGCAATCAGACGGTGACAATGCCATCTTTGGCGATAAAGCACAAAATCTTATTTCTGGTGTTTTATTTGCTCTTGTTGATTTGCGTGATAAGGGCTTGTTGAAACTCTCAACTTCAAAAATTCGTGAAATGCTACAAGTGCGTGAATGCGTAAAGCTTGCTATGAACCCAAATCTTTCGCCAAGTGCTCAAGCCTCCATTCACGGAGCATTAAGCACATCTGGTTGGGTAAAGGGAATGGCCATTGACGAACAGCCCGAAAGTTTTGTCGAGCAATTTGGCTATGCGCAGTCTTATTTTGGCAAAGCCCTTGCTTCTATGACGGACACGTATTCTCACATATACGGTTCAGAAGATGGTGAAGTTGATTTTAGTGATGTCATCATGCAACAGCGTATATTAGTCGTCCTTTTGCCTGCGCTTGAAAAGTCGCCTCAAGAATTACAAAGTCTTGGGAAAATAACACTAAGTTCAGTCAAAACCGCCTGTGCTGTTGGCCTAGGTTCAATAATCGAAGGTGATTCGCAAGACGTTTTAGAATCGCTTCCCACGCAGTCCATAGGAATAGGGCCATTTGTTGTCATTGTTGATGAATATGCCGCCATCGTGACTCCCGGCTTTGAAATTGTTCTCACGCAAGGGCGAGGCCTTGGCATAGCGGCAATCATAGCAAGTCAAGATTATGCAGGTATACTTGAAGCAGACAAGAAAGGCGCACAGCAAATGAACGCAAACACAGCTCTCAAAGCTTTTATGAAAACGCAGGATGCAGAAGCGACTTTCTCTCTAGCAAAAGCCATTGCAGGCGAAGCAACAACCATTCGTTCAACAGGATTTGAACGCAGGAAAGACAGAGAAATCAGTCCCTATCAGGATACTTACAGCACGAGCATTGAAAAAGAGTCACGCATAGAGCTCCGAGATTTGCAAGAGCAAATTCAAGGCGAAGCGCATTTCATGTTCAATGGTGAAGTTGTGGTAGGCGAAACATTTTTTGCTAATCCAAATCTCAAGAACTCTCAGCTCAGAGT
>CAYJFE010000198.1:0-2691 GCA_964369165.1 uncultured Desulfovibrionaceae bacterium | reverse complement strand
CCTATAATCCCGATGTAATAGAAAAAGCTTTAGCACACAATGATAGAAATGAAGTGCGAGCTATCTATAATAGAGCAGAGTATTTTGAAGAAAGGAAAAAAATGCTCCAAGAATATGCTGATTATTTGGATGAATTGAAGACTGAGGGGTAGAGTAAGTTTGAGGGGAAAGGTTGAAGGTCAATGTCTAATACCCCTCAATATCAGGCAGTAATTTCGTATTATTGGCATTCAATTCTTTGATTATAGCTAAGGCTTCGTCACGTTTTTGCTTGCTTGAAAACAGTAATCCACGAGAGCCAAAAGAGCCATGCATATAAAGCTCAACACCTCTTCCACGTGAAAGACGGTCAATCTCAGAAAGAGGAATGATATCCACCTTGCAATAGTCCACAACAAATTGTAAGGTAAGATAGTCCATAATTGTATAACTTTCCATATCATGTGCAAAGGCGACAAAATCATGCTCTTTGTCAACGACTACGCCAAAATAGAGTACCGCCAAGTGTTTTGTTGCAATATACCCTCCTACAAAAAAAATTATTCCATAAAGAGCAAAAGCTAGATATTTAGCCCATGTAAGTTCAATGTAATGTATAAAGAAAAAAGCTAAGAAAAAAAGTAATAAAAATCCACATACAACACCTAAAAATGGTAAGCTGTTTTTTATATCTATAACTCTAACTGATGTTTCCTTGCTGATGTAGTTTTTTGCAAGTTTATTGAAAGAAAGAGCAAACATGGCAATCAGCAAGAAAACAATTAAAATGAGAGACACAGCCCCGTATACTGGATTGATATCGAGATTTTTTATCCCTGCATAACACATGAATGCGAAAAGAACTATCGCACTGCCTACTGTTGGTTTTCTTTTTCTTGCCATGTTTGCTTTCCTTTTTTATGTGAGTGTTATTTACGCTTATTATGACGGCTTTTCACTTTATCATAAAAATCTTGAGGCAAAGAATATTCTTCACCTTGTTCAAGTGTGCTGATATACCCATCCTTTGTGTTTATTTTCCAGTAAATCAACCAGCGATTAGGTTTTTCTTCTTCTTCGTAAAAAGGCTGAAGTCTCAAAATTATATGCCTTTTAAATCTATGGTATATGCTAATATTATTTGAGTGAAATTCAATTCTTATAGTATCAGGAAACATAGACTCTATCTCTTTAACTATTTCCTTGGTCATATCTTTTATCTGTTTAGTAATTTTTTTCTCGTATAATTCTGCTATGCTTTCCAAACATTCTTCAATTGTATCAAAACGAATGCGTGTTGAAGTTTTTTCATTTTTTGCGTTGTTAGCTTCTGATGTGTTTACTGAAGTGACTGAAGTAACCCCAAGTACTTGTGTTATAGCTTTTTTCGCATCGTCCTCTTCGATAATATCCCAAATCAAACTTAATAATTTAGAAGCAGATGGGGCACGGACTTCTAAATACTTATCGCGTAAGCAAAATCTATACAGAATTTTTTCCCAAGGTTCATCAAATTCTGGCATAACATGAATTTTTTTTCTAACTTCTTCGTCTAAAGCTTTAATATTATGACGTGTTGCAATATCTTCATCCCAATTTTCAATATCAGGTTCTTGTTCTAAGAAATTATAGAGGAGAGGATAGCTTATTTGTACACAAATTAAGCCAAAGGTTAATAATCTATTATTTAAATTCAACTGAACGTTATCATCTTCCTCTTTCGATTTTTCTTTTGCCGCATTAGAGTTCATAATTTTAATTAGTGATAAAGTATTTATTAATCTTTTAATAGAGCGTGGATTATAGCCTGTTGAAAGTTTAATCATCTCCTCTAAAACTTCTGAAAGTTTTTTTTCTTCTGTATTTTCTTTGCCGTTTTTCTCATTTTCACTTGTAACTTTAACAAGCTGCTTCATTTCTGCTTTATCAAAAAAACCTATATCTTCCAATGGTTCCGCAAGATAGTCTCCAATTTTATAGCGTGAAACTGGCATATTGAATGGTATTTGAATAATTTTATCAAAGAACGAGCGAAATTCTCTTTCATTTTTTTCAGTCAGCTTACCGAATTTTGGTTCTAAGCCTTTTACGACAACATCATAGTCGATAGCAAGAATGAAGATACAATTATCAACTTCAAAAAGATTTTTAAGAATTTCTAAAATTTGAACAGCAACAGGGGGATCTAAACGGTCTAAATCATCAATAAAAAATAGAAATCCTGTTTTCTTTTCGCCATCTTTTTTAAGACACTCATCTATTGCTTCTGCCAAGGCATCACGAAAAACAAGAGGGCTTACTTCAGAAGACTCTTCGTTATTAGATAGCTCTTCAATAATTGTGGCATCACCACCAACCTTTGCAACAGCAGCTTTCAGGCTCATCTTAAAAAGAGCCTTTGCAAATTTTTGCACTTTTTCTGTATTGTTTTTGTTAGGGTGCCTTATTTCAATAATCGCTACAACTTCATCAGTTATTTTCTTTATTATGGCTAAAAGGGTTTCTTCTGGAGATTTCATAAGCGAATATTGCCATGTATTAAGCCAAATTCCATAAAAAGCCTTATCGTCAACTTTTTCGCCTTTACAAATATCGTCAGACATTTCACAAAGGTTATGACTTAGTTGGTTCATCAAAGAAGTTTTACCGCTTCCCCATTCACCTTGAATAGCAAGCGTAGTCGGCATTTGAGCATTTCCATTAAATTCAACA
>CAYJFE010000197.1:0-2696 GCA_964369165.1 uncultured Desulfovibrionaceae bacterium | reverse complement strand
CGTCACGAAGAAATCGAGCACGCATTAGAAGAAGGCGTTGAACTTATTGAATTAGTTGCACCAACGCACTTTATCGCCGATGAAAACAATAAATTAGCAGGTGTAGAGCTTGAGAAAATGAAGCTTGGCGAAGCAGACGATTCAGGCCGTCGCAGACCTGTTGCCACTGGCGAAAAATACATTCTTGACACAGACTTAGCTATTATCGCACTTGGAACACGCTCAAACCCAATCTTGCTTGACGCAACTCCTGAGCTTGAGCTGAACAAGTGGAATTATATTGTCACAAATCCTGAAACAAACGAAACTTCAATACCGAATGTCTATGCTGGCGGTGATATAGTCACAGGCGCGGCAACGGTTATTCAGGCTATGGGCGCAGGCAGAACTGCTGCTATGGCCATTGCAAAGAAATATAATTTGGAAGATTAATGATTCTTGAGGGGGAGGGAAATCGAAGATTTTGTCTCCCCTTTTTTGTTTAATAAAGATATACTCTCTTCAGCAATGACGTTTTAATCTATACTAAATAAGAAAGGAATGATTTGGATTTTTTTCAAATTTATTTATAGGATTATGTTTAATAGAAAATACCCAACAAGAAAATTGCAGTGGCAAGTTGCCCATTATGTATTGGGGGGGGGCCGTAAAAAAACGTGAACCCAAAATAAAAAACTTGCACTTGCAGTGGGATTAAATTAGCAGGTGGTAAACTTTCAATTTAATCTGCTTTTTCTTGCGCATGCGCAAGCAAAGTTTTTTTAAAAGGAATAGAAGAATATCGCATCCTTGAGCGCAGGCTTGACGGTGGCACACCTAAAATTGTGGCGGCACCATTTTTCCCTTGTATGCGCCAATTTGAACTTTCAAGAGCATGAAGAATATCTTCATCAGTCAAGCTTTTGAGGCCTGATACATTTTTTGTACTTTGTGCTAAGAAAGAAAAATCAAGCTCTTCTTTATTTTCCAGCAAGCTATTTATGATACTTTTTTCAATAACGGCTCTCAGCTCACGCACATTACCTGGCCAAGAATATTCCATCAAAGCACGAACACCCTTACTTGTTATTGTAGGTAGCTGTTCTAATTGCATTTTTTTAGTATAGTATTTATAAAAATACTCTGTAAGTGTGCGGATATCCTTTTTCCTTGCTGTAAGAGGGGGGATATCTATCTCGACAATACTTAACCGATAATATAAATCTTCACGAAAGGTCTTCAATTTAACCATTTCCAAAAGATTTCTATGCGTGGCGGCTATAATACGAATATCAAGATTGATAATTTTATCACCACCAACCCTTTGAATTTTCTTATTATCTAGCACTCGTAAAAGCCTCGATTGTGCACTAAGGGAAAGTTCACCTACTTCATCAAGAAAGATTGTGCCACCTTCCGCCTGCTCAAAAAAACCTTTTTTCATTTGAATGGCACCTGTAAATGCCCCTTTTTCATAGCCAAATAATTCACTTTCAAGAAGTGATTCAGGAATTGCAGCACAGTTAATGGCAATAAAAGGTTTTTCGGCTCTTTTTGAAAGAGAATGCAGAGTAGAGGCTACAAGCTCTTTACCAGAACCAGTTGCCCCATGAATAAAAACAGTAGTGTCGTAAGGAGCTAAAATTTCAATAGATTTTACAACTTTCCTAAGATCAAAGCAGGCTTTTAGCTGATCGTAATAGTTTTGTGGCAAATTACCATCTAGAGAAATATATTCATAGGATTCAGGTGATTCTTTATAAAGAGAGGATATAATGTCTATAAGAATAGGGCGCATATCATTTAATAAAGCGCGATCTTTGTCTGAAAAATTATTTTCATCCTTACTAACTAAAGTGAATACCATAAACTTATTTGCTTTTTCGTCAAAATCAAAAACAAAGCAAGCATACGAACCAAAAACATAGTGCATTTGATTAGTGAAATTTTTCATATTGTCTGAGTTTCTTGTGTTTTTCACAACAACTTCTTTAGTGCCTTTACGCATAATTTCAATATAATGCTTATGCGGAACGAGTTCTTCAAGCCTAAAGTTTATCTTAGTAATTTCAAAACTTTTTCCATATTCAAGAAATAATGTCATTATTCGTTCAGATCTATTTACTGCATAGCAAGCAATATTATCAAAAGAAATTTGCTTTGAAATATAATTAAATATATAAGCTAATGCATCTTTTTTGTTCATATTATTTAAAATATCAAAAAGTAATTCTTTGTTGTAATCTCTCATATTTGCCTTCTGCTACAAGATTGTGTGTTAAAAATCACAATACTAAAATAAAAACGGAATGTCAATTCAAAAATAAACGTAAAAATAAATAAGTAAATTTAGTGTGTTAATTTGCTTTTACAATTTAATATTTCGTTTATATTATAATTCTAGTTAAATCTAAACTCACTTTTTAGCCTATAATGCTAAATTATGACTTGGCACACTAGTTGCATTACTTGTTACAAATTACACAATCAAAATAGGAGATTGATTATGATAAAAAATGCTATAGTACTTATGTTTGACTCATTGCAATTCAACTATCTAGGTTGCTACGGCAATTCTTGGATTAAAACCCCTAACATGGATAGATTAGCACGCGAAGGTGTTTTATTCGAAAACTGCTACACCGAAGGTCTTCCAACAGTTCCTTGCCGCCGTGCTATGCATACAGGTCGCTATACCTTGCCTTACGCAGGCTGGA
>CAYJFE010000196.1:0-2709 GCA_964369165.1 uncultured Desulfovibrionaceae bacterium | reverse complement strand
GCCGCTCAAACGATTATAACTCTTGACTTTGGTGCCGACCTTACAGACGGCGCAACTATCGAGCTTAATGGTGTAACCGCCACTTGGAATGGTTCTGAATGGACAGGAGCAGGTGCAAGCGTGGACTCTGATGGTACAACCACCCTTACATTCGGTGATGTAACTTTGAAAAACGCTGCTTCTGTTGATGGTGTAGCCAATGATAATTGGGGTATCACTATTCCTAAATCTGAAGATGGCAAGCCTCAAAATATTGTGATTACTGATGCTGACGGTGACACTAAAGATGTGAGCATTACTGGTGAATGGGGTACTACTGCCCCAACGGAAGATAAGCTTGAAGGCCTTGCTGAAGGAACAACAGGCGCCATTATTCCTGGTCAAGATTACAATATCTCTATCATTTTTGACACTTCTGGTTCTATGGTTGGACAAGGGACGACGTATATGAATCAAGAAGTTCAAGACGCTTTTGAAGGTTTTCTCAATGACGTTTTGGTCGACCATGCAGGCACTAGTCCTACTGATGGAACAATCAATTTGCAGATTGTGCCTTTCAACCATAATGCAGGTTCCTTTGTTTTCACCTTAGAAAATGGAACGGTTGTACATAATGGTGAAACAATTTTCCCTGCAAATGGTGTTGCTTCAGCTTCGGACGCTATCATTAAGGAATTGGATGGTTTCACAGAAGATAACGGAGATAAGCTTGACGCATTTGGCGGTACTAACTATGATGCCGCTTTGCAAAATTCCGCTGAATGGATAGGAGCGCAACCCACTTCTAAAACCGAAGAAGGCGTTGTAAGCACTGTGGAAAATAAGGTGTTCTTTATCACTGATGGACAACCTACTGGAGAATCATATGATACTATAGTAGATACTCCTACAGCAGTAAGAGTTAATGAAAATGCCACAACTGCTGTTTTTGACGACGTGCGTGGTGATATCTATGCCGATAAAGGAGAGGAAAGCGAGTATAATATAGCATTTGATATTGCTGGTAAAGAGCCTGGTGATACATGGGTTTCTACGGGTACCTTCTTAGCTTATTCTTCGACGGGTGACTTAAATGATAGTTTTGAAACAGAGAGTCGTTATGAATTAACATTAACGACAGATGCTTATGGAAATACAGTATTGGAAGCCCGTCCACTAGTTGCAAAAGAACTTATGGATATGGCTCTTGGTGAAGACGGTGAATTCATCGCTGTGGGCTTTGGTAGGTATGTAAATGAAGCGAATATAGAGAAACATTTTAGTGACTTTGCTGATGCAATTAAACATACCAATGATCCTAAAGAACTCTTCACTCCGATTCAAGGTTCTGCCACTGGTAGTGCTATGGGCACAAACTTGGCAAATACTGGCCTGGGTAATGACGTAGTTGTTGGTGGCATGACTCTTGATATGATTAAGGCAGCCATCATTACTGAGTCAGGATTACCAAACTTTAGCCTTAGCGATGCTGAAGCTGTAAAATACATCAAAGAACACCCAGCATGGTTTGAAGGCCTTAATTCTTCTGTAGATGATTCAAAAGATGCTGATGTTATTGTTAGTGGTGCTGGCGCGGACCTTGTTTTTGGGCAAGGTGGCGATGATCTTCTTATAGGTGACGGACGAATTGACGGAACAGATGATCTTGCAGGTGTTGATAATTTAGCGGAAGCACTTGGACTTGATGAAGAGCTTTACACCTTAGAAGCCTTGGAAGATATCAAGGACACTAACAGTGATGGCAATACCTCCGATGAGGCTCTTGAGCGTATGCAAGATCTTGTGGATGCAGCTCATAACGATATTGAAACCTTGCAAGAAATTGCCGATGAGATGGAAGCAGATAATGATGCTAACGATGCTCTCTTCGGTGGCGATGGCGATGATATCATTCTTGGACTTGGTGGTAATGATTTCATTTATGGCGGTGAAGGTTCTGATATAATCCTTGGTGGTTCTGGTAATGACATTATCTTTGGCGGCGAAGGCAGTGATACTATCTTTGCTGGCACAGGCTCTGACACTATCTATGGTGGAACAGGTGATAATACTATCTATTTAGATAGAACAAATGAAGCGGGCACAGAAAGAACAGTCACATTTGCTGACGGTAGTGAGTTTACAGGTAATATAGACGATATTATCAGCTTTGATGTTAATAATAGTGGCAGTGAAACAATTCACGACTTTGATGCTGAGCATGACTTACTTGACCTTACTGCTTTCAATTCTAATGATTACAATATCAGTGCAGAGGGTGACACTATCACTATTTCAGCAAAATGTGAAGATGGCACTATTGGAGATGCAGTACAAACAATCACACTTGTTGGTGCTAGCGAAGAAGGCATTGATCTACAGGCTCAAATAGACAGCATGGGTACGGATGATTCCTTTATTAAAATCTAGTTTATAATCCCCTTATAAATAAAAGCAAAAATCACGGTAAGACTAAAACTTGCCGTGATTTTTGTTATTTATTCTAGATAGCAATCACTTACTATTAACAATCTATTTTATTAAGGTGAGAATATTAAGCAATTTTACTTTAAAATTGCCTTTAAAAGCTTGACTTCTCGGTAAATCCGTTGTAGTTTTTAAGAAAACTTGTACGATGATTAATGTCGACAGGATTGGATATATGTTGCATCTTGTTTTTTTAGACGGGTATATCCATAAAGGAGAAGAAGGCTTCGTGCTTTCTTGCGC
>CAYJFE010000195.1:0-2836 GCA_964369165.1 uncultured Desulfovibrionaceae bacterium | reverse complement strand
GAAAAAGTGAAAAAATTCTTAAAAATATTGTTAAAAAGAGAATTTCCAAGAAGTAATCAAATTCGATTGTATACTTTAGATTCCTATGAAGAAGCCAACGTCAATCGCATGGGGCATGGCTCAGGAAAATTTGAAAAATAGAATTTACTAAGAATTAGCTCCCATCATCTGGCTGATAAATATTTGCAAAGAAATAATCTTTCAAGATAATTCTAGGATTTGCGTGACGGTAAGTAGTGTTTTCTTCAAAGAGTTTCTGCTTTTCAGGTTCAGAAAGTTTTGAATGCCAATCATCGAAGGAAGCTTGCCGTGTTTCTTCGTAGGCAAGGCGAACTCTTTCAAGCTCAAGAGTTTCGTCCAATTTAGCCTGTTCCTTGGGCGAAACATAGCCTTTTGGACGTGGATAGTACCCTTGCTTTGCCAAAATGCGAAAAACCCAATTTAAAGGGCTTTGAATAGCTTTTCCATCCTTATCCCTCATCAAATCGTTTTCAAGCTCCCATTCGGCGTGTATAAGCCCCTGCATGACCTGTGAGCAATCTAGTTCAACCTGCAAAAGCCGATGATTGATTTGACGTATCTGCTGCGTGCCAAAACCTTGTGCGTGAAGATTTGGAAAATGAAAGGCGATATCGTCTTCGGTGAGTGCCTCTAATTTTTGTTCTGCATTTTCATTTTTTAAGATAGAAAGATTCTTTCTATCTATCTCTTTTAAAATAGATAAATGAGCATTCGCTTCTTCCTGCGTGTGTACATACATTCCATTCTGAGCTTGTGCACTTTGCATTGGCGACATTGATGACGCTTGAGAATTTAGCAGAGTTCTTGCTTGATTTCTTGAAGTGAAATGCTCAAAACTTGGTATATGTTCACAAACTAAATGGCTGAAACTATAAAGATTTCCTCGTCTGTGCATAAATCTGGCCAATCTCGAAGCTATCAACTTATTTTTCTTGAGTCTTTCAATAATTCCCCTCACAGCACCTTCGCTCAAATGTATTTCAAAATAAGTATGCAGGAGCTCTGAAATCTCTCTAAAGCTCATGGGCAGACGATTATCCTTGATTATTGAAAGAATATTTATATGCGAATCAGACAAACCTTGCGGACAGAGTGGCCGAGCAGAATGCGTGCTAGACTGCGTTTCAAACTGCATACACGCATAATTACACGCCACACTACGTGCATAAATTTGAGGGTTCGTGCCTAGATTCGTGCTAAGCTGTGCTTGTGACTGCGTGGCAAAGTTCGTATCGTCAATAGTAGGCGCAGACATTCTATTTTTCGCCTCTATACTGCTTTTCATGGCGAATGCTGTCTGTTGTATGTACGCTATTATTATTGAAAAATTTCTCAAGTTCATAAATGTCATACATAACTCTTCGGCCTACTTTTGAATATTTTGGCCCTTTCTTATAGCAACGCCAAACTTCTAAAGTGTTGGGCTGTACGCCTAAAAATTCTGCGGCTTCAATGGTGTTTAATTTCTGTTGTGGCATAAAAAATCCTTTATAAAAATTGATTTAACTTTTTCAAGTTTCATCAAATATGCTTGAGTTTTTTAGGCTTGAAAATATCAATCTTTGATAAAGGAAAAAGAAAAAATCCTTATTTCTGTTTAAAATAAGGATTTCTATTTTTAGTATGTAAATTCAAGAAGATAAAAAATAAATTTTTCTGTTGTTTTATAATTTTTTTAATAACAGACTTTTGCAATTTTGCGTTTTAGCCCTTCGGCCTTCCTCTTCTTTTTGCAAAAACACCTAGTTCACTTTTGATATAAGGAATGATTTCGCTTGGAATTATATCTTTTGCTTCTATTTCTTCAAGATTTTTGTTAGTTTTTGTTTCCGCTAAGACATGAAAAATATTCTCCTCACTTTTTAAAAATTCAAAAAGCTTTTCTTTTATATGTGCATCATCTATCGAATTTTCTTTACTATTGATAAGCAGATAGCGCATAAATTCATGATAGATTTTTCCTATAAAAAAACCCTTTGTTGCATTATTTTTTGCATTGGTTTCACGGCCTTTCAAAGTTTGACTTTTCTTGCTCAATAATTTTATTTCTGTCTGTAATTCAGATAGTTGCCTGTCTTTTTCCTCAAGCAATAGACAAGCTTTTTTATACTTGTTCTCTTGCCCATCGCCGTATTTTTCAGACATTTCAGTTAAGTATTTTTCAAACTCACTTTTATCAACACAAAGCTTATTTTCAACAAGGCATTTCTTAATAAAAGATAAAGAATTGAATGCTAATTTATTGAAAACATAGACTTTAGCAAAAATATATTCTTCAAAAGAACTTTCTAAATCGCTATTTGAAATATAAATTTTTATTGGGCTTGTCTTCAGCCAATCTTCCTTTTGATATATTGATTTTATTTGTAAAATTTCAAATACTTCACTCATTGTCACTGCTTGAATTTTTCTATTTTTTGTCAAAGCTAAGAAAAATCTATCGAAATAAATATATAAAAAATACAGACAGATAAAAAATAGCACACTACTCAAAAAGAAAATGCTTATATCCAATGTATTAAGTTCTAAAATTTGCGTATGTATTTGAATAATTTGTTCATCTTGAAAATTATTCTCTTTCATAAAATTGAGAACTTGAAGCCTAAAGCCATTCATAATAACCTTTGTAAAAAAAGTTCCAAGAGCAAGGAGAATCACACAAAGCCCTATAATAAAAGCAATTAATGCAACAACCCCGCTCTCAAGAATATTTTGTAAAATTTGTTTCATGCGCACGCTTATCCTTTCAATTATCATCAATAAAAGATGTAGGAATGCTTATAGTGCACCTAGAAAATAATACAATTATAATTTA
>CAYJFE010000194.1:0-2873 GCA_964369165.1 uncultured Desulfovibrionaceae bacterium | reverse complement strand
TCCTCATCTAAATTGAGATGCTTTTCAATTTTTCTGAGGCGGGTAAAGAGTTCTGGGAATCGTGGCATAAGAGAAAGTGTGCGCATATAGGTTTTTTGATCGGCAAGAGGAGTTCCGCCCATAACCACATTTTCGGGCACGTCTTTCGCTATACCGCTTTTGGGAGCGATTGTAGAATTTGAACCAATATGTAAATGTCCTGCCACTCCTGTTTGTGCCGCAATAGTGACATTGTCACCGGTTGAAGTAGAGCCAGCAATGCCAACCTGTGAAACAATAAGATTATTTTTTCCTATTTTCACATTATGGCCAATTTGCACAAGATTATCTAGGCAAGAACCATTATCTACTAAAGTTTGATCGAGTGCAGCTCTGTCAACACAGGAATTTGCGCCAATTTCCACTTTATCTTTCAAAACAGTTTTGCCAATTTGAGGAATTTTTTGAATGCCTTGAGGTGTCGGCACAAAGCCAAATCCTTCAGCACCAATCACAGCACCTGGCTGTAAACAGCAATTATCGCCTAATTCGCAATCCGCCATAATAACTACATTTGGGTAGAGCGTGCAATTTTTGCCTATTTTCACATTTTCGCCAATATAGACATTGGAAAATAATTTTGTGTTTTCGCCAATTTGCGCATTCATTCCTACAGTAACAAAGGGATAGATAATGCAATTTTCGCCAATTTGTGCGGTTTCGTGCACATAGGCTTTATCGCTCACGCCCTCTAAAAAGCCTTGAGTTTTTGCAAACATCATAATGCAATGGGCAAAATGCTCATAGGGTTTGTCAGAAATAAGCGCACTTCCAACCCTATCGGCAAATTCTTCTTTTAATACTACTGCGCCAGCTTTTGTAGTATCAAGTCCTTTGATATATTTAGGATTGGACAAGAAAGAAAGTTCGCTTTCACAAGCGCTTTCTAAAGTGTTAACGCCTGTAATTTCCTTGTCTTCACCAGTATAGGAACAGTTTAATAATTCTGCAATTTTTGATAATTTCATAATCGTATCCTTATTTATAGAAATTTATTAACACATTTGTTCTACTAAGGCAAGAATTTAACCTTTATGAAAATTTAGCACAAAAAAAGCCTTAAATACCAATATATTTAAGGCTTGAAATAGTTTAGATATTAATACTTCTCATAATGAATGCGCGTAGGATCAAAACGATCGACTTCCTGCATCACTTGATCAGGATAACCAACAACAATTCCGCCTAAAGGAAGCACTGAGCTTGGTAGGTTGAATTTTTGCATAAAGGCTTTTGTTCTTGCTTCTTCAGGATAAATGCCCGTCCAAACAGTGCCTAAACCCATAGAATGCGCCGCAAGAAGTATATTTTGTATGGCTGCCGCACAGTCTTGCTGCCAAAAATCAGGATAGCGAGATTTTGTCACGTCAGCGCACACGAGGATATAAAGAGGAGCTTCTTTTGCCATGTGCGCATAAGGATGCATATTTGCAATAGCTTCTCTATTTTCTTGACTTTCGATAAGAATAAATTCCCAAGGCTGACCATTGCCTGCGCTTGGAGCTTGCATAGCGGCACGCAAAAGTGTTTCGACTTGCTCTTTTGAAAGAGGGTCGGATTTATATTTGCGTATACTGCGCCTTGTTTTGATTGCTTCTAATGTGTTCATATGTTATACCTTTTTTCGCTAAAGATTTGTTCGCCTACACTCACGAGTTAAGCTCTCATACCGTCCTTGACAGCTTTGATGACATTGTTAAAGCGTGATTTATGCCCCTTAAACCATCTTATAGAGAGTGGAATGGGGAGTGTGAGGAGGGAGAGGAAGAAAGTATAAGGATGTAATTGTTTCAAAAGATAGATGCGGTTTCGTATATTATAATAATCAGCTAATTGTGGCAATTCATAGTCATTTATAGAAAGTTGATTGAAAGAACGCACAGGCGTTGCCCTACCAGGAATAGGGCCTATATGCGTGACCATTGCGCCAGGTGCCCAATTTAAGCGATAACCAGCTTTTGAGGCACGCAAAGAAAACTCCACATCTTCAAAAAAGAGGAAGAATTTTTCAGAAAAGAGGCCAATGTTTTCAAAAACTTCTCTTCTAACAAGCATGGACGCGCCATAAATAAAATCTAAATGCTTAATAGTTTTTTCTCTATCAGGCATAGAAAAGCGCAAAACATCTTCTTCATACAAGCGCACTTTACCAAGAATCGAGCTAAATGTGCCGCCGCCAGCGCATTGTAATAATTCTAAATCAGGGTAGAGGATTGTTGAACCTATAATATGATAAGGCACAAGCTCCTTGTTTATTTCTTCTTGGCTATGGCGCATAAGGGCAGCAAGAGCAAATTGTAAAGGTGCAGTATCGTTATGTAAAAGCCAAAAAGCCTTGCACTCTTTATCATAAAAAAGCATACGCAAAGCATGGTTTACCGCAGCAGCATAGCCTTCATTTTCTGACCTGCGCATAAGTACAAGTGGCGAATGATCAACATCGTCAGAATACACTTCAACCGGTTCTTGCAATTCAAAAGTTTTGGCAAGCTCTTTATAGCCAGCCAGCAATTTTTCTACTATAGCATTGTCTGAGCCATTATCCACAACAACAATTCGGCGCGGCATATCGCTTTGCTTCATCACGTTCTCAAGGCAATTTAATGTTTTTTTATAATCATTATATGTGGTTATAATGGCTGCGACAGAGTTTTTATCTAAAGTATTCATACTGTTCCCTCAAGATATTAAGCATATATATTGTTAATAACATAAGACTTGTCTATCGTCAAACCGCTAAAGAATTAGAAACCTGCGACTGCATTTATAGTAAGGATTCGTTCGCTTTGCTCTCATTGTGCAAAGTAAAGTGAGCTATGGCAAAACTTATTCAT
>CAYJFE010000193.1:0-2930 GCA_964369165.1 uncultured Desulfovibrionaceae bacterium | reverse complement strand
GTTAGTTCTCTTTTGAAGTGTGACCATTCGTATTAGATTTCTATGCTATCGCATACGAAATCATCACTGCGCAAGAAGCGTGGTTCTTGCTTGTTCACTAAAGCCTTTGTTCGCTAAAGCTCTCAAGGTTTTTCTTTCATAGCGCGTTAGTTCTCTTTTGAAGTGTTCCGATGTAAATTCCAGCTGACATCGGAACACTCTGGAGGGCTAACTCGCCAAAAAGGCCTTGTTAACAAATTTTTATCTAAGCTGCCAAGCTTTGAACGTGTTTCAACAAGTCGTGCGCTTCGGCATTATTAGGTTCATTCAAAAGAGCTTCTTTCAAGAGAGAAGTCGCTTCTTTATGCCTATCAAGGCTAATATAGCAACCAGCTAAAGTGATGCGTGTGCTTTGGTTTTCATCATGCTCAACACCGCGCTCAAGAAATGGAATGATTTCTTCTACTTTGTTTGTCATATAAGCTATGCGAACTAAGCAAGAAAGAGCTATCATGTTGCCAGCATTGATCGCTAATGCTTCTTGGAATTTGCCAAAAGCATCGGCAAGCTGATTTTTTTCCATAAATACTAAGCCAATACCTGTGATTGGTTTGTCATTGTATTTGTCAATGGAATACGCTTTTTTGTAATAAACTAAAGCATCATCATAATTATTTCTTTGTATAGCAATTGTTGCCAAACCAAGATAGGGTGCAGCAAGCTTATTGTTTGAGTCTAAAGCTTTCAAGTAATAAGATTCGGACTTTTCTAGTTCGCCCATAAATAAATAACATTCGCCTAATTCTTTGTTGATTTCATAATCTAAATGACTACTCATAGTGTTTCCCTCCAAGGAAATTTTTTTCCATCTTATTCTAATAAGAAAAATCTCTGCTTTTATTAAAGATTGTATTCAAATTAGAATGCTATGTTTTTATCGAACAGCTAGTTTCGATAGCTTTTGTTAAGCAAGGCCTATGCCAAACAATAAAAATTCAATAATTTCAAAGGAATAAAACTTCTATGATAATATTTTCCCTCTAAACACCTTAAAAATTTAAGGAATCTTTGTGTCAAATTTTCCACTCAAAAAAGTCTAGATTTTTTCAAGTGAGAAAATTTTGCCTAGTGAAATTTCACTTTGAAGAGGAAAAATCTTTAAAAAACATTAATTTACACTTTTTTTTGACAAAAACTAAATTTTCTATTAATAAAGTATTAACATTTGTAAGAAAATGTCGAAAAACTTAGAAATAGAGAAAACTCAACTTGCCAACTTCTCAACTCATAAAAGGTGGATTTTATGGAAAACCCAATTCTTTGCCCAAAGTGCGATACTGTTGTAAGAAAATATCAGCAACCCGCTCCCACAGCGGATGTTATTATTTATGATGAAGAAAAGGGCATTGTCCTTATCGAAAGACTAAATGAACCTCTTGGTTACGCCTTACCTGGCGGTTTTATTGATATGGGCGAACAATGCGAGCACGCCGCTATTAGGGAAATGAAAGAAGAAACAAACCTTGATGTTGAGCTTTTGGGGCTTTTAGGAGTCTATTCTGAACCTAATCGTGATCCACGCTTCCACACAATGACGACTGTATATGTAGGCAAAGCAAAAGATGTATCAAAGCTTAAAGCTGGTGACGATGCTAAGAAAGCAAAATTTTATCCCCTGAATGAAATCCCTTCCCCTCTTTGTTTTGACCATGCAAAAGTTGTGGAAGATTTTTTGAAGTATTTGGATAAAAAAATCACCTTATGTCCAATTCAAAGCTAAATTCTTGATATTCCAAGCTTTTTAGTCTTTAATTTTTATCAACAATTTCAACTTATTACAGCAAAGATTTGATTTAACACAAAGATTTTCTTTAAAAACTCTAGAAAAACTCTTGTGTTTTTTCACAAACTGAGTTATAAACAAGGTGAATGAACAACTTCTCAAAGCCTTTAAGGAAATTTTTGCCAGAATTTATATTCTCTAAAAGGCAAAAATTACGCAAGAAGATTGTCAAATTTCCTAAAAAATAAGGAAGAGTATATGCCACAAGTAGCTGCTAGAATTAATGAAGATCAGGAAAAATGGTTAAAAGATTATTTCCGTACAAAAAGTGCGGGAGCTGAATTTATCCTTCCATGGGCCGTGGATATATTTTTTAGGGCAATAAATTCCGTGAAGCAAAACTTTACGCCTGCAGAACTTAAAACAATTGTGGAAGTGCATAAAGATTTGCGCCTTTCGCCTGAGCAAACACGTCTTTCCTACTTGCTTTTACGCGTAAATGATTATTGCGAAATGAATGCAGTGCACGAAAAACACGGTGCAAGCCGTACAAGCCTTGAAGCAAAATTAAAAAAATTAGACGATACGCAAGCCACTGCTCTTATGATTTGGTCATCTGCTTTTTGGGTAAGTAAATCTTGCTCCGCTGACGACTTAGATCATTACATTTCACAATATTAATCCGAATTTTGCCTCTATAAGTCAATGCAAAAGCAAAATATACACATTGAATTTCGTGGTCTTTGGCATAAAATGCCTATAGATAAGCACGAGTGTCTTATTTTTTTTAAAAAAGTTTGTGCTTTACAACAACTTGATAATATCTCCTTTGAAATTCTTGCTTGTGACGATAAAAAAAGTAAAGAATTAAATGCTCTTTACCTCAATATGCCCTCACCTACAAATATTCTTTCTTTTCCTTTCTTTAGCGAGGAAAAGGAAGATTTTTCTTTTATTGGCTCACTTGCGCTTAGTTTGGATACTATGCAAAGAGAGGCCTTTTTATACCAACAAGATTTGGACTCATACGCCAAACAATTGCTTATTCATGGCTTTGCCCACCTCCTTGGCTTTGACCACGGAGATGATATGGATAAGTTTTGCCATAGTTCTCTTTACTTTGCACAATGAGAGCAAAGCGAACAAATCTTTAGCGAACAAGCAAGAA
>CAYJFE010000192.1:0-2972 GCA_964369165.1 uncultured Desulfovibrionaceae bacterium | reverse complement strand
CACTTTTAGGATAGATACCAAGGATGCCGCAGGACAAGATCTAAGCCTTTATTTTAGCATAAAGAATACTGGTGGCTTTATCATTACCCAGTCTAATCCCATAGCACCTAGCGCTTACACAGGCAATTTTATTGGGAATAGCGAACGATCTGCTCAGCACAGTGGCAACGGCGGAGGTTTATATCTCTCCTCTGCAGACTATCTTACAAGCACCATCACAGGCGACTTTGTTGCTAATTACGCTACAACAAGTGGCGGCGCTATATATAATGAAAGTCTCAGTTTAACCACCCTCACAGGCGACTTTATTGCTAATAGAGCTAGAGATAGTGGCGGTGCTCTTAATAACGGTACCAATGGCAATATAAGTTTTCTCACAGGTAGTTTTATTGGTAATATTGCTGAGGAAAATGGTGGTGCTATTTATAATGGGGGCACTATGGCTAGCATAGTGGGCGACTTTATGGCTAATACTTCTAAATTAGGTGGGGCTATTTATAATGCTTCTGGCACCATAAGTAGTATTATGGGCAACTTTGTGGCTAACTATGCTACTAGTAGTGCTGGTGCTGTTTATAATACGGACACCATAAGCATTATTGTGGGTGACTTTATGGCTAATACTTCTGAATCAGGTGGGGCTATTTATAATAAGGGCACCATAAGCAACATTGTGGGTGACTTTATAAATAATAGTGCTACGAGCTCAGGCGGTGCTATTACCACAAGAAAAGGGATGACATTTAATGCCCTTAATGATGGCACAAATATTTTTAGCGGCAACTATACAGGCTCAAACAATAAAGACTACAATGCTATATATGTTGAAAGTGCTACACCCATTGATTTAAACTTCATTATGGCAGATTCGAGCGGCTTTCTTTTTAATGACAATATTAGAAGTGACAATAATGATAATTATAATGTGAAAATCACAGGTGCAGATGTCAACAAAAATACTTTTAGCTTGAATAATGCTTTATACAATGTAAATGAAGTTGTTGTGGATAATGCAAAACTTAGGCTTGGCAGTGTCACCCACGCAGGCGAAGCTGAAGCAGAAGAGCAAAAAATTTATGGTAGTGTGAAACTCAATAATGATGCCTTCCTTCAGGTTAGTGAGGGCAATTGGACTATTGAGGACGCCATTAGCGGTACAGGCACTTTGTCTATATCTGACACAGGCAAGCTAACCCTAAGTAATGGTGGTACCGTAAACTCATTTACGGTAAATAATAATGTTGCAGATGCCTTTACCTTAGCTGATGGTAAAACTCTTACAGTTAATGGCACAGCAAGCTTGCACGCAAATAATACTTGGGCTGGTATTCTAGAAACCCAAAGGCTTTATGCTATAGACTCTATAATTGGCGGAACAACCATTATCAATGGGCAAGGGGCTGACAAGGAATTTTTAGAGAAAAATCTTAGCACAGGTGCGCATGCCCTCACCTTACAAGGCGCTGGTGGAACTACATCTCATTCTCTTACTGTTGCAGATAAAGGCGTTTTAACTGTGCAAGCAGGGACTTGGACTACGAATGGAATGAGCGTTGAAGCAGGCGGTAGCCTTAATATACAAGCAGATACGCTTGTTGATGTGTCTGCTGGTACGCTCAGTGTTGCAGATACTGGCACAATAGTAATGGGTGCTAACACTTCTTTTACTCTTGCTCTAGCAAATGTGGGCACGGTGAACTTGGCTAATGCTGACAAATTTCTAGAGGATAGCAGCAAGATTATAACAAACACACTCACAGGAGCTGACAATAGCTCTCAAGTCTTCCTAACAGGCTATAGCAGTAGCAGCATGGGTGAATACGATTATTTAGATATTACTTCTCAAATACAAGACTATTTATTCTCAGACGCAAATGGCAAAGTGTCGCTGAAAGGTGTTACTGTTGATGCGCAGTCGCTTTCTGGTGTAAATTCTACTTGGAATAAACCCACAGAAAGCCTTATGGCTGGTGATTTGGACTTTGAGGGCGATACGACCATTAGCCATATTACAGAAAATACTTATACCTCTAATAACAACTCCACCGTCACAGGTGTTGGTGTAAACCTCACCCTTAAGGGGCAAGTTGATACAGCTGGTGCGAGTTTAGACCTTACACCCGGTGCTATAGCAGTTAAAAATGGGGCAACGCTGACCCTTGATACTGCTAACAATACCGACTCTCAATATGCGAGTGATTACAACATTCAAGGGAGTATTAGCATAGGCGATGCGGCTACAGCAAATGATAATAGCAAGTTAGTGGTAAAGGGACAGCCAGCAAGTGGAATTTTCGTAAATGCAGGAGTTACGCTTAATGAGGCTGCCATCTTGGAAGTGCAGACCGGTTATATTGGCATACGTACTCTTATACAAAATGACAATAGTCAGGTTAATGTTTCAACAAATACAGAATTATATATATATAGCTCTCATACCTCCATTACTAGCGACTTTGCAAAATCTTCCACTGCTGGTAAAATATATTTGGCTGAAAGTGCGAAATTCAGAGTGGATGACCTTACCCTAAATGGCGGCGGAGATCTTGAGCTAAATAACAATGCACGTATTATTGTAAATAATCTTATTCTTGGGGAGAATACTACCCTTAAAGGCGGAAATATTAGAATTTATCATAGTCTAGCCGACACTGATAAGACGCTCACGCTTGATAATGCTGATAGTACACTTTATTTTTTGAATAATGGAAATATAACTACGGGCTCAGAAATTGTTGTCACCAAGGGTACGCTGGAAATTGAGGTTGGCACTCTTGAGGCAGGGAAAAACATTAGCCTTGCTTCAGGCGGCACCTTAAAAGTTGCCGCTAATGCAACACTTAATATTGAAGGCGATACACTCACAGCCAATGTGAAAGACTTTGGCACAGTGACATTAAATGGCTATAATTTCGATAGCCTTGATGAAACGAATGCCAATGTAAAATCAAACCTTGTGGGCAATGACAAAA
>CAYJFE010000191.1:0-3024 GCA_964369165.1 uncultured Desulfovibrionaceae bacterium | reverse complement strand
TTGAACACATTATTATTGACGGAGCCTCAACAGACGGAACTCTTGAGCTTATTCAATCGCTAAACATAGCTTATTATTCAGAGCTTGACTCAAGCTTATATGATGCCATGAATAAAGGTATCAACAAAGCGAGTGGTAAATATATTGCCTTTTTGAATTCTGATGATTTTTGGCACAGCCCTACTGGTGTTGAGGAAAGCGTTAAAGCCCTAGAAGAGAGTGATGCTGATTTTTCTTGTGCCTCCACTACATTTATTCGAGAAAATGGTGTTGTTGCAAGAATGGTAGACCCCATACTTGGCTTATTCTTTATGCGTATGCCCTTTTGTCATCAATCTATGTTTACAAAAGTTAGCTACCTGAAAGAAATTGGAATGTTTGATCTTTCTTATAAAAGTGCCGCAGACTATGACTTAGTTATACGCATGATTATGCGTGGAGCAAAGCCTGTTGTGGTACCACATAATTTTACTTCTTATCGCCTTTCTGGGCTATCAAGCATAGATAGAGAGCTCAGTATAAAGGAAAGTATACACTCTTGTGAACAAAATTTAGCCCCCCTGATTAGCCATTCTCAAGACTACAGATTACTTTTTGAACTGCATACAGTTTCTGCAGTACTAGTTAAAGAAATATATACTCGTGTGCACAAAGTTGTTCAAGCGTCAATGATAGAATATTTGGCAAATGCTATTATTGAAAATGGGTATTATAAATTCCTCAAATTCCCTCCTCATAAGAGTGAAAAAATATCGAATGAGTTACAACAAAGCATAGAAAAAGCCGATACTGAACGCTTTGCTAAAATACAAGCTTGTAAAGAGGCAATGAAATACACTGAAAAAACATATAGTATTTTCAACTTTCCATGTATACGTTTTAAGAAAAACGCTATGCATACAAAAATTTCCTTTCTCGCTTTCCCTCTTTTGCAAAGAACAAGATCAAAAGAGCCTATAAACATAGAACAAGCTGAAAATTTTGAAATCTTCAATGACCTTTATAAACTGTTTGGATATATTCCATTAATGCGAATAAAACATTCAAGAAGACATACAAACTGGTATTTGCTTAGCTATATTCCCATTTTACTTAAGGCTGAAAATAGAGTAAGTAAGAAATACTATCTTTTTAATATAATTCCTTTCCTCACTATCGTTATGAACAATGAGCAGTGACTTTATCATGACAGAACAACAACAAACAAAAAATATAAACTTCTTAGAAAGACAAAATGCTGAGCTTGCAAAAGAAAATGAATTTCTTTTGACTCAATTATTGGCAGTTCAAGATGAATTAGAAAGATATTACCACAAACTTGCTGACGTGGAAGGTGGCCTTGACACAGATATAAAATCTTCAAAAGGGGTCACACTAAAAATCGAAAATCAAAGACTACGTAACATTGTATCCTTATATAAATCTTTAAGAAAAGCTGAAATAAATAATTCACGTCACGCTAGATTTGGCTGTGCTATTGCCAAACTCAACAAGCTTTCTCTCATTACACCATTTAAATTTTTTTCTCTTCTTGTCATTTTTTCTAAAAAGTCTGCGCCAAAAAAACTGGGAGGCAAAGGTTACTCCCGTGTCATAAAAGCCTATGAGCAAGGTGGAACAAAGAAAGTACAAAATTTATTAGATAGTTATAGCTTCAACTCTGTTATTGTCGCAAATGCCTATACTGCCCTTGCAAAGCACTTAAGACATAAAGATCTAGAAAAGTGCACCTACTACGCACAAGAGGCCTATTTGACGGACCCTTGTGATTACAGACTTAAATGGTGGATAATGCGCCTTGATGAAATGAATAATTGTGAAAAAGCTAAAGCATTGCTTGAACTACTGCCTTTAGATACTCCCAAAACAATTTGTGAAGATAAATACTAAGGATAAGGCATGATCTCAACTCCACTTAACCTTCAAGATAATACAAATTATTTTTTTTGGAATTTAGGCAATAAAGCTTTGCGTGAAAAGGATTACCAAAAAGCATTAGAGAATTATCAGCTGGCAAAAAAATATATGCCTGAATTTACTTATTTAATTGAAGCAAATATCACCTATGCAGAAAGTAAAATACGTGTCAATAAAGGCTATAGAGGTAAAAATCTACTCTATTTAAATAAAGAAATCATCAACAAAGAATTAATAAATTTTAACACATATGGACTTAATAAAGAAGAGCGTGAGGAAAAAATCATTGTTTCGCTCACTTCTTTTCCGCAAAGAATAAATAAAATACACTATACTATCTACTCTCTTTTAACACAGTCCGATAAGCCTGATATGCTTATTCTATGGCTTGCTGAAAAACAATTCCCTCTCAAAGAAGAGGAGTTGCCACAAAGCCTTCTTGATTTAGTCCCCTATGGTTTGACTATACGTTTTGTAGAAGATATTCGCTCTTATAAAAAACTTATACCTGCCTTACAAGCTTTTCCTAATGATGTTATTGTCACGGCAGATGATGATCTTTTCTATGAACATTCTTGGCTTGAAAAACTAATGACTGCACATAAAAAAGATAAGCAGAGTATTTATTGTCATAGAGTGCATAAAATATTGATAGAAAATGAACAACTTTTGCCTTACAATAAGTGGAAGAAATCAACATGGAAAGAGCTTATTGAAAACACGCCTCCTTCATATAGAAATTTTTTAACTGGCGGTAGTGGGGCTTTATACCCACCAAATTGCTTGGACAAAGAAGTGTATAATGAAGAAATCTTTATGAATCTCTCCCCCTATGCTGATGATGTCTGGTTTTGGGCTATGGCACTTAAAAAAGGTACAAAGATTGGCGTAGTTGACTCTCCTCTTCAACTTGTCTATGTCAACCCCGAAAAAGAACTTCACCTCAACAATGAAGAAACTTTATCAAAAATCAATATTGGCGAGCAGAAAAATGACGAACAAATTATGAATGTTCTCTCGCACTACAATTTGCTTCCTATACTGCTCCAAAAAACAGATGATGAAAACTAAGTCAAAGATAACTATGAAAAACATATTAGATAAATC
>CAYJFE010000190.1:0-3060 GCA_964369165.1 uncultured Desulfovibrionaceae bacterium | reverse complement strand
TTCGCTAATTCTTCTTGAATGCTTGAAGGCACTTTTTCGTAGTGATCAAACTGCATAGAGAATGATGCACGACCTTGTGTGCGTGAACGAAGGTCAGTAGCGTAACCAAACATTTCTGAAAGAGGAACTTGACAACGGATTGATTGCGCGCCAACTCTTGCTTCCATGCCTTGTACACGGCCACGACGACCATTCAAGTCACCCATAACATCGCCGAGGTAATCTTCAGGAGTTACCACTTCAACGTCCATGATTGGCTCAAGAAGGATAGGTGAAGCTTTTTGCATAGCTTCTTTGATTGCCATAGAACCAGCGATGAAGAAGGCTTGTTCTGAGGAGTCAACTTCGTGGTATGAACCGAAAGTAAGGTTTACTTTCACGTCAACAACTGGGAAGCCAGCCAATACACCTGATTTCAAAGCGTCTTGAATACCTTTATCAACAGCAGGAATGTATTCTTTAGGAATTACACCACCGGTGATTGAGTTGACAAATTCATAGCCTTTGCCTGAATTTGGTTCAACTTCAATAACAACGTGACCGTATTGACCACGACCACCTGATTGTTTAGCGTATTTCATATCAGATTTTGAAGGCTTAGCAATTGTTTCGCGGTAAGCAACTTGTGGTTTACCAACGTTTGCGTTTACGTTAAATTCACGAAGCAAACGGTCAACAATGATTTCAAGGTGCAATTCGCCCATACCCGCAATAAGGGTTTGGTTTGTTTCGTCATCACCTTTAACACGGAAAGAAGGATCTTCTTTAGCGAGTTTATTCAAAGCAGCTGAAAGTGTATCACGGTCAGCTTTTGTTTTAGGCTCGATAGCTACTTCGATTACTGGTTCTGGAATGTCAAGTGATTCAAGAGCAATGTTTCTGCCTTCGTCACATAGTGTATCACCAGTTGAAGCGTTTTTTAGACCAACAAGAGCAACGATATCACCAGCTGTTGCTGATTTGATTTCTTCACGTTTGTTAGCGTGCATACGCAAGATACGACCAACACGTTCTTTTTTCTGTGTGCCTGAGTTGAACACTGTCATACCAGCTTCGATTTTACCTGAGTAAATACGGAAGAATGACAAGTGACCGATGTAAGGATCAGAGAATAATTTGAAGATAAGACCTGCTAAAGGTTCTTTGCTTGATGGAATACATTCAATTTCTTCTTCAGGATTTGAATCAACCACAACACCTTTCATAGGAGGAAGGTCTAATGGTGAAGGCAAATAACGCACAATAGCGTCAAGAAGAGGTTGAACACCCATGTTTTTGAAAGCAGAACCACAAAGAACAGGAACAATATTCATAGAAATTGTAGCTTTACGTACACAAGAGATGATTTCTTCTTCTGTAAGTTCGCCAGTTTCAAGATATTTTTCAAGTAATACTTCGTCTTCTTCAGCAACTGCTTCAAGCATTTCCATGCGTTTTTCGTCATAAAGATCTTTGAGTTCAGCAGGAACGTCAGTGATAGTGAATTCAGCACCTTTTGATGCTTTATCATAATAGATAGCTTGACCTGAAACTAAGTCAACAATACCTTCAAACAAGTCTTCGCTACCGATTGGAATTTGAAGAATGATAGGTTTTGCTTTTAATCTGTCACGAATCATGTCAACGCAACGGAAGAAGTTTGAACCAATTCTGTCCATTTTGTTTACAAAACAGATACGTGGAACGCCGTAGCGGTTTGCTTGGCGCCAAACTGTTTCTGATTGTGGTTCAACACCAGCAACAGCATCAAAAGCTGCTACAGCACCGTCAAGAACACGGAGTGAACGTTCAACTTCGATAGTGAAGTCAACGTGGCCTGGAGTGTCAATGATGTTGATGTTATGATCGTCCCACTGGCAAGTTGTTGCCGCGGAAGTAATTGTGATACCACGTTCTTGTTCTTGTTCCATCCAGTCCATAGTAGCGCCACCTTCGTGGGTTTCGCCGATTTTATGGTTTACGCCTGTATAGTATAAGATACGTTCAGTAGTTGTGGTTTTACCTGCATCGATGTGGGCCATAATACCAATATTACGCCACTTTGCGATAGGGGTTGCTTGAGCTGACACAGTCATTTCTCCTTGAATATTTTACTATTCTAAATAATAATTAAAGACTTAGAATTTGTTTCCAAGTGAAGAGATTTTGAGGAATTTTCAACAATAAGAAATTTTTACGAAAGGAGTGTATTTAAAACATACATGACTTGAGTAAAAATTTCTTATTGGACTAAAAAACTCAAAAGAATTCATTTGGGGGCAAATTCTACCAGCGGAAGTGAGCAAAAGCTCTGTTAGCTTCTGCCATACGGTGCACGTCTTCTTTCTTTTTGACTGCGCCGCCACGGTTGTTGAAAGCATCGATAAATTCAGCAGAAAGTTTGCTGACCATGCTTTTTTCGCCACGTTGACGTGAATAAGTGATAAGCCAACGAATAGCTAAAGCGAATTGGCGTTCTGCGCGTACATCCATAGGAACTTGGTAAGTCGCACCACCAACACGGCGTGATTTTACTTCTGTGTTTGGCTTTACATTTTCCATAGCTTTTTCAAAAGCTTTGATTGGCTCTTCACCAGTTTTTTCTGCCAAAATTTCTAATGCACGATACATGATTTTTTCTGCAGCACCTTTTTTACCGTCATACATAAGACGGTTGATAAAACGAGCAACTAAACGGCTGTTATAAAGGGGATCAGGTAAAATCTCACGTTTAGGAATAGGACCTTTACGGGGCATGGTGAGTCCTCCTTCGGACTGTTGCATAAACATTTCAAAATTTGTTCGGTATACACAAAATGCTTAGCTTTATATTGTTTGCGTGTTTGGAACCACCTCACACGTTGCGCCACCTTGACGCAAACCCAAATAGTTTTTCCACTCTATGAACGCAGTGAATAAATCTTTAGCGAACAAGTGAAAACCGCGTTTTTCACGCAGTGAGGATTTTGTGTCGAAGACCAAAATCTTTCTTAATTATGAAGTCGATTTTGTGTCGAAGACCAAACTCTTTACTATTTAGGTTTTTTTGCACCGTATTTAGAACGACGTTGACGACGATCT
>CAYJFE010000189.1:0-3071 GCA_964369165.1 uncultured Desulfovibrionaceae bacterium | reverse complement strand
ACGCCATAGAGAATAAAGCTATTCTTTCTACTTTGGCTGACACAAAACGCGCGCTCTTCAAACTTGCCCCTCCTTTAACTCCTGCACAAAGACAAATCTTAAATGATTGGTATCATGCTATGCTAGATGACCCAAGAGAGGCAGAAAGAAATTTTACTTTTGAACAAGCTTGGCCACCTCTTGAAGAAATTTTGAAGCTCTTGCCCTATCTAAAAAATCAAATAGAAAAAGCTAATGACATATTAAATAGTCCAAGCGAAATTATCACACATCTCATGCCTATGCACCCTTATGCAGTTGAGGAAGAAAAAGAATCTATACAAGCCCTCTACAGAATGTGGGAAAATAATTTTTATTTTTTTATTCCTGAACTTGCTTCTGCTGAAAACTGGCTCTGTCAAGGGGAATCCGTTCACGGAAAAGTTATTTATAACGACTTTTGAAAAAACAACCAACTTCGCTAGTCGCCCTTTGATTCTAAAATATGTTTTAATACCCGCAATAATCAGGGTATTTTTTTTGCTTTATTGCCTGCGCTAAATAAGACTTTAAAGTCTTTGCTAAATATATAAGGGCGCACTTACGCAATCAAAGTTTCTGATATATGGCAAGTAAATCTCAAAAGCTTGTTATATATCAATATAGAAAAGAAAACTCCCTATTATTATGGGAGAAAAAATGGCACTCTATCATGCGCATTTTTCAAAAGTTCAACGAAGCAAAGGGCAAAACGCAATTTCATCTGCCGCCTATGTGAGCGCAACAAGTTTAATCAAACTTGACGGCACTAGGGCTGACTATTCGCACAAAGAAGACGTGTGTGCTTCGCGTATTATGGCGCCGACATGAGTCAAACCCAAGAAAAAACTGACAGCGCAATGGGTCTGGAGTGAAGCTGAAAAAGCCGAAAGACGCAAAAACTCTGTCACTGCAAGGCGAGCAGATTTGGCATTGCCAACAGAATTAAGCGAAGAAGAACAATTTGAAATAGGCTATAACTTCGCTCAAGATATAGCAGATCGCTATAAGGTAATCGCCTTTATCAATTTTCATAATCTCCATACGAATAATCCCCATATTGACATGATGTGGAGCACAAGAGAATTTGACGGCAAAACTTTCACCAAGAAAACAAGAGTATTAGACGATATACGCGCCGGGCCACAAGAAATCAAATGGCTGCGTGAGCAATGGGCGCAAAGAGTGAATGAGAAGTTGCAAAAATATCATCTCAGCATTGACCATCGCTCTTATAAAGCTCAAGGCAGTGATAAAATCCCTACTAAGCATATGGGTAGGCGCATAACAGTTCTTGAGCGCAAGGGCATACACACGGAAATTGCCGCCTACAATAAAAAAGTGGCGAATCACAATAAGCTTATCGATGAAAAAGAAAAAATCGATAAAGAAATTCAAGTATTAAAAACACAAATGGAGCAAGAAGAATATGAATCAAATACAAACAAAGATGGCAGACAATCAAGAAGAAATGACGAGCGTGAATACGCAAATCCATGCATTAGAGAGAGATGTGAAACTTTTGAAAGAGGTGATGAAAGAATTTATAAAAACACATCAATCATATCTGACAATGCCAAAACAACTCCAAACTTTTATGGGGGAAGTACAAAGTCAATTCAACCAGCAGGAGGAAGAACTCTTCAACATGACAGAAGAAATACACAGTATGCTGAACCAACTTTTAAATGGGGAAGTCAAACCGCACAAACAAACAATGGAGAGTTTGAGCAATTATTTAACAAATTTAGACGAGCGAATACTTACCTTGGAGAAAGACAAAGAGAAATAGCAGAAGGCCTTCAAAATATTGGCAAAATAACAAACTCACTTGCGGCATTCGCTACGCTAGAGGAGCTTAGATATGAAATCAGCGAAAAACAAAACAAGGATTTAGAATATGAATCAAGATGTAATGAATTTGGAATGCAATAACACTGAAATTAACAAGCAAACAAATAATATAGAGGAAAATGCAATGAATATAGATAATAGGGGGAAAAATCAAAGCTCCGAGAAGAAAAAAAGAGTACGCAAAACAGCTGAACAACTTTTAGCCGAACGCCTCACAAAACAAGCAGAATTGCAAAAACTTATTGCCAAAAGCCGTGCTGATGTAAATGCAGAAGCCGCAAAAAAACGTAATAAAGGACTTCGACTTATAGGCCTAGTTATAGAAGATTGTCTAAAAAATGGCGAATTCAATATTAGCTCGCCCAAAATCAATTCCCACTGGCTACTCGCTCAATCAAGTCGCTTGCAAGAAAAAGATAGAACAGCCTATAAGGAATTTGTGGCGGACTCGAACAATGCTATTGCAAAAGAAGAGGGTAAGAGTAGGGATAAAAACGCTGGTGAGAAGAATGCTTAACTTTGGTAAGTTGCAGTAGTTTTAACTAACTTTTGTATCCATTAAAATTAGAGGGAGGATTCTAGATTGAGTTCTCTCTCTTATAGTACATGAGAAGATAAGCGCTACTTATTTGCGATTGGGATTTGCTGATTTTTAAAATCGATTAGAAATGTGTAATATGTTCACATGTTACTATAAAATAATTCATTTGCATAAAGTAAAAATTACATAATATTTCATTTTGACAAAATCTTCGCTAAATGCTACAAGAGTGTCTACAATATGATACTTTATAATAAGCGTAAATGATTTTAAGGTTTAGCAATGAAAACAATACTTGTAACTGGCGGTACTGGCTTTTTAGGCTTATATCTTTATACACACCTTATCTGTGAAGAACCTAACATTCTTTGCTTTGACTATAACTCCAAAAACAAAGTGTTTAACTTTAATGATATTGTCAGTTATAGAAGTTTTATATTAAACAAATTTGATAGTCCTGAGGTTTTCCATGTTTGATTTTGGATTAGCTATGACATGCAAAAATGCTGCAAAAACGATTGATGAAAGTATCTATTGTGTTGCTTCACAGATAGGCGGACACACGGTAATACTCCCATTTTTAGTGCATTAAATCAGTAGAATATTCTGATTGTTTTAGTTTCATGATAGGTGTAACGCCATTAAGAGCCATGTGTGG
>CAYJFE010000188.1:0-3097 GCA_964369165.1 uncultured Desulfovibrionaceae bacterium | reverse complement strand
CCTTGCCGCCGTGCTATGCATACAGGTCGCTATACCTTGCCTTACGCAGGCTGGACAGCGATGACAATGGAAGACACATCTATAGCCGATCTTTGTTGGGGTCGTCCTATTGATACAGCTCTTATCTTTGACTGCCCAATGTATAGACTTCCTAAATTCGGTTATACTCGTGGCTTTGATAAAGTTTGGTTCACACATGGACACGAAGCTGACAGTTATTTCTATGCTCAAGATGACTTGATTCATCTAAAAGTGGAAGACTATATGGACGAGAAATCAAAAGCAGCTTATACTGAAAAAAATGGTGATTTTGCTGTATACGCAACATTAAAAGAAATGGAAGACTATTTGAAACATCGTCAATACGGTGGTGAAAAAGAAGAAAACCGTTATGTTGCTCAAACAATGACTAAAGCTATCGAATATTTAGAACAAGTAGATAGAAATAAACAATTCTATCTTTGGATTGACTCATTTGATCCACACGAACCATGGGATCCACCATCAGTGTATGATCCAAATATGAAATGCCCATACAATCCTGATTATGAAGGCAAAGATGAATTCTTGCCACTTCCTGAACTTGTTGAAGGCATTTATACAGAAGAACAATTACACCACGTTCGTATGCTTTATGCTGAGTTAGTAACTCTTTGTGATAAATATCTTGGCAAATTAATGGACGCTATCCGTCGCCTTGGCCTTAATGAAAACACTCTTCTTATGATGGTTTCAGATCATGGTGAACCTCTTGGTAATGGCGAACACGGCCACGGCCTTATGCGTAAAGTGCGCCCATGGCCTTATGAAGAACTTGTACACACACCTATGCTTCTTAGTGCTCCTGGCATTAAAGCTGGCCAACGCTTGAAAGGCTTTGTTCAATCATGTGACGTTGCTCCAACCATCTGCGATTGGCTTGGAATCGGCGTTCATCCAGATATGCAAGGCAAAAGCTTATTGCCAATGTGTAGAGGCGAGGAAGAGAAAGTTCGTGACTTTGCTATAGCTGGTTATCACCCATATTCATGGGCTATCTATACAGACGACTACAGCTTTATCCATTGGAACCAAGGTGACAATGAAGTAGATACTGCTGAAATGGTGGCAAAATTCTATGGCGGTAGTGAAAATACTGATCACTTAAAAGCCGTCGGTGGTGCACAAACATTATTTGAAAACTTTACAGATGATGAAGTAAACCCAGAAGAAATGGATGCCGCAACTTTCCATGAAAAAGCAGCTTCCCTTGATGGTAAAGATCAGTGGACTTGCACCCCAACAAGTACAAGTGAAGTGCCAGAAAAAGATGAATTGTACGATCGCAAAAACGATCCATTCCAGCTCAATAATATCATAGACAAAAAACCTGAAATTGCGAAACAACTCTACGATCAATTGCGTGAATTTATGACCGAACTTGAAGTTATGGGTTAGCATAATTTGTGAGAGCTCCCGCATAAAAAATGGGAGCTCTCATAAAAAATTTCCTTCATGTTGTGATTTTTTTCTCAAGATTGAATTTATTTCTTTATATATTATAAAATAAGGACTTTTTATGACAAATTTTAATATGCCACCTATAGCACCAGTACCTTTTAATGGTTTAGTTGCTTTTGCTTGGATTGCTGTTTTTCTTATGATAGGTATGGTTTTAAGGGCAACATTTCCTTTGTTTAAACGCTACCTTATCCCTTCTTGTATCGTAGGTGGGACAGCTGGACTTATTTTACAAAGCACAGGTCTTGTAGCTAAAACTGGTTTTGCCTTAGATAATGCTATTATGCAAAACATTGTGTATCATTTATTCAACCTCACTTGGATTTTTGTAGGTTTAAAAGTTCCCATCAAACAAGAAAACCAAGGTTCAAGCGTAAAACTTATCTTGGGCTATTTTGGTCTTTCATCCACAGGCTGGTTTGCAGGCATGTGCGCCGCAACCCTTGCAACAGTAACTCTTGGTTATTTAGGTATGAATAGTGGACCAGCTACTATAGGATCAATGACAGGTTATGCATTTGTATCAGGTCCTGGGCAAGCTCTAACCATTGCAAATATTTGGGCTTCAGCTACAAGTTATACAGGCCTTCCTGATTATGCACTTGCATCAGGTGCTATAGGTTTTGCTGTTGCTATTGTTGTGGGTATATTCCTTATCAATGTTATTGCTAGAAAAAAGAACATTGATGTTATTAATTGTCCATCAGAAGAAGAAGAATGCGGTTTCTATAATGAATGCACAGATCCAAACGAAGCAGGAAAACAAACAACTTCATCTACAAGTATTGACGTGCTTGCTTGGCATATTGCTTTAGGTCTAGGTGCATATTTTTTAACATTTATTATTGCGGCCTTCTTGTTTATGCTGCTTCCACCAGCCTTGAAAATATTTGTATGGTCAACTTTCTTTATCTGCTGTGTTATAGTTGCTATATTAGTGCGTACTATCTTGGCAAAAATGGGCAAAAGCCATTTGCTTTGCAATGGCATCAACAATCGTGTCTCAAATACCTTAGTAGACTTTCTTGTATGTGCAACTTTCGCAAGTATACAAATAGGTAATGTTGCCCAATACCTCTTACCTTATATTGGAGCTGTTGCTGCATCGACACTTGCTATCGGTGGGGTTTATTGGATGTATTGTAGCAGACTTAAAGAAGAAAATGCACAATGGTTTGCCTATCTCTTTGGTAATATGACAGGTACTGTAAGTACTGCATTTATCTTGCTTCGCTTGGTTGACCCGCAAAATAGATCTCTTGTGCCTGTAAGAATGGCTGTAGTTTCAGCCTTGAGTATTCCAGTTATGGTAGTGACACCTGCTGTTATGCATATGGAAATACTTTATAGTCTTCCGCCTATTTACGCAGTAGGAGCCTTTGCAGGGCTTATGGTATGTTTTGCTATAGTTGCACGCGTATTCCGTGTACCACAAAACTCAAAACCTTGGGCAGATGAATAAGATAAATTTTTCATTCATAGTCAAAGGCTAAAGGGCAGAATCAATTCTTTAGTCTTTGATTAATACTAAACAATTATATTAAGTTAGTTCAAAAGGAAATAAATTATGTTAGACGGAATTAAAAATCTTACAGCG
>CAYJFE010000187.1:0-3107 GCA_964369165.1 uncultured Desulfovibrionaceae bacterium | reverse complement strand
TTTTTCAAAACTGCCCTATATCTATTAATCAAATTTCCAACTGCGTTTTTACTTTGCATAATAAGCTCCAAATATATAATATAAGTAAGAAAAGGCTATAAATTATTCTAATACAAATATAATGTATACTAAAATGGTTTTTTTGTCAAGAATTTCACCAAGTAAGAGTAAATCTAGAACTTATTATCAAATAAAAAGGGCATTATTTTACAAGGCTTGACTTCAAAAAACAACAGCCCTATTATTTCTCTACTTGAGTATAAAAATTTAATACAGAAAAAGACCACATGAGGATTGAGAAAATCTCGCTCCTCATGCGGTCGCTATCAACACATAAATCTGAAAAATCTTAGGACAGAGTTTTCAAAATAATTTTAAAAATTATACGAGAACTTAAGATTTCCACTATGCACTTCTTGATTTGAGCCATATTCGCCATTATAACTCAAGCGTAGATTAAAGTTATTTTTATTGATCTCAAAACCAAGATTTGCAAGGAAGGTAGAATCATCTTCACTTGATTGTGTGGTATAATCAAAACCTAATAGGCGGAAATCATTTTCAATATCGTCACTAGTAAGCTTTTGTCTTAAGCCCGCACTTGCAAGAAAAGCTACTGAGCTATTTTCTGCCAATATCCATTCACTGCGCCAATTAAGCTTTGCAGTCGCATAGAAAGCAGAATAAGAGCTATCGCTATACTCTATATTATAAATTGCATAGCTTGGCCCCCAATCAAGAGCATAGCTATCGCTTTTTGTGCTAAGATAGTTCACACCAATTTCAGGTGTAAGGCTATGCATTGAAGTTTCGCTTGATGCAATATTCCAAACATAACCAGTGCTGAGCGCAAAGTAAAGAGAGCTGCTGTCATAAGAAGAATTTGCTTTTGCTAAAGTTCCATTAAGAAGTGAATAATCACTATCTATTTCACTCAAAGAAGCTGTTGCTTGCCCAATTACATACCATTGAGGCATAATTTTATAAGTGCCATGCAAACCAAATGCGTAGGACTTCACTTCACTGTCTAAGCTCATAAGTGTGGCATCAAATGTGGAAGAATTGAAATCAAAGTGTCCACCTAATGAGAATTTATTACTGAACCTATAGCTTGCACCAAGCGTGATACCTTTAGCTTCGCCGTCATAATTATAGTGACTATTGTCCATTGAAGAAGCGTATGGATTGAGGAAAATTTGCCATTTATTTTGATCATCACTTGTTTCTGAACCTGCCGCTATACCAGTAAAGCCATTTTGTGCAAAAAGATTTGCATAAAGATCTTCAAGATTTATTTGCAATATCTCTCTTGCGACATTGTTCACTTGTAATTTCACTAATTCATTAATTTGAGATGAGCTAAGAGAACCTGGCGTTGTTGTATCGTTCACATCTAAATCAATGCGCACTTTTGCATTTGCTGTGCTTGTGCCTGTTATAACAGCTTTAAAAAATGGAGCTTCCGTGGTTATTGTGCCTATTGCGCTGATTGGTATATCAACATTTGCATTGTTCGACACAATAAAATGTTCAAAATCATAGTTTACACCAAATTCAAAGCTATCTCCCACCTGTTTTGGACGAAGAATAATAGTCGCATTTGATAAATTAATAGCACCGCCAACATCATAACCAAAAACAGCATCGTTTACAGTCCAATCTTGCAAGGTAGTTGCCCAAGTACCAACAGAATATTTTCCTGTGAGACCGATTAGCGTAAATGCATAAGCTTCAAAGGCAGAGCCAGTTCCTGGAGTTGTTTCTATAATGCCATAATTATTGAAAGTATATGCTCCACTGCCTGCTGAAGCTATTCCTACTGCCATTCCTGCCCCTGCAGCAGTAGCTTTTATTGTTCCATAGTTATTTAAAGAGTTTGCTTGTGCGGTATTTGCGATCATTCCTACTGCATCTGCAGAAGCAGTAGGATCGGTAGCAGTGGTTTCTATTGTGCCATAGTTCGCGAGCGTAACATTGCCACCATATGCTCGCATGCCGTAAGCATAGTCGCCACTTGTACCTGTATTTTTAACAATTATTGTATTTCTATTTATGATGGTATTACTTGTTAGGGTATTGAGAGTATACATTCCTGTACTCTGATCAACACCACTGACTTCAATTATCCCATCATTAATGAGCCTAGCTGTGCTAGCTCTATAGGTGTGCATACCAGCGACCCCATCACCTGTAACTGTTATGTTATCTGTATTTATAAGAGTTTGTGTTCCACGGTCATCCCCATCAGTATACATTCCTATTGCAAGACCGTTGCTAGCTTTAACATCTATGCTACCATCATTTTGAACAGTAGTTGTTCCTGTACCCTGACCCCATATTCCATAAGCTTTAGAAAAGCTAGTGCCTGCTGTTACTTTTATTTGATTTGTATTGTTGATCGTGTTTACTCCATCCCCCTCAGCATACATTCCGTGTGCCTTGGCATACTGTCCAACAGTAGAAATCTCAATCAGACCACTATTATTAAGCGTGTTTGCTGTAGCTTCAGCATACATACCAAAAGCAAAGCCCTTGGTATCGTTATTTGTGATATTGATTTTGCCCGTATTGCTAAAAGTATAGTCCTCACTAGAATTACCAAACATACCCACAAGCGCGTTATCAGCATATAAGATTTTAAAAGGCTCAACATACTTTATTCCATCTTGAATTATGCCTTCATTTGTAAGGATATTAGTATTGTAATAATTTACATAAGGCGAATTAGCTTGCTCAGTGCCATCAGTTGCATCCATACCAGTAATTGTTGAACTGGCTGAATTTGTTGCAGCAAAGGCTATTGTTGGCATTGCGCACATTGTTGCAAGAGCAAGCGTGCCAAAAGTGTTTATAAGAGAGCATTTTTTTAAAACCGCAATATAACGGTTTTTCAAATTTCCAAAGGCTTTTTTACTAAGCATACATTTCTCCATATATAGATATAATATAAAATCGCAGAATAACTGAATTTACAATAAAACAAGACTCAATGATTGTCAAGAAAATCGCAGAGTTCCGATAACTTTATAAAATAATGCGAATGTATGCTTGCTTTGTGTGGGCACATCTGTACTTATACTAAACCCTTTTTCCTCCAGCCACGCACT
>CAYJFE010000186.1:0-3130 GCA_964369165.1 uncultured Desulfovibrionaceae bacterium | reverse complement strand
AACTTTTCAAATTATTCGCGATATTCCTTGACATATAAAAAATTATGATTAATCTATTGTGAATACATAAGATAAGAGGTTTTTTCATGAATAATAAAGATAAAAACACCATTAACCCACAAGACGATATAGACATTTCACCTGAAGCTCATGAAATGTTTGAAAGCACTTTAGAAGCTGATGACGATAACGACGAATACACAAAAGCAGGTGAAGCTGCGCACGATGATTCAAAATCGCATTATCTTTGTCCAAATTGCGCAGAGAAAGAAAAAGAAGTAGAGGATATCCGCCTTCGTGCTGTAGCCGAAATGGAAAATTTCAAAAAACGTATCATGCGCGAAAAAGAAGAGCATTCAAAATATGCCTCTGAAAATGTTTTACAAGATATAATTCCAGCTCTTGATAACCTTGATTTAGCTTTGCAATACGCTAATAATGAAGCTTGTAAAGACATTTTGCTTGGCATTCAAATGACAAGAAAATTACTTATAGACAGTTTGAAAAATCACGGTTTAGAACCTATTATGGACGAAGGCGTCACTTTTGACCCTGAAATTCACGAAGCTGTAGGGCAAGAAGAAAGTGATGAAATTGCACCAAACCATATTATAAAACTTTTGCAAAAAGGCTATATGCTTAAAGGTAGACTGTTAAGGCCTGCAAAAGTTATTGTAGCGAAATAAATTATGTCAAATAATCTTCTCCTAGATATTCAAAGCAATAAGCCTGAAATTGCTATTCCTATTGAAAGGGTAGGGGTGAAAAGAGTTCGTATTCCTTTGATCGTTCGCGATAAGGTTTTAGAAAAACAGCATACTATTGCTGAAGTAGATATGGCTGTTGACTTGCCTGCTGAATTTAAAGGTACGCATATGAGCAGATTTATTGAATCACTTGAAGCTTGGCGTGAAAAAAATCCAGAAGGTTTAGACTATGTAAGTTTTAAATCTTTACTTGAAGAAGTAAGGACTAAACTTCAAGCATTTTCAGCATATATAAAATTTTCATTTCCTTATTTTTGTATGCGTGAAGCTCCTGCTTCAAAAGCTGCGGCACCTGTTGCCTACGATTGTGCCTTTATTGGAACTCAAAATAAAGACAATCAAATGAATTTTATTTTAGAAATAAAAGTTCCTGTGACAACTGTTTGCCCCTGTTCAAAGGCAATTAGCAAAGGAGGCGCGCATGGTCAAAGAACTGTAATTGATCTAAAAGTTGAAATGGTCAAATTTAATTGGATCGAAGATTTTATCGAAATGGCTAATCAATGCGGTTCTGCGCCAATCTACAATTTAGTAAAAAGACAAGACGAAAAAGAATTGACAGAAAATGCTTATGATAATCCGCATTTTGTTGAAGATGTTGTGCGATCACTAGCTCATAAACTTGACAATATGCAGGATATTTTAGCCTATACAATAGAAGCTGAAAGCTTTGAATCTATTCATATGCATAATGCTTTTGCCGTAGTGTCGAGTAAATATACCAATAAAAAATAAGAGGTAATCTATGTTGAATATTAAGCTTACTCCCTGTAAGAAAAATGCTGTGCTTCCTATGGCTTTAACAAAATTAGAGGTTGAATCACATACTTCTGATAGAAATATTCAGCTTCCCATTGGCTCTTTTTTATATCATAATGAAGAAAAATTTTTTAAAGTTGTAGGCACAAATAATTTCCCTACTAATCAACATATATACACCTTGCCTCTTCTAAAAGCTATGAAAGATGTTGATAATTCAGAAGAACTTTCTTTTGAAATCAAAAAATCAGGTTATTCTTTAGCTGTTGTTACTCTTTCTGATAAAGGCTATCAATGCCAAAGGGAAGATGTGAGCGGTGAGCTTATTAAAAATATTATGCAAGATGTTTTACCTTTGAATGTTATTGACAATTTTCTATTACCTGATGATCCTTTAAGATTAAAAGCTTTAGTAAGTCATTTAGCTCTGGAAAATCAATATGATATAATTATCACTACTGGCGGAACTGGCATTGCTCCTACTGACTTAACCCCTGAATCACTTTTGCCGCTTCTCACTCGTCGTTTTCATGGTTTTGAGCAAGCCATGATGGCAGCAAGTTTTCAAAAAACACCAAATGCTTTGATTTCACGAGCCTTTGCTGGAACAATTGAAAAAACTTTTGTGCTTGCTCTTCAAGGCAGTCCTAAGGCTGTGCGTGAAAATCTTGAAACGATTATGCCTGCTCTTCCGCATACTTTAGAAAAATTGAAAGGATCTATGCGCGACTGTGCCACTTTATAATCCTTCTAATCGCTTTTATTTATAGACTATTTTTATTTACTTGACCGCTCTAAAAAATAGGGTATACCTTTTAGAGCAAAGTATGTCTTTGTATATATCCATAAGGAAAACAGAATGCAGACTAAAAAACACAAATTTTCAACTATTTCTACATTAGATAAAATTGAATTGTTAAGAAGTATATTAACAGAACAAAAAGCTAAAGACATTAAAGGCCTTGATATCACACTTCTTTCTCAAATGACTGATATGGTACTTATCATTACAGCTTCAAGCCTTAGGCATGCAAAAGCATTAGCTGACAAGTTAGCTGAAACAGCAAAAAAAGAAAATCTTGAATTTTTACACACAGAAGGTTATGAAAGCGCGCAATGGATTTTAGTTGATATGAATGATGTTGTTGTGCATATTTTCCAAGAAGATTCACGCCAACTTTATGATTTAGAATCACTTTGGGGCGAAGCTAAGGCGGTTTAATCTTATAATGCTTTCATAATTCATATTTTAAAGCAAGAAAAAATGGCTTTAATAGTGCATATTTCGGAGAAGCAAAATTAAAGTCAAAAAAAAATGTAAAAATAGCAAAAAAAAGCTTGCATATTATTCAGACTTATTATACAAGTTTCTTCGGTGCTAAGGCACTTGTGGCAAGGTAGCTCAGTTGGTTAGAGCACTCGGTTCATACCCGAGTTGTCGGAAGTTCAAATCTTCTTCTTGCTACCACAAAAAATATTAAACTCCCAAATGGTTTATAAAACTAGTTGGGAGTTTCTTTTATTCGAATCCATTCATACAAATGCTAACTACACATTTGTATATTCTTTTAACTTGCAAAAAATACATTTATTGGCTATTGTAT
>CAYJFE010000185.1:0-3279 GCA_964369165.1 uncultured Desulfovibrionaceae bacterium | reverse complement strand
CGTCAACACAATAGCCACAAGCACAGGCTCGACTATTCGCATTGATAATTATGTCGGTGCTGACCTTACCTTAGCCGAACTTGCCGCTTTGAAAAGCAATCTTCTTACAGGCGATGGGAATATTTATGGAATCAACGTCGCTGCGGCGGATAATAGTATATCTAAGCTGTTTACAGTTGGTATCAGCCAACCTACGCTTGGTGCAATATTGGAAAAACCTGCCGATGCAACTATAACAAGCGATAAAAAAGTCGTTATTTCAAGTATTTCAGACCTTGCAAGCCATGGCGGAACCATTACTCTTAACGATTCTGCAAGCCTTGGCTTAACGGGACAAGAAGCCAATCCTGCCGACCTGAGTACAACACTTCTTGACGGTTCTATCGTTTTGAATAATACAGCTTCTTTAGAACTTGGCACAAATCTTAATAGCGATGCAAGCGCAGGCATAATAGACGGCAATGTTACTTTGAATCAAAGTGCAAGCTTTAAAGGCTATGCTGGCGATTTTGCTATTGCTGGCGGTCTTACAACAGATGCGAACGAGATAAGTTCTATTACGCTTGAAGATAATTCAAAAATAGAAGTAAATGGAGTCGTAGGCCTCGATAATGCAATAACTTCTTTAGCTTCTAATGCTCTTTTGAAAGCAAATAGCCTAAGTATGACAGTAACTTCTGACACAGATGATGTTGAGATGAGCATTGCAGATGGCCTCTATATAGGCACTTTTGCCACTGATCCAACTTCTGGCTTACACATCGAAACAGGAGGCTTTAGCATAGCTAATCAAGCTGTCGTAAGCGCTAAATCACTCAATTTAGGAACTGCAGAAAATAATTTCACTCTTATTGGCGAATTGCGCCTTAAAGACGCGACAAACATCAAGGATAGTCTTAGCTCAACAATGACAGGACATCTAAACATTTCAAATACTTTGACTATTAGAGATGATAATGCTTCAAACGACGTGACGACACAAGGCGAATTTTCGGCAACAAATGTTATTCTTGAAGACAGCGCAGGCAATCAAAGTTCTGATATTGCATATAGTTTTACGCATACTCTCAATATTTCGGGCAATGGAAGCGGCGCATTAATCGACTCAAAGACAATCAATATCGGCATAAGCAATTCTACGGGCACGCTGAATCTCGGCTCTAGCACAAGTAAAATCGCAAACGGAACTTATACTATAGGCGCAGACGATAGTAGCGCAAGCCTCACTATAGGGCAAAATTCCTATCTGAACATACACGGCGAAAGCAATAATGCCATTTTCAAGGCGAACACAATCACTCAAAGCGCAAATTCTTCTTTTGCCCTCAATTCTGGTGCGCTTGAAATTAAAAATTTTGAACAAAATAGCAATGCAAACTTCACTCTTGCAAATAATGAAGCATTTTCAAATACTTCTTATGCTTTGGCGGCAATCGAAACATTAGGGACGAACAATCAAGCAAGCGGAAATATTGGCGTAGGCAGAAATGCTGCCATTGCTTTAGGAAGTGCGGATTCTTCTGACGTAAAGACCTTTATGAAAGAAAATGAAATCACTTTTGAGGCAAATAAAACCACGGCTGTTCTTATGGCTCTCAATCCTTTTGAAGTGAGTACTACAGCGAAAATCCTTGTCGATGGATCAAAAAATACTTTCAATCTTTATTATCCTACCCCGAATGTCCTTTTTGCCGAACATTCACTTTTTGCTGTTGATTACACAATACTTGCCACAAGCCCCGCTCTTACAGGTGTGGAAAATACTGGAACAAAGCCCACTATTCACGTTGCCGCATCTTCAAAATTGCTTATTGCCGCTCCCGAAGCTGGCGATTCAACAATACTCACAGGCTTTGATTTTGTGCAAGCGGACGGCACAATTTATGGAAGCACCACAGATAAAGATACTGCAATATCAGAAGCTTGGAACAAAGAAGATCTTATTCTCTCAAATCTTTTCACAGTGACAAAAACAGAGTGGACAAGTTCAGGCGAATATAAATTAAGCATAGCTCATGCAAATTCAGGCGGTTACGATGCTCCTGTGAATGATTTGATTTCAGCGCTTCCAAGTGTTGGAGTTGACACAAATTCATCTAATCCTGCGATAAACTTCCTTTCAAAGGCGACAACAGGTGTTTCTGGCCCGGTTTCACAAGAAGAAACTTCAAAAGCTGTGGAAAGTGCCCTTCAAATCGCCACAATTTCAGGCGCGCAACCCACAACAGTCACTGCTTCGACTACAACTTCAAATGTTGTGCAATCAAGAACTTCTTACGCAAGTCCTACAGCTAACATTAGTAATAATTCTACAGCCTTGCATATAGATAGCAATGGCGTAAACCTCGCCTCTGCCAATGATATAGCGAAAAGTGAAACTAGTGGCCTTTCTTCTGGTTCTGAACAAGAAATCAGTTCTAGCGGTCTAAAAAATGGCTTTGGAATTTGGCTTATGCCGCTCTATCAACACGATAAAGCTAGTGGCTTAGAAAGTTCAGGCTCTTTCACTTCAGGTTATAACAGCGACACTTCTGGCGTAGTTTTAGGCATGGACACAACTTTTGCCGAAAAGTTCCGCTTAGGCCTTGCTTTCAATCTTGGCCAAACAAAATCAAGTTCAGAAAATAGTGATTACACAAAGAGTGACAGCGATTCTAAATTCTATGGATTAAGCGCCTATGGTGCTATGATACTTGACAATTTTGGACTATCGGCGAACATAGGCTATCTCAAAAGTCAAAGCGATTTCACTCAAGAAGCTAACCCCACTGTAGGCACTTCCGCACTTCATGGCTCAGTTGATGTTGACGTCTTCAATATCGGACTAAAAGCTGAATATAACCTACAAACAAGCTTTATGAATTTTGTGCCTTATCTTGGAGTAAATTATCAATATATTCAAACAGCTTCCTATGATATACACTCAAAGCTTGGCGCAATGTTCAATATAGCCGCTGAAAAACAAGAAGTATTCACTTTCCCACTTGGTGTATCAATGTCAAAAACTTGGGAAAATGACAACAATTGGAGATTGACAACTAATGCTAAACTTGGATTGATTTTTGCAACTGGAGATCTAGAGAGCAATACAAGAGCAAGCGTTATAGGCGCTGCCTTACCTGATTCTACAATGAGTATGCAAGTAATTGATAAAGTTACTTTTGATGCAGGTCTTGGCTTTGCAATAGCGAAAAATAATCTCTCACTCAGCTTTGATTATAATTTACTGCTTTCCGAACACAAAACAGGCCATGGGGTGACTGCTACATTTAGGTATGA
>CAYJFE010000184.1:0-3297 GCA_964369165.1 uncultured Desulfovibrionaceae bacterium | reverse complement strand
ACAGTAAAAACAACCTGTACAGGTGTTGAAATGTTCCGTAAACTTCTTGACGAAGGTCAAGCAGGTGACAACGTTGGCGCACTTTTACGTGGTGTAAAACGTGATGAAGTAGAACGCGGTCAAGTTCTTGCTGCTCCTAAATCAATCACCCCACACAAAAAATTCAAAGCTGAAGTATATGTACTCGGTAAAGACGAAGGCGGACGTCACACTCCTTTCTTCTCAGGCTACCGTCCACAATTCTACTTCCGTACAACTGACATTACTGGTATCATCAACCTTGCTGAAGGTGTTGAAATGGTAATGCCTGGTGATAACGCAACTTTCTTAGTTGATCTTATCAACCCAATCGCTATGGACCAAGGTCTTCGCTTCGCTATTCGTGAAGGCGGACGTACAGTTGGTTCAGGTGTTGTTACAGAAATCTTGGAGTAACCCATGCGCGTAAACATCTTGCTTGCTTGCACTGAATGCAAGCGCCGCAACTACGCTACGGTGAAAAATAAGAAGAACACTACTGGCAGACTTGAAGTGAAAAAATATTGCCCTTGGGACAATAAACATACGCTTCACAGAGAAACTAAGTAGTTCTTTATAGCGCAGGCCAATAGCTCTAACGGTTAGAGCACCGGTCTCCAAAACCGGGTGTTGGGAGTTCGAATCTCTCTTGGCCTGCCATTTCTTATTTATAAGCCTTTGGCGAAAAATTATGAAAGTTATAATCCTTTTGGATTGAGAAATATTATGAGCAAAGCAAATCAAGAAAAACATCAAAATAAAGAGAATGCGAAAGTTTCAAAAATTGAAGCTTTAGTGTCCTACTTTCGTCTTTCTAAAGCGGAATTACGCAAAGTAAGTTGGCCTACTTACAAAGAAACTAAAACTACTTCTTTAGTTGTTATGGGTTTTGTTGTAGTGATGGCTGTTTTGTTGGGGCTTGTTGATCTTGCTCTTTCCTCTTTAATCGGATTTGTACTTTCCTGAGGATAATACTATGAATGATGAAATTATTTCTCAGGATATAGAAGCCGAAAATCAAGCTGTACAAGAAGATATACAAGAAGAAGCACTTGAAGATGTAGCTGAAGTTAATGAAGAGAATTCAGTAGAAGACTCTCAAAATCTTGAAGCCACTGATTCAAGCGCAGGCCGCTGGTATATTTTGCACACTTATTCAGGTTTTGAGCAAAGAGTTGTTCAAACCATTCAAGAAATGGTGCGCCACGGTCAAGACGAAGGTCTTATCCACGAAGTGGTTGTTCCAACTGAAAAAGTAGTAGAGCTTGGAAAAGGCGGTAAAAAACGCACCACAACTCGTAAATTTTATCCGGGCTATGTCATGATTCGCATGACAATGACGGATTATTCTTGGCATCTCGTTCAAAACATACCAAAAGTCACAGGATTTATTGGCGGCAAAAATCGCCCTGCTCCTATGAAACCAAGTGAAGCAAATAAAATTCTTTCACTTATGCAAGAACGCCAAGAACAACCAAGACCGAAATTCAATTTTGCAAAAGGCGAAACAATACGTGTTATTGAAGGGCCATTTGCCGGTTTTGATGCAGTTGTGGAAGACGTCAACCATGACAAAGGTAAGCTAAAAGCTTCCATTTCAATATTTGGAAGACAAACTTCAGTTGAGCTTGATTTTATTCAAATAGCTCAACCGTAAGCTTAGCCTCATATCTAATTACACTCTTCATATTATTGATTTTGCTTTTTGCAAGTTTTTAAAATGAAAGACGTCGAAAAATTAAAGGAAATTTTAACATGGCAAAAAAAGAAGTTGGAAAAATAAAACTCCAAATTCCTGCAGGTGGAGCAAATCCATCTCCACCAGTTGGTCCAGCACTTGGTCAACACGGTGTGAATATCATGGGCTTTTGTAAAGAATTTAACGCACGCACACAAGATCAAAAAGGAATGATTATTCCTGTTGTTATCACAGTGTACGCTGATCGTTCTTTCACATTTATCACAAAAACACCTCCTGCACCTGTATTGTTGATGAAAGCAGCAAATGTACAAAAAGGCTCTGGCGAACCAAACAGAAACAAAGTTGGTTCTGTAACAATGGCGCAAGTTGAAGAAGTTGCTAAATTGAAAATGGTTGATTTAAACGCAAAAGACATGGAAGGCGCTGTTAAGATGGTTCTTGGCACAGCACGTTCTATGGGCCTTGAAGTAAAATAAGGGAAGGTAAATAGTTATGCCTAAATTCGGTAAAAAATATCGTTCTGCAGTTGAAGGTATGGATTTATCACAACGCATTCCCTTAGAAGATGCTGTAACAAAATCCGTTTCTTCTGCTTTTGCAAAATTTGACGAAACAGTAGATGTAGCGATCGGCCTTGGTGTTGATCCTAAATATTCAGATCAAATGGTTCGTGGTGCAGTTTCTTTGCCACACGGAACTGGTAAATCAGTTCGCATTGCAGTTTTCTGTAAAGGCGAAAAAGAAGCTGAAGCTTTGGCTGCTGGTGCTGACTTTGCAGGCGCTGAAGAATTAGTTGCTAAAATTAAAGGCGGCTGGTTAGACTTTGACGCTGCTGTTGCTACACCTGACGTAATGGCCTTGGTTGGTCAAGTTGGTAAAGCTTTAGGCCCACGTGGTTTAATGCCAAATGCCAAAACAGGTACAGTAACTTTTGACGTAGCTCAAGCAGTTGCTGAACTTAAAGCTGGTAAAATCGACTTCAAAGTAGACAAAGCTGGCGTACTTCACGCACCTTTGGGCAAAGTAAGCTTTGGTGCTGATAAAATTAAAGGTAACTTGAAAGCTGTTTTAGACGCTGTAAATCGTTTGAAACCAAGCTCAGCAAAAGGTACCTACATGAAACATATGGCCATTTCAACAACAATGGGCCCTGGTTTCAAAGTTGATGTGACAACCATTAAGAAATTCTTGGAAGCACAATCATAAGAAAGCTATTTAGCCCTTACTTTTTTAGTGAGGGCTTTATATACTTAAGCCTTATTTATAAGGCTATCGGCTAAGGCGAGGAATACGAGTCGATGAAAGTGGGTATAAGGTAAAAAGTGTGATATAATTACACAATTTACTTCAAATAAATCCTACCTAGACCGAACTCGGCATTCCACCAAACACTCTAACACGTTGCGATGCTTTTTTATAAGATAAGCAAACGTAGGAGATACCCAGTGAATAGGTCACAAAAAGCCACACTTATTGAAGAGATCAAAGGAAATATTTCCCGTGCTTCTCTCGTAGTGGTTTGCGATTTCAAGGGCATGACGGTGGAAGAGCTGACAGAATTGAGAATTAAAGTGCGT
>CAYJFE010000183.1:0-3459 GCA_964369165.1 uncultured Desulfovibrionaceae bacterium | reverse complement strand
TTGAGCTTATCAAGTTTTTGCACTTCTTTTTCTTCAAGTTTTCTGCCTAAAACTGTTTCGTATTTTGCAAGTTTTGTATTTTCCATTTGCAAAACTCTATAAGATTTTCAGTTGAAGAAATACTTGCTCGCAGGCTTGCACCCATCGTTTAAGTTCAGCCCTGTCGCCTATAACAAAGTTTTTCATACCCTCTGCAATAGGTATTCTTGAAGAATATAATTGATCGGCAACTCGACTTGCAAGTTCTGGAAATTCAACAATCTTTCCCCCTCTGTCTTCTACTGTTGCTTTTGTTTTCGTTTCATCAAAAAAGGAAAATTCATCTCTTGAACCAAAGAAATTATTCATAAAAACGTGCAGGCTTTCTTTATCAAAAATATTCATAAAATATTTCAATAATTCAATCGAATCCCTTTGGCGATTTATCATCCAAAAAGTGATAAAATCCCTATCAAGTTCCTTGAGCGATAGCCTTAGTGTTTCACTATATTTTTCAATGCCCTCAATCGAACGTGCCGCAGAATTGATAATCATAAAATGCTCGTCATATTCATCGGCCAAGTTCACAAGCTGAATCCAACCATTTGCATTATCAAGATTTACTTGCCTCACAATAAAGTTTTCATTCTCATAAGGGGCGTGTGTCTTATACACATCAGGATTAGAATTATCCGTTTCAATGATCAGCAAAGGAATATCCTTTGTTTGAAAAAAGTATATCAAGGCAAAAGCGAGTTTGCTTTTCCCAACGCCGCCTTTACTGCCGCCTATATAAAATATTGGTTTCATTTTTTACCTCTTATAGTTCATTATCCGGAGTATCTGGAATAATAGAACTCTTTTGAATTATTGTGTTTTTGATTGTTTCTTCTTGCGTGTTTTGTGTATCCACAAGCAAAGTCTTTTTTGATTTTTTAAGATACGATTTCAGCGTTGATATTTTAATTTCAATACTTTTTTCATTCAGAAAATTACATATATCATCAAGTGTATATCCCTTTTGAATAGCAGAATTTATTTCCTCAGAAGCCAGCTCGATAAATTCCCGAATGCTCTTTGAATTATCCTTTACGGGGAGTTGCTTCAATTCCTTTTTGAGCAAAAGAATTTTTTCGACACTAATTTTTCTATCCTTTGTCATATAACAAATCCTATTTTAAATTTGTTGTATCTTATTCTATTTATAGTCTTTTGACAAGAGGAATTTATTTTTCAACTTCTTTCATTATTTTTCATAATCTTTCAAATCTAAAATAAAAACAGCTTGATACAAATATAAAATTCATCTATAATTCTTCCAAACTTTAATACAGATTTTCACGCAGATTTTTTTCTAATACAGATTGGCAAGCTGGTCATTGTACCACAAAAAGTGACAATGATATGCTTGCCAAGGGATAAATTCCCTTTGGAATCCCTAATTGCTCTGCGTAAACTTATCGCAATTTTATGAGGATAATACAGTGAATAAAAACAGATATATTGAAGTCATTCGTGTGAGAGCCACGAAAGAAGAAAAAGCCAATCTTGCTGTCAATGCAAAGCTTGCAGGCATAAGCGTTTCCGCTCTTATACGAAAGAAAATCAAAGGAATAAGAGTCGTTCCCAAAGTGGAACTTCTGCTTATCAATGAATTGAGGCGACAAGGCGGCCTGCTAAAAAATAATTTCCATACAATACGCAATGCAGAATTTTCTCAAGATGAAAAAATAGGCTTGCTACAATCGCAAGAAAGACTGCTTTTTGAAATGAATCAGCTTATTCAAAAAATAAGTGCAAGCCACAATTCAAGATGATACCGAAAAAAATAAATCGTAAAAACAAAGGCACTTCAAAGCTACGCAGTATTGTAAATTTGATAAATTACATTCACGCTCCTTCTACACGAAATCATGAAGAAAAGCTTATGTTTGCAGGAACAAGAGGCTTTGTTTTTGACGATTTTGAAACGCAGAAACAAGAAATGCTTACCCTTGCACATTCAAATACACGTTCGCCAAATCCTGTTATGCACTATCTATTTTCTTGGCGAGAAAGCGAACAGCCTACAAAGGAGCAGATGGAAGAGCTTGTCGATATTTTTATTGAGGAAACGGGGCTAGATAATCATCAAATTTTTTGGGGCGCACACAAGAATACAAAAAATATTCATATACATCTTGCTGTGAATAAAATCGACAAAGATAGCGAACAAATCACACGAATTAACAATAATTTAGATATTGAAATCCTGCATAAAATTGTGGCAAGAGTAGAACAAAAACAAGGTTGGGAGGCTACAGAACACAGCAGATATACTTGCGATGATGAGGGAAATATTATGCGTAATTATGAGGCAAAATCAACGCAATCTATCACGCAAGAAGCCGCAAGTTTTGAAAGAGCACATGGCGAAAAATCTGCAATCAGACTGGCAAAGGAAAATATTCTGCCCCTCCTTGATAATATACAATCATGGCAGGAGTTATATCACAAATTTGATGATTTTGATATGAGGTACAATAAAAAAGGAAGCGGCGCTTTGATATTTGTGGGTGATATTGCAGTGAAAGCTTCTTCTGTTTCACGTCAACTTTCACTAAAAAACATGGAAAAGAAATTAGGCAATTTTGAAGAAAGGATTGAAGAAAAAAAGGAAAAAAATAATGAAAGACAAAGAGATAAACAAGAACGTCAAGAGCCGAGTATTAAACTTGCTCAAATTTTATCCGAGGGTAGAATGCACAGAATGCCCCAATGCCCTTTGGTTCATCGAGGGGCAAGAAAGTTTCAAAGAAGTCACAGAAAAAAGCATAGAAGAAGGGAAATTGAAGCTCTACTGCCAAGTCTTGCAGGAGTATATCACAAAATCAATAATTTTATGCGATGGCATGGATCAAGAGCCTTAAGTTATACGCATATTGATTTGTGGTTCAAATATCAGCACGAAAAAATGAAGGCATATCAAGAAAAAATTCTTGCAAAAATGCGTGAGAACCTTGGACTACAAAGCGATAAAAATAAAGGAATACCAAGATTTGTTGACTGGCTCAAAGTGAATGACTTTTCCTCTCAGCTTGATGAATGGAGGTATGAACGAAACCATAATATTATAGACACAAGCACTCTACAAAGGCAACAGAAAATGAAAGAATTACAAGGATTTTTGGCATACGACAAGGCCATTCAAGCAGATAAATATCGCATAACTTGCATAAAGATAAGCGAAGATGGTGAGAAAAAAGCTTTTATTTTAGATAAACAATATCAAGTAAATGGCTTTAATTCTGAGGCCTTGCAGGCACGCATTGAAGAGATGAAAAAGATACAGGCAAAGGGGAATAATATCTATATTACTCCTTTGTCTGAACACAAACACCATATACTTTTAGACGATATGACAAGCGACACTTTACAGGATTTTCTTGCGGACGGTTTTCAGCCGTGCACGATTATAGAAAGTAGCCCTAATAACTATCA
>CAYJFE010000182.1:0-3473 GCA_964369165.1 uncultured Desulfovibrionaceae bacterium | reverse complement strand
TTTTTGCCTTGGAAATAATTTCATGCCCTTTTTCTTGTGCTATTCTTTGAGCAGATTTTTCACCTGTAGAATTTTCAAAATCAATAGCTTTTGGACGTGGTTTTATTGTTTTTTCAGTATCTTTTCTTGTAGCAATTTCGCCATTTTCAAGCACAGTAAAAAGGGCATTATCTGTACTGCTCCAGCCTTGCTTATGCTCAATTTTCGCCATGATTTTATGCGCGGCATTTATGTCAAAGCCATTGTGTGGGCAAAGAACTTTGCCTGTGATTTCATTCATGCGATTTACGGCAATATGCAAATGATAATTTGAAGTATCTTGGTGCAAAGCATAGATGGTTTGATGTCCCTCAAGCTCCATGCCTTGCAAGAACATATCAGCTACTTCATCGACCTGCTTTTGTGTAGGTTGTTCTCCCTCTTTCCATGAAAAAATCCAATGCGATACTGGCATTTTACTTCTGATACTTTCTTGAGCAAGAGCAATCATTTCTGCCTTTTGTCCGCTATGTGTATCGGTGATAAAATTTCTGCTTCCTGCGTATGCAATTTTTTCGTGAAGATTAGTTTTATGAGGATTGCGAATGTAGTCAAGAAGGTCGCCGATGCGCCATGCTTTTGGCTTATTCATGTTTGTATATTTTACTTTTTTGACAATCATAACTGAACCTGTTTCATTAGAAAAAAGTTTTATTTTTGAGGCATACTGATTTTAGTTATGCAAGCAGATAATTGTTTAAAAAGCTCATTCATGGTTTGCATTTGCTCAAAATCATTATTTGTCGCTTGCCTGATTGTTTCAAAATTATGTTTGAGAAGCCCACCAATACGACGTAATTCCCTTACTGTTATTTCATCGCTTTGTGATATTATTGGACGACCGCCAAATATGCGTCTTCGCATATATTCTGAAAGGCTTAATCCAACAAATTCTGCTTGTTCAGCAAGATATTTTTTCTCTCCGTAGCTGACACGAAAGTTTGACCATTGTTTAGAAATTGAACGTACAATGTTATCTTTTTGTTTTGTGTTTTTCATGTTTTTTATCCTTATTGTTTTCTGCTTTTTTGCCTTTAAAAATGCGAGAAGTTTACGCCGAGCATTTGGGGTTCCAAGGGGCTTTGCCCTTTGGCAAGATGTGAGTTGAATGGAACACCGTGACACAACTCCCATCTTGCCACGAAGAACCGTGCTCGTGGAGTGGCTTAATTATATATTTTTGTAAAATTGGTATATGATAGAGCAAAATTATGATGAAAGGAAGAACTACAATGAAATATACCGCAAATGAAAAGCCTACAATTCGCCCAGAACGAATTGAACAGGCTAGAAAATTACTTCAAGATTTGCCTGAAAAAGATACACGCATATCAAAGAAAGAAGCGGTAGTACGTTTAGAAGCAGACATTCATAAAGCATTTAAAAAAGGCTATACCTCAAAGGAAATAGCTCTGCTTTTAAAGTCGGCAGGTGTAACTATTTCAATGCAGTTAATTAAGGAGGTACTTGATTCAGAAAATAGAGATGAAGCCCTACAAAGGGAACTTTCAGAATTAAATGCTGATGACTTTTTAGATGAAGCAGAAAACGATTCTGAAAATCAAAAATCTGTGTCTACAGAGGACAAGGAAAGTGTCTTGCCCAAAACAAAGGAAAACATAGAAAGCAATCGTGAAAAAATCACCAGAAAGCGTGTGGAAAAAATTGAAGAAGAAGTTGTTGGCAGTAAAAATGGGCGATTTGAAATAATCCCCGATAGACCTAATAACGAACTTTAGCAATGAATTTTAAATGTAAAATTTTAACAAAGGAGCTATAAAATGAATGCACCCATTATGTATATTGGAGGAAGCAAAGGTGGAGTTGGAAAAAGTAAAATGTCTTTTGCTTTAATTAATTATTTGACTGAGCAAAAAAGTAAAATCTTGCTTATAGAAACAGACAATGCAAACCCTGATGTTTTTAAGGCGCATGAAGCACATAAAAGCTCAGAATTTATGTGTGAAATGCTTGACCTTGATAATGCAGAAGGTTGGATAGAATTAATAAATCTTGCCGACCAATATCCCGACCATATTATAGTTATAAATTCAGCGGCAAGAAGCGGCACTGGAATTAAAAAATACGGGGCAACTTTAAGGGATATTTTAGCAGAACTTGATAGAGAACTTATTACTTTTTGGATGATAAATCGTCAACGTGATTCTATAGAGTTGCTTTATAATTTTATGGACGTTTACCCTGACGCTCGTATTCATGTTTGCAGGAATTTATATTTTGGAAATTCTGAAAAATTTGAACTCTATCAATCATCAAAGCTTAGAGAAAATATTGAAAAAAATTATAAAAGCCTAGATTTTCCAGATTTAGCTGACCGTGTTGCCGATAAATTATATTCAGATAGAAGTTCAATCAAAACTGCTCTTGAAAAATTACCCATTGGGGATAGAGCAGAACTTAAAAGATGGCGACAAAAATATATGGAAATGCTTACAGAAGTTCTTGCAACAACTTTACCAAATTCCTCAGCAAAGGAGCAAAAGGATAGCTAAGTATGGACGCATATTTTGAAAGATTTGAGAAGCTACTTAATCGGAAGCTTACACATGAAGAAAAGGAGCGTCTACACCGTATAAAAGTTACTCTTGAAATTGCAGATAATGACGCTCTTTGGGATATTATTATTGCGATGGAATATCAGCGAACATTCTATGAAGCCTTACCACAAAAAATTGAACAAAGCACATCAGAAGTCCTCAAAAAAATGTCAGCTACAGCAAAAAAAGAAGTGGCAGTTGCTCAAGCAAATTTGTCGAAAAGTGTCATAGAGCAAGCGAAAAAACTTTCAACAAGAGAACATATGAAAACATGGCTTTTGTGGGGAAGCGTTGTTCTTATTCTCGTTCTTTTATACGGTAGTTTTATGGCATGGCTTGGCTATGGGCTTGGAGCAGGAAAAATTCAAGGCTTACCTTTTATCTTGAATATGCCTGTAGGCTTCTTGGTTGCAGGGCTTTTGCTATGTAGTGGAATATTTATGGGTATCTGTGCGGCAAAAGCTTTTTCGGAAGTTGATAAGGTGTGGAGGAGGTATGCCCTTGTTGCTGTAGTAAACATTTTTTTGGGAGTAGTAGTGATTAGTATTTCTAGTATTGCACTATAAAATGAAAAATTTACAAAATAGAATAAAAGGTAATATGTAATTTTTTTGTACTATAATTCATATAAGTATCTATGTATAATCAATTACTATAATTTATAAATTTAAATATAATTTTTTCAAGAACTTTATATCGACAAGTTTGACTTGACATATCAACTCAAGCGAAGTATTTATACTTCATATACTGTTTGGAGGGTTTATGAAAGAGCAAATTGAAACGAACATGAAAGAATATATATCAGCAAAATATATATCATTTATGTATAGAAAACTTCAAAAATATGTTACCAATAAACTAAAACCTTATAAT
>CAYJFE010000181.1:0-3493 GCA_964369165.1 uncultured Desulfovibrionaceae bacterium | reverse complement strand
TTTTGTCGGTGCTTTAGTTTTAACATTAATGAATGTATCAAAACATACATGATTGAAGTAAAAAATTATCTTTTTGCCCTATTTGAAAATGTCAAAAACGCGAAAGAATGAGTTTAGAAACATACCCTAGTCAAATCTCTTTACTGGCAGATGACAAGCCCCTCGCCCAGTTCGTGCTGTAAAATCTTGATGATAATCTTCAGCGGGGAAGAATGTCGGCGCTGGTAAAATTTCTGTCACAACTTTGTAGCCTTTTTCTATCAAAATATTTTTAAGCTTGAGTGCGATATCCCTTTGCTCATCATTTGTATAAAAAACTACTGAGCGATACTGCGTTCCAATATCAACCCCTTGCCTATTGAGCTGTGTAGGATCATGAATTTCAAAGAAAAATCTTGCTAAACTTTCAAAATCAGTCTTCTCATCATCATAAAAAACCCGCACAACTTCTGCATGGCCGGTATTGCCTCTTGAAATTTCTTCATAAGTCGGGAAATTTGTTGAACCGCCCATATAGCCAGAAACAACGTCTACCACGCCGTCAAGCTTTTGAAAACCGTCCTCAACACCCCAAAAACAGCCGCCTCCAAAATAAACCACATTCGGTCTTTTCACATTTTCAATAAATTGCATAGAAAGCGAATTTACGCAGTGACGAAGGTTTTTTTCAGTAAAGCCCTCATTTTCAAAAACATGGCCTAGATGCCCGCCACAATTCGCGCACACAATTTCTGTGCGTCTGCCATCAGCATCAGGTACTCGCAAAACAGCACCTTGAATTTCATCGTCAAAGCTCGGCCAGCCACAATGCGAATCAAATTTATCTTCTGAATGATACAAAGGCGCATTGCAACGACGGCATACATATAAGCCTTCTTTTTTATTGTCTAAAAGTTCACCAGAATAAGGCATTTCCGTGCCTTTATCTAGTATAATTCTTTCTTCTTCCTTTGTTAATGGCTTCATGGCAAGATTGCCTCCTTTATAGTCTTTCGAAAATACGGAAAATTCCGCAGGCATTTTATTCAACTCCTCTGCCCTCTTTGCAATTGAAGATATATCTACTTCATCTAAATGCGATTGATCCTTTTGCGCATAGAGTTTGCTGCCAGCAAAAAACAAGACTATAGTAATAAAAAATATGCTTGCTACTATGGTATATCTGTGCTTTTTCATAATCTTTATCCTTGTTAGAATTACTACTCTATAAATAATAATTATTCCTAACAAGTCAAGGCCATAAAGTACAACCTCTATAAATACATTTGCTTATAGCTAGAAAGATAAATTAGTTAATCCTTCACACTAAAAGAAATTTCTTTTGTATTTCCCGTGAATTGAAACCTTGCCTTGCCCTCTACATCTTCAAAAAAATTTGTCACACTTCTGATCCATAAACGCTCAGTATTTTTCATGCTATAATAGATAACAGCTTCTTCCATAGTATTTTCTAAAGTAGCTTTTGCAACAATCACATAAAGGTTGCCTTTATAATGCATATATTCGCCGCCAACTATTAAGGGATTTGTATTATTCATGTTTCTCTCCTTTTTCTTCCTTTTTATAGCTTTTATTTCTTCTATTTGCAAGCCATACTATTATAACTTGACTTATGGCTTATTAACGCTTATTTATATATTAGTCTTGACTAACCCTTTAAATTTTACGAGTATATTATGTCTGATTTTATTGCTACAGTTGTTGTTATCGCCATCATTGGTGCGGCTCTTGCTTATGTTATCAATCAAAAAAGAAAGGGCATTAAGTGCAGTGGGTGCAGCGGCGGTTGCTCATGTGATACAAAGCAAAACTTTCAAAACAATGAACTTTCACCCCCTTCTTGCCAAAAGAAAAACACAGAAAATAATTAAAGGAATTTTATGGACGACAAAATAGAATACCGCTCATTTCTCGCCTTACTTTTGCTTATAAGCATTATTTTTATTATGCTTATGATGCCATTTTTCACCTCAATTTTTTGGGCAATTGCGCTTTCTATTGTTTTTATGCCCCTTTACCAAAAGATCTTCCACAAAATGCAAAGGAAAAATCTCTCTGCTTTGCTCACCATCTTATGCGCTCTTGTTATTGTAGTTTTGCCGCTTTTTTGGGTATTGATGCTGATTGTTCAAGAAGCCCTCACTTTGTATAATTCCTTAACAGACGGCTCTGTAAATTTCACGCAATATTTTGATTATCTGCAAAAAGGCTTTCCCTATCTTTCTGAATTATTAGAAAAAGGTGGTATAGATTTTAATGAAGTCCGCAATCAAATAAAAGATTTTGCAGTCAAGTTCAGCACATTATTTGCCCAATATTTTGCAACTATAGGGCAAAATTTAATTGATGTTGTCGCAACACTTGGTCTTTTGCTTTACCTCTCTTTCTTTATATTGACAGACAATAAAAAACTCATACAATACTTACACTTAGCACTTCCTCTTGGCGACACAAAAGAAGCAATCTTCTTTGAAAAATTCGCAACAGTGACACGCGCCACAATTAAAGGCAGTTTAGCAGTTGCCGTAGCGCAAGGTTTTTTAGGCGGTTTAATTTTTGCCATTTTAGGCATTCAAGGCGCCGTTTTGTGGGGCACAGTGATGGTGCTATTTTCACTTATTCCTCTTGTTGGCTCAGCCCTTATCTGGCTTCCTGTTGCCATCTACCTTATAGGCACTGGCGACATCTTCTCTGGTGTTGTATTGTTAGCCTTTGGAGTTGTTGTTATTGGCCTTGTCGACAATATTTTGCGCCCTCTTTTGGTCGGTAAAGACACAAAGCTCCCTGACTATCTTGTGCTCTTGTCAACCCTTGGAGGCTTTTCCCTCTTTGGTATGAATGGCTTTGTGATTGGCCCACTTATCGCTACGCTATTTGTCACTATGTGGGATATGTATATACGTGAATTCAATTACGAAAAAGATGCCATTATCAAAAACCTTAACGAAATTGAATAAAGTAAGAAAATGAAATAAATTTTTAGCTTGATTTTCGCTCTATGAGAGTGTTTTTATAAAAAACTTAAAAAAAAGTAAAGATTTTGCCCATTTTTTTATTGACATTTATATCAAAACTCGCTAAATATTCTTTCTGCGCTGAGCGGGAGTAACTCAGCGGTAGAGTGCAACCTTGCCAAGGTTGACGTCGCGGGTTCAAATCCCGTCTCCCGCTCCAATTATAAAGCGTTTGTGCCATGTGAACTTAATGCTGTGAAGAATTCTCATAAGAGAATTTTTTACGAGACCAAAGCGAACAAAGGCTTTAGCGAATAAGTAAAAACGACGTTTTTTACGCAATGAGGTTTTCGTATGCAAGACATAGAAAACAAATTATGTAAGGCGCGTTTTTCAATTAGGCGGCATGGCCAAGCGGTAAGGCAGAGGTCTGCAAAACCTTTACCCCCGGTTCAATTCCGGGTGCCGCCTCCATAATTTCTACTGTGCGGGAGTAACTCAGCGGTAGAGTGCAACCTTGCCAAGGTTGACGTCGCGGG
>CAYJFE010000180.1:0-3611 GCA_964369165.1 uncultured Desulfovibrionaceae bacterium | reverse complement strand
TAGTAATTATATTATAAAGCTTTTATTTTTCTAAAACGGTAGAAAGTTCGCCTATAAGCACTGAAAGCTTAGAACTTTGATTAGACAAATCAGATACAATTTCTACAGAAGATTTCATGTTTTCAGCTGTTTTATTCGCCAATACATTCACTTCAAGCAAAATCTCATTGATTTGATTATTGTTATCTACTTGTTCCATACTTGCGCTTGCTATAGACGATGAGCTTGCAACTGTTTTTTCCACCATTTCAACAATGTTTTGGAAAACTTTGCCTGTGTCATTGACAAGATGTGTGGCTTCATCAATAGAAGAAGTTGAACTATCTACAAGGTTTACATTGTCTGCCACACTTTTTTGAATGGTGACAATAGCTTGTTTTACTTCTTCAGTAGAAGTCATAGTTTTTTCGGCAAGTTTTCTAACTTCATCTGCAACAACAGCAAAGCCACGGCCTGCTTCGCCAGCTCTTGCCGCTTCAATTGCCGCGTTTAGAGCAAGAAGGTTAGTTTGATCTGCAATGTCTGAAATAGTTGTGATAACATTACTGATAGCGTGAGTATCTTCATTCAATTTGAACATACCATCACGTAATTTATGCGATTGTTCTTGCACATTGCCAATACTGCTGATCGCATTTTGTACAACTTTTGTGCCATTATTTGCTTCGTCTTTAGTGGTGATAGAAACTTCTGAAGCTTCATTTGCTTTTTGAGCAGTTTCTCTGGTAAGTGCGTTTACTTGCTCCATAGTGTTATTAGCAAACTCAACTTTTTCTTCTTGAATAGAAGCACTATTTTGTGAAGTTTCCGCTTGAATAGATAGATCTTCAATTTGTTGTGAAATTTGGCCAGTGATATCCTTTGTAGATTCAACAACGCCTAAAATAGTTTTTTCAACAGTTTTGAATTTTGTAACATCAGTAATAATCATCAATACAGATTCAATTTCATTTGTAGTTGCAAGCATAGGAATAAGGGTATATTCAATGTCAGAATTGAATATATGTGTTTCTGCTTGAGATTTTTCTTTTGTCTTCAAAACGCTTTGGAAGATAATTCTATCTTTCTCACCTAAGGAAAGTGCTTCTATTATATTTTTGCCTAAAGCATTTCTTACAAAGTTTTGTGAAGTGATTTGATTTGTGTATTTGATAGAAAAATCTTTGTCAAAAACAATCACAGGCAATGGAATATTATCAAGAGTAGCGGAATATCTATCTAAAATAGAGTTTGTGCCTTTGACTATTGTAGCAAAATCAAAATGGTATTTACCAGAATCTGCACGCGCATTGAGTTCGCCAAGACCAACAATAGTTTCAAGTTGTTGATATTCTGCTGAAATGCCTTTCAACACTTCAGGAATAGCCATAAGAGATTTTGAAAGCATACCTATTTCATCATTTGAATTGAAAGAAAGTGTGCCGTCTAATTTGCCTTGAGAAATATCTTTGGCAATTTTTGAAGCAAGGGCAATCTGTTTTGTAAAGTGATTGATAATAAAGAACATTAATGTAGCAATACCCGCAGCAACAGCAAGTGCTATATAGATACTTTTATCTCTAATTTCAGTGCTAGATTCTTCTAATTCAATAAGATCAGAAATATTGATAATCTTCCAGCCTGGCTCGTCGATAGTTGTCATGTAGGCAATTTTCTCTCTGCCATCTTCAAAAGTGAAAGCACCTCTATAAAGGCCATCCTCTTCTTTGAGCTGTGAGAGTATATTGGTGTCATTGACATTGAATTTGAAGAGTGCGCTCGAATCATTGTGCAAAAATGCTACACCATTAGAGTCAACCACCATAAAAATACCGTAATCGCCAGAGACTAGACGATCAGGCATTGTAGAGTCGATAAAGTTATAGATATAGATAACACCTATAACTTCTTTGCCGTCGTAGCCATAAATTGGGGCGGCAACAGAATAGGCGAGTTTATTATCGTATAAGAAAGGGTTACCTATGGTTATTGTGCCTTTAATCGCTGTTTGAAAAAAGTCTTTATCCGCTACAGAGCTTCCTTCTACGCTATCATTACTACTTAATAGTATTCTACCATCTTTCGCAACCAAGGTCACTTCTGCATAACTATAAGTTCTTCTTGTGTCCACCACTCTTTTTTTGGAAGCAGAAAGGTTTTCCGCTTTTTCTTCTTCTGTACCAACAAGATAAGGCTTGAAAAATGTTGATAATGAAAAGGAAATGGCGTTTAATTTATCAAAAGAGTAGAGTGTGGATAAATTTTCTGTCGCACTTGAATTTGCCACAAGCACTTTTTCTTCATTTGCTGAAATAAGAGCTTGGCTACTCAAGCTAAAGCTTTGCCAAATAACAATGCCTAAGCCAACGCATACAAACAATAAACAAGGAAGAATTAATTTGTAAAATAATTTCATGAAAACCTCATATTTTATACTAAGATATTTGAGCTCAAATACTGAAGAGGAACAGTTATTAGTGTATAGCTAAGCTCTTGTCAAGAAGGGAAAAACTGAATAAACTTGCATAGATAGATTGACTCTATGTGCAAGTGTGCAGATGTGATCCCTTAATTTACTTTTCGGTAGATTTTTTGTTTTTCTTTAGGGTGTGTTCTGAAATTCAATTAAAAACAATTTGCTATGATTTGATTTCTGCCATTTCTTTTGGCTTCGTACAGTAATTCATCAGCTTCTTTGATAATTTGAGAAACGGTTTTACCTACAGGTATTTGTGGATAATAGGCCAAACCTAGGCTGAGAGTTACATTTTCAGAAACACTCGAGCCTTTATGTTCAAGCTTGTATTCTGCAAGTTTTTGGGTGAGAAGTGTGGCAATTTCCTTGCTTTCTTCTAAGCTTTTATTTTCAGCCGCAAGAATAAATTCTTCACCGCCATAGCGTGCAACAAAAAGATTATGCTCATCACTGAGTTCGCGAAGAATGCTGCCCATTATAACAAGAATTTCATCGCCTTGCACATGGCCGTAAATATCATTGAGTTGTTTGAAGAAATCTATGTCCATCACTATAAAACTGAAAGACGATTGCGTTTTGACAACACGATTAAAATTCTTTTCAAAATAATGCCTTAGGCCCTTGCGGTTAGCTATACCTGTCAATTCATCGGTTCTTGAAAGCGACTTTAGTTTTTGCTCGTATTCTTTTTTCATAGTTTCATCATTAAATATATAGAAAAAACCATGTAATTGATTGAAAACATCATAAATTGCACTCTTTTCAGTAGAGAAATATCGCAATTTATCGTGATCTTTCATTTGGCAAGCAACAATACCATCAAGAGTATCCTTCATAGAAATATCAAGGGCGAAAAACTTTTTACTAAAGTCCGATAATTTGAAATTTTCGGGGTCTTGCTCCCCAAAAATAGCATCAAAATTACTATTTGAGCTCACAAATTCATAATCGCTTGAAAGTATCATCATAGGAAAGGGTAAGTGATCGATAAGGGATTTAAATTCTGCATGCGTATTCCAAATGTCTGTAACGTCACGGGCAAGGCCTACGGTGCCTATTGTTTCACCACGCCTATTTAAGATGGCGGATTTATAGGTTTTTAATTGGCGTAATTCATCACCAATTTTAACTTTTTCATCAAATAAAAAGGTTTTTT
>CAYJFE010000179.1:0-3617 GCA_964369165.1 uncultured Desulfovibrionaceae bacterium | reverse complement strand
TTGCGCCGTCTGTAAGGTCGGCACCAAAGTCAAGAGTTATAATCGTTTGAGCGGCAGCGACATCGCCTTCTACTGCGATAGAAGAACTGTCTGAAACCTCAGGCGCGTCGTCAGTGATGGTTACGTCTATAGAGCCTGACACAGAATCGCCATCTGCATCTGTTACAGTAATATCAAATTTATCGCCTAAAGTATCGGTATCGCCATCATTTTCATCACCATGCTGTCTGCTATCGTCTTGGGTATAAGTATAGCTGACTGTACCGTCTTTGTATGTGATATTTGACAATGTGCCGTGTTCGCCTTGAAGTGTTGTGCCATCAGGAAAACTTGCATTGCCAGCTTCATCTAGTATAATTTCTAATGTTGTTTCTTTGCCTTCTGCATCTGTACCCTTAAGTGTGATTGTTGTTTCACCACTGCCAGCAGTCACTTCAAAATTGCCACTTTCAACGCGCGCATCTGCACTGTCATCAGTATTTCGTACATCGTCAGCATCATCATAGCTTGTGTGAATATTACCAGTTGCATCAGGGTCATTACCAAAAGTAATCTCTGGTGTTAAATCGCCCACTGTTACACGTAAAAAGGCAGAAGGAACATTACCATCTGCATCTCGAATGGTGTATTGGATATCAAAGCGCATAACTTCGCCATTGGTGAGATTTGCGCCTCTATAATCAAATGTGTAAGTACCATCTTGGTGGATAACAACTGTGCCGTAATCTGGGTGAGTTAAAGTGATTGAACCACCTTTGCTAAAACCATTATCCACTCTTGTCCAGGCTGCTGTTTCAGAACTTTGGAATGTTCCATGTTCATTAGGGTCAGACAAGATTGTTACTTTAGGATTTACCCAATTCACAAATGCTGCATTATCGCCATTGCCATCTACGCCTTGAGCACTTGCTGCATAACCGTCAGCTCCGCCATTGTCATTATCAAGCAGATTGCCTGTTATTGGAGCACCACCTTCTGTCATTGAGTTATAATCGTGCTCGGTGTCTGCGCTCGCATCCTTGATAGTGGTAGTAATTGTGCCAGTTGTTTCTTTGCCATGCGCATCAGTAATAGTGACATCAAAACTATCGAGTCTATCTATCTTATGATTAAAAGCAGTATCTTGAACATACTCGTATGTTACATTATAGCCGCCATTATCATCAGTTTCAACGTCCATAATTCTGAAGTTGCCGTGTCGTCCCTCAACTGTACTATCTGTAATAATTGGATTTCCATCTTCATCAAACTCGATTGTAGCTTTGCCTGTTCCAAGAGAAATAACAACACTGCCATTTTCCATGCCATCAACATCTTTAAAATTGAATGAACCTGTGTCTGCATCTTCATTGTCAAAAATCAAGTCATTAGTTCCATCAGCTGTCACACTTCCGATAAGTCCAGTATCGCTTGTTTCAAGTAAATCAGTGAAGTTTATTACAGCGTCATCATTAGAACCAGTAATTGTTACTTTCACACTTTCTTTAGCATATGCGCCGTGCTCATCACGAACATAGACATCAAAACTCACATCGCTTGTTTCTTCATGTCCAAGTTCTTGAGCTTTAGCATTCGGTATAAAAGTGTATACACCGCTAGTTGGATCGATTTCAAATGTGCCATATTCTGACTCAAGAGAAGTCACAAGATTTGACTTTTCACCATCTTCTGGTTGATTGAGAGAGAAAGTAAGGTCTGCATGATCTGCGTCATCATCAAAACCTTTTGCTGTGCCAGTAGCTGCCTTACCGTCTTCATATGCATCAAGCGCTTTGTCATCATCGGAAATTTGAATAGTTGGTGCATCATTTGTGCCGGTCACTTCAACACTTACTGTTGTTTCAACAAGATTTCCATTTTGATCTTTTACTTGAATTGTAATAGTGTCAGTTACTGTATCGCCTTTATCAAGTGATTGAATCTTATCTTGGTTTATTGTGTATGTATAATTTCCTTTTGCATCAATAGTAAATGAGCCATATTGACTTTCACCTTTTGTGATAGCTTCAAAAGCAAATGTATCCGCACTGTCTGCATCTGTCACAAGAGCTTTTACATCTAAAGTGCCTGTAATTTCAGGAGTGCCAGCAAAAGCTTCGTTGGCATCAAAACCTGCTTTATCAGCATTTTCTTGCACACCAGCTTCAACAACTTTACCAAGATTTACATCAAGAACAGTGTGCATATCATTTGTGCCTGTAGCTTCAATTTCAAGTTTAGCCGAGCTTGAGTCACCGTCGCTATCTTTAATAGTGTACTCAAAAGTAAAGCTTTCTTTTACGCCTTCCCCTAAAGATTCGTCAGTATAGTCAAATTTATAACTGCCGTCTTTATTGAAAGTGATTGTGCCTTTGTTTGCATGAGTGAACTCAAGTGTACCCTCAGCAAGGCTCCCACTTTGTGTCCAACCAGCCTCAATCATACTTTCAGGAAGTTTTACAGCAACAAGTTCTTTACCAGCACTTGCACCGCCGTCTGCGCTTGCATAATCATTATTTAGAATATTGCCGTCAATAATTTCGCCTTCACTTACTGTATCTGTATCTATTTCAGCTACCGGAGCATCGTCCACAATTTCAACCGTGATTGTGCCAGTAACTATATCGCCATCTTGATCTTTTACTTCAACTTTGATTTCGTCATTAAGATTTTCATCAGTCGGATGTTCTTGCGCATTGTTTTGTTCATATGTGTAGGTGACTTCACCTGTTTCAACATCATAAGAATCTACTGTAAGCTTGCCTAGTGGAGTTTCAATTTCTGTTCCTGGCATAAAGTCGCCATCTTTATTAAAGATTGACTCGCCATTGATAGTAAGGTCAGTAAAGCCATTGCCAGGAGTAAAAGTAAAAGAACCTGTTTCTGTGCGGCCTGTATTTGAATCTGCATTTGGATTGTCATAGGTGGTGATTGTAGATGAAACAAACTTGTTATTGCCAAATGAAAGAGTTGGTGCAATATTTGCAGGTGAAGTGTTACCACCTGAACCGCCAGTGCCCACAGTGCCACCACCAACTAAAACAGTTGGATCAGCATTATAGCTTGAACCGCCATCTTTGCCACCAAGAGCATTTGTACCGTCTGCAAGTATTCCTTTGCCTGTAGAATACACGCCATTAGTGTCTTGATTTAGTTCACCCTCACCAGGACCAGCTGCAGGCATCAGATCAGGATCCATAGCATTAAAGAAATCTTCGCCTAAAACTAATTCGCCATCCAAAACAAAATTAGGTATAAATTCAGCATTGTAGACAGCATAAAAATCTTCTAAAACAATAGAAGAGCCGTCTGCATCAAAAGTAATGACAAGATTGCCATCAATTTTTTCAAGAACAGCTTCTGATAAATTAAAATCAAAGGTATAGTCAGTGATTTGATCATTGATTGAAAGTTCAGATTGTGTATGAGCTGCAGGCTTAACAAGATTTAAAGTAGCCATAGAAACCTCTCTTTTATAGATAATTTTGGGCAGTTAATATATTAGCTTTAAATAAAAAAAACCTCGAAACATTTGCAACAAAGCCAGTCAAAATCTTTGTGTAAATGTGAGGCTAACAAGGCACAAGAAAGCACGAAGCCTTCTTCTCCTTTATGGATATACCCGTCTAAAAAAAACA
>CAYJFE010000178.1:0-3800 GCA_964369165.1 uncultured Desulfovibrionaceae bacterium | reverse complement strand
TAATAATAACTTTTGATGACATAAATTTTCCTTTATTAGAAAGTTTTTTTGGGGGAGGGGAACCCCTTTTTTTTTGATAAAAATGAGGTTCCCCTCCCCCAAGCCCCACCCCTCCTGAAAAAAACAATTATTAAAGCTAAGTAAAAATGACTCAAAAGTTTTTATGAATAATAGCTTAATAATTTAAAAGTTTTGTAAGGAAGGATAGGGGGTTTGGGGGAAACGGAAAACTCACTTTTCCAAAAGTGTGGTTTCCTTTCCCCCAAGCAAAATAAACTATTCAACCCTATAGTTAGGGGCTTCTTTTGTGATAATAACGTCGTGGACGTGACTTTCACGCAAGCCAGCAGAGCTTATTTCGACAAGCTGCGCTGTTTTGTGTAGTGTTTCTAAATCTTTTGCGCCGCAATAGCCCATACCTGAACGCAATCCGCCTATCATTTGATAGATAGTTTCAGAAACAGGCCCTTTGTATGGCACACGGCCTACAATGCCTTCTGGCACGAGTTTTTTGGATTTTTCTTGGAAGTAACGGTCAGAAGAACCGTCTTTCATAGCGTCGATTGAGCCCATGCCACGGTAAACTTTGTAGGTTCTACCTTGATAAAGCATAGTTTCGCCAGGGCTTTCTTCTGTGCCAGCAAAGAGTGAACCTGCCATAATGGTATTTGCACCTACGGCTAAAGCTTTAACTACGTCACCTGAATATTTGATACCGCCATCGCCGATAATGCATTTTCCAAATTCTTTTGCGGCTTTTGCTGTTTCAATAATAGCGGTGATTTGTGGCACGCCAACACCTGAAACAACACGAGTTGTACAGATTGAACCAGGGCCAATACCAACTTTTACAGCATCAGCACCCGCTTTATAAAGGGCTTTTGCGCCTTCATAGGTGGCGACATTGCCGGCAATAATTTGTGCTTTAGGGAAGGAGGAGCGTATAGCTTCAATAGTGCGTAAAATATTTACTGAATGGCCATGCGCTGAATCAAGCACAAGCACGTCTGCACCTGCTGCTAATAATTCACTAGCGCGGTATTCGCTTTCTGCGCCAACGCCAATAGCGCCACCTACACGTAAACGGCCGTTATCGTCCTTGCAAGCATCTGGATATTTTTGCACTTTGTCGATATCTTTGATTGTGATAAGACCTTTAAGTGCACGATTGTCATCAACCACAAGAAGCTTTTCAATGCGGTGTGTGTGTAAATGGTATTTCGCTTCTTCTAGGGTTGTACCAAAAGGCACAGTGACAAGACCTTCTGAAGTCATCACTTCTTTAACTAGAACTTTGCCGCTGTCTTCAACAAAACGCACGTCACGGTTTGTTAAAATACCTACAAGCTCATTATTTTTTACAACAGGAAGACCAGAAACACGAAAATCTTTCATAAGATTTAGGGCAGTTTCAACAGTATCGTCGGGCTGGATAGTGACAGGATCTAAGATCATGCCGCTTTCTGATTTTTTTACTTTTTCAATTTCTAATCTTTGGCGTGCAACATCCATATTTTTATGCACAATACCAATTCCGCCGTTTCTTGCCATTGAAATTGCCATAGCTGATTCGGTTACAGTGTCCATCGCTGCGGACAAAAGAGGAATGCCCAACTTGATTTCAGGTGTAAGGTAAGCACTCACGTCTATCAAGTCCGGTGTGATTTCTGAATAAGCCGGAACCAATAAGACATCGTCAAAAGTCAATGCTTTTCCAAGAATTGTAGCCACAAAAAACTCCTTATTATAGTTATAAAGGGATAAAACACGATTTAAGTCTTCTTTTGCATTCTTTTGTGCAAAAACTTAAATAAAAGATTGAAAATTATAGCTTTAGCGCAAAGAGATGTCAAATAAATTCACAAAAAATAAGCATATGAAATTCAAAGCCTTAGATATAAATCCTAAATTATTAGATAAAAATTAAATTCTTTGCAATTTTTTCAATATACTAGTATTATGCAAAAAAATAATTTAAAGGTACAAATTATGTCGCACGACGTCTATCTCATCACCTTTGTTTCCTTGGAAATAAGCTTTTATTCAGTGCTTTTTTCAGCAATATTAGGTTTGCCACTTGGTATGTGGCTTTGCGGAAAAGGCCGATTCAGAACTTTTGTAGGTACTATTTGCAATGCCTTACAAGCTTTGCCTACTGTTTTGATTGGTCTTACTGTCTATATGTTTCTATCAAGAAAAGGTATTTTTGGCTCTCTAGGCCTTATGTATAGCACAAAAGCCATTATTATAGGGCAATGCATTTTAATCACTCCACTTGTGGCAATCTTGACTCAAGTTGCTCTTGAAAGGTTAGATAAAAGATTTAAAAGGACTGCCCTCACCCTTGGTGCAAACAAGTGGGAAATGTATAAAGTGCTTTTTATTGAAGCTCGTTTTGCGCTTACAGCAGTTTTAGTAACAGCCTTTGGCCGAGTGATAGGCGAAATTGGCATAAGCATGATGCTTGGCGGAAATATTGCCGGATACACAAGAACGATGACGACAACCATGTCATTAGAATACGACAAAGGCGCATTTGAGCTAGCCATGAATCTTGGCTTTATTTTACTTGCTATCAGCCTTATTGTGAATATTTTATTAAAACTTTTGCAAGGCAGAGGGCAGGAGGCTGACAGTGTTTAGTATTAATAATCTTAAAAAAATTGCTAAAGGAAACACTATATTAGATATAGATTCTCTCTCTTTTGAAGAGGGCAAACTCCACACCTTGCGAGGGCAAAACGGCGCTGGTAAAACCACTCTTTTACACATCTTAGCCCTTGTGAGCCCTCCAAGCGAAGGGAGAGTGAAGTTTTTTGATGAAGAAATTGATTATACAAACGAAAGGCAATTACATAAACTAAGGCAAAATATTGTATTAATGGAGCAATTACCCATAATGTTTTCGGGTTCTGTGGAAAAAAATATTTGCTTTGGCATGAAGATGCGCAAAATTTCAAAAGCTGAACAAGCAAGAAAACTCGACGAAGTTTTAGAGCTTTTAGAAATAGGCCATTTAAAAAACTATAGGGCAAACACTCTTTCAGGCGGTGAAACGCAAAGGGTAGCTCTAGCCAGAACATTAGTATTAGAACCCAAATGCATCATACTTGACGAACCAACAGCAAGTGTGGATAAATCAAGCCGAGAACTTATAGAGAGTATATTAAAAAAACTTACTCCCAAATACACTTTAATAATGACAACGCATAGCGAAGAGCAAAACGAAATGCTTTCACAAAATACCGTCACTCTTGAAAAAGGGCTTTTGGTTCGATAATGAAAAAATTACTTCTTCATGTGTGTTGCGCGCCCTGTGCTTTGATGCCTTATCAATACTTGAGCGAAGAATACGAAGTCAGCCTCTATTTTTATAATCCAAATATTCATCAAAAAGAAGAATTTGAAAAAAGGCGTGACACTTTTCTTGACTATGTAAAAAATGACAATATTTTATATATCAATGAAGACAATTGTTTTGAATACAAGGGTTTTGAAGCTTGGGCAGAGAAAATGCCTACACTTGAATTTCCGAAACGCTGTTTTTCTTGCTATACGCCTCGATTAGAAAAAAGCGCAATTAAAGCAAAGGAATATGGCTTTGACTATTTCACTACTTCCTTACTTTATTCACGCTATCAACAGCACGATATGATAATAGAGCAAGGGCTTCTTTTTGCAAAAGCGCATGGTATAAACTTTATCGACCGAGATTTTCGCCCCTATTGGTACGATGGCATCAAGCTTTCTAAGGAAAAAAATTTCTATAGACAGAAATACTGTGGTTGTGGACTAGCTGA
>CAYJFE010000177.1:0-3915 GCA_964369165.1 uncultured Desulfovibrionaceae bacterium | reverse complement strand
AAAGGAAGTAAAGGCAATCACCATACCCATAAAAATATAGCTAGCCGCATTTATTTGCTCTAAACCAAGCTGTGGATTTTTTGCAATAAAGGAATTATAACCGCTTGACATAAAGAGAGCAGGCCCTTTAATAATATTTGTGCTTGTGCCTAAAATATAGGGTGCGACAGTATTGCCTACAAGGAAATTAGCAAATCTATCACCTGGTTTTAGCCCTATTTCATTAATAACAAGGTAGGCAACAGGCCACATAATAAAGATACTTGAAAGAGGGTCAATCAATGCCGCAAAATAGGTTGTCACCATAAGGCTAAACATCAAAAACCATGGTCTTCCTTGCATAATATCACGTGTGAGAAGATAGTTTGCTAAGTAATTTACTAATTTACTTTGCACTAAAGCCGCACTAAAAAAGAAGATAAAGAAGATAAGAAAAGTCGTTGGATTACCGAGGTATTGCGCAATAACTTGAGGCAGAGGATAGTGTGGGCTAAGGGCGATAAGCACAAAACCAACAAGACTTGGCCAAAAGGTATCGACAAAAATCCAAAGATAGAGCATACCTAAAAAGATAATTGCTGCTGTCCAACCAGCCTCAGAAAGGGTGACTATAGCATTACCATCGACTATAGGAAAACCCATTTTGATAAGTTTTGCATTTTCTGGAAAAGAAAATTGGGGTGAAGAAAAAAATGGTCCAAAAAACATAAGGCATGAGCCTATGAGTATGTTAATTGTTCTTACTATAGAAAACTCCTGCTTCCCTGCCGCTTTGTTCATAAATAATACTCCCTCTTGTTTATCTTTACATCGTTGACTAGTCAACGATTGTTATAAATTTTTAAAGCGAAACTCTACAAAAGCTCTAGTTCTTGACTTTATACGTCATTGACAGCATTTGCCATTTTTACTAAGCTTCTGATTGTTGTTTCTTTATCTTTTTCACTGATATCTTGAAATACCATTGTTTGCCATTTATCTATTGCCTCACTAAGAGGCTCTTTTAGCTCTAGAGCTTTTTCAGTGTAGAAAATACGCCTATGTCTTGCATTTTCTTCACATACTTTGCATATGACATAACCTTTCTGCTCTAGTGACTTGAGAGCTCTTGAAGTGGCTGCCTTGTTGATTTTTGTGATTTTTGACAATTCGTCTTGCAACATACCGTTTTTACGAAACAAAAGCCCAAGTATATAAGGTAATTCTGCTGATGATATATTATAAGCTTCCAATTCTTTATTGAAAAACACTTGACGCTTTCTATAAAGGTTTGAAATAAAAGTAAAAAAGAAACGATTTGTATCTGTTTGCATCTTCAAAATCTCCTGTGTCTTTTATAACACAAGCATCGTTGACAAGTCAACGAATAAATTTTGTTTAGTTCAATACATACAGGTGATGATAAAATGTAATCAATTTAAAATTGAAGTACAAACTTATCTCACTAAAGGAAAAATGGAAATAAGGTGTTGAATTTCAAATTTAATCTACAATTCTGTGTTTTTCAATTTCTTTATTGATAAATTGCACCAATGAAAGCGACATTAAAGCTAAAATAGCACCAGCAATAAAGACAAGTTTATAATTCAATACCCATAATGCACCGCCAACAATGGGGATAATTACGGCTGAAATATGGTTTATTGTGAATGAAACCGCCATGCTCGGTGCAATATCTGCTTTTTCTGCCATTTTTTGGAAGAAGGTTTTTTCTGCTATATTGAAATTGAAAGTAAATTGGTCAAAAATATACAAAAATGCAATAATAAAACCAATATTTATATAGGCATAACCTAAGAAGATAATGATAGCTGAAATAAATTGAAAGGTGAGTAATTTTTGTTCGCCGTATTTATTGATAAGCTTACCAATGACAGGATTCAAAAGCCAGTTAACAGTATTGTTTATTAAGAACAGTATTGTTACCATTGTGACGGAATAATTGAATTTTTCTACAAGCAAGAAGAGAGAGAAGATAGTGAAAATAACCCTTCTTCCGCCTGATAAAAATGTCAAAACATAAAAAAGCCAATACTTCTTTTTGAATACCAATTTCTTTTGTTGAGTGGGTAGAAGGCTTAAATCTGGCTTTTGAAAAATAGCGTAAAATGCGCCTATAATAGCGACTAATCCTGTAATAAGATACATTTGTAAATAGGTGAAGAAGGCTGCAAAAAAGAGAATCAGCAAAGCTACAAAGATATTGCCAAGGGCTGATATACTTCTTAGTCTGCCAAAAACAAGGGGTGAAATCCTTGTATTGAAAGCTTGTAAGGTTATAGATTGATTAATAGTTTCAAAATAGTGAAAACCTATTGACATACATAAAGTAGTGAAGAGCATACCATAAAAGGAGGGCAAAAAGCCTGTAAGCGTCACACCAAGACCAAGCAGGAAGACTGAGAAAAGTGCGAGATTTTCTTCTTTAAAAAAGCGTAAAAAGAAAATCACCGTCACAGCAAGAAGCCCGGGAAGCTCTCGTAATGATTGAATCATTCCGTTTTGTGCGCCGTTTAGACCTAATTCTTCGACTATATAATTTGTATAAAGCGTTTGCCATGCTTGAAAGGAAACAATTTGTGCAAAGGTGAGAATAAATAAAAAGAGAAAGGTTTTTCTTTCAATTTCAGTATTGATTTCGCTTGGGCGAACATATGTGATAAGTGATTGCTTTAAAGACATTTATATTTACTCTATAGGGTTTGTATCAAAAGCTGAATCTGGCACTACTATATCGCCAGGCACAGTAAATGTTTCAGGATTGCTTGCAGCATAGGCAAACCAAAATGAATAGATCCCGAATAATTCTGGCATAGATGCGCCAAGTAATTTTCCTTCTATGCATTTTCCTTCTATATTCCATTCGCTTCTTGTGCCATAGTCGTATAAGCGGTTGTATTGCATAAAGAAAAGCGCAGGCTGCTGATCAAGCCAAAATTCTCTGTCGTATACTCGAACTGTATCTAAGACAGGATCATGAATAGCAACTAAGGCACGTGGCCCAAGATAAAAGTTTACAGCTTTTTTTTCACGCACATAATCAATAGAAATAGCGACAAGGGCTTTATTGTCCTCAATAGCATAGACCTCTGTTTTTGCAGGCATTCTTACATCATAATGGGTGAGAGGAAAGAAAATTCTTTCATTTTGATAATAAGTATCTTCTTTTTGGTATGAACCGTAGGGATCACGGCCGTATATACGTGTAGAGGAGGCTTTAGGCGTGACCATTACCTTTGCTTTTGGAAAAGCTTTTTTTGCATTTGCCCATTTTGTCCAATAGACTGGAAGATAATTTAATCCCGTGCCCATAAGTGGGCCTTCAAAAGCCATACCTAGTAATTGCGACCACTTAGAACCTGTATTTCTATCAATGAGCACACTATTATTATTGTAAAGTTCGCCAAAAGAATCGAAAATAAGGTTTTCACGGCCTATTTTTGCTTCAAAAAAAGCTAGAGAGCCGCTTATAGGTGAATAAGTGAGGGCATAGGCTTTTCCATTATGTAATTCATTCAAAACTTCATGCCAAAGCATAATTTTCTGTGCGACAATATAATAATCCTTTGGAGCGTCAGGAAAAGCAAAAGCGAAGACTATTTCGTCTTCATCGTAGGAAAGAGAAGCGTCAGACATTGTCTGATATTCAGGAGTTGCTAATGAGGGCAGATCGCCGTATAAGACACCTGTTTTATGTAAATTTTCTGTGATAGCAAGTAAATCTTCTTCATTTCTTGGCAAAGCAAAAGCTTTTTGCGAGCCTAAAGATGTGGCCCAAAGACCACTAAAAGTAACTGAAAGAAATTTTAGAAAACGTCGTCTACTTAACATAGAAATAAATTAAACAATAATTATAATTTAAGCAAGTAGAATTTATATAAGTGGAGTTTTTGGTCTTCGACGCAAAATCCTCAC
>CAYJFE010000176.1:0-3996 GCA_964369165.1 uncultured Desulfovibrionaceae bacterium | reverse complement strand
ACGGTATTGCTACCGAGGGATTTTAAGTCCCTTGTGTCTACCTATTCCACCACTCGGGCACGGCAACTCAAAAGTGTATTTCAAGTTGGGAAATGATTTATTAGCACTTCCCCTAAGACTTTGCAAGCTTTTTTTTTGTAAAAATTAAATTTCTTTTTCAAATTTTTAGAAAATTTCCTTTTGTAATTGCTAACTACTTGTATTGTTAAGTGTAAATTTATTATAAACTTAATAAACTAAGGCAATCAATGGAGCATATTTTGATTTTTTATAAATTGAAACTTGTCATTTTGCAAACTTTGTCTTAATATACTTTGAGCAGAAACAAAAAAGGATGCATATGCCTAAAATTAGAGCCGATCAACTTCTTGTCAACCATGGCCTTGCTGAATCAAAAGAGCAAGCAAAACGTCTTATAATGGCAGGCAAGGTTGCGATTATTCCACAAGGAAAAGAAAACTCTTATAAAAATGAAGATCTTATATTAGTAGCGAAACCAGGTCACCCGTATCCTGACAATACTTTGCTTTGCCTGACAGGGCAGGAGCGTTTTGTGAGCCGTGGTGCTTATAAGTTGTTGACAGCTCTCGAATATTTTAATATTGATGTGACTGACTACACCTGCTTCGACGCAGGCGCTTCAACTGGAGGTTTCACCGATTGCCTTTTGCAGCATAATGCAAAAAAAGTCTATGCCGTTGATGTAGGAACTCTGCAATTGCATGAAAAATTACGTGCTGACCCTCGTGTGATTTCAATGGAAAACACTAATATTCGCCATGCAGAAAAGTCATTAATTTCAGAGGAATGTGATATTTTGGTGGCCGATGTTTCCTTTATTTCTCTCACTCTCATCTTGCCCTCATGTATGCAATGGCTTAAAAAAGATGCAAAAATTCTCGCTCTTATTAAACCGCAATTTGAAGTTGAACCGCATATGACAAAAAAAGGCATTGTGCGTGAGCAGCAATATATTGATTTTGCTATAGAAAAAGTGAAGAACTTTTGCGAACATGAATTGCCCCTTAGCTTTCACGGTATAGTTCCTTCAGCGATAAAAGGGCCAAAGGGCAATCAAGAATATATAGCTTATTGGAGTAAAAATGCCTAGTCAATTTAACATGATAGAAGAAGAACCACAAAAAATTCTTGTAATAAAGCAAAGGCAATTAGGCGATGTTCTTATGGGAACTGCGGCAATAGAAGCCCTTAAAAAGAAATTTCCAAATGCTAGTATTGATTTTCTTACTGAAAAAAAATGCCAACCCATTGTGGCGCATAATCCAAATATTGATAATATATTCTTGATAGATAGAGACAAACAGTCCTCTTTTTCAAAGCAAGTTACTTTTTATAGGAAGGTGGCAAAAAATAATTACGATACTGTTATCGCCTTGCAAACCTTGCCGCGCGTGCTTATGCAAGTGCTTTTTTCAGAAGCAAAATATAAAGTTGGTCCTTATTCAAAGCATTATAAAAATGTGCTTTTCACGCATCTCACAAAAATTGAAAAAGACTATCCTGCAATTGAGAATATTGAAATATTAAGGCCGCTTGGCATTGAAAAACCGAGTCTTATTACTGGCACATTTTATTTGAACGCCACCGAAAGGGCAGAGGCAAAAAATTTGCTTTTAGACTATGGTTATGATATTGAAAATTCAGACAAAAAATTGATTATGGTTGATTTGACCCATAAAGATTTTCGTCGAGCGTATCCTCCTTTGCATTATGCCAACTTACTCAATTATATAAATAAAAACGTTTCTGATAGTATTTTTTATTTTCCTTGCGCACCTGGTGAAGAAGATCAAGTGAAGGCAATCACGCAATGCCTTGAAAATCAAAATTCTTTTATTGTTCCTAAAAAAATACCTTCTCTGGCAGTTTCAGCTGCAATAATGTCTATGGCAGATTATCACATAGGCGCGTGCTCATACCCACGCCATCTTGCTGTTTCCTTTGATATCCCCTCAACAAGTCTTATAGGTATAAGCCATGAAAATTGGGATTATAAGAGCGATAGGCATTTAGTTGTGCGCACTTCGCTTGATTGCCAGCCTTGTGTTGATCATCGTAAGTGTTCTGATCCGCGTTGTATGAAGGAGCTTTATCCTGAACTTATTCAAGAAAAAGTAGTAGAGCATATAAAGAAATACGCTTAAATTTTGGCTTTGACTTTCTTTTGCACAAAACTATATTGATACTATTAACCATTTAAATTATTAACCTATTTAATTAAGGATATTTTATGATTATTTTTCCAGCAGTCGATTTACAAAATGGTAAAGCCGTGCGCCTTAGGCAAGGCAAAGCTAACGAAAGTACTTATTATGGTGAAGCTCTTGAATTTGCCTTGAAATGGCAAAATATGGGCGCAGAATATCTGCATTTGATTGATTTAGACGGCGCTTTTGATGGCTACAGTGCAAATGCAAAGGCGGTGGAAGATATTTGCAAAAATCTTACTATTCCTGTGCAACTTGGCGGCGGTATACGCTCAAGAGAGCACGCAGAATATTGGTTTGAAAAAGGTGTCACTCGCCTTATTATTGGCACGATGGCACTTGAAGAGCCTGAAAAATTTAAAGAATTATGCCAAGAATTTAAAGGAAAGATTGGCCTTTCACTTGATGCCTATAAAAATGCTTTAAAAACTCGTGGTTGGGTGGGAGATTCAGCTCTCACTTTAGAAGAAGTTTTGCCGCGTGTTGAAAAAGATGGCGCAGCTTTTCTTATTTATACTGATATTGAAAGAGATGGAATGCAAACAGGATTTAACTACGACGCTTTAGAAAAACTTGCCACGCTCACTACATTGCCCTTTATCGCTGCTGGTGGACTTGCAAATATGGACGATGTGATAAAAATCCACGAACTTACGAAAAAATCCACCTGCATTGGAGCTATCACGGGGCGCGCCATTTACGAAGGTAGTTTAGACTTAGCAGAAGCTCTCAAATATATAGGTGAACATAAGTAAATTTTCGCTATTTAGAAAAAATCGACTTAAAGAATATTTGCACAATCTTTTTTTTTAGAAGATTGTGCTTTTTTATTTTTTATTTTAGGGGTTTATTTGAATTGCTGAAAGATTGTTATTTAATGAGTATAACTTGACTAACAAGCTCTAATAGTATATGTTTTTTGACAAGTGTTATTTTTTTTAAAAACTTTTTATCAAATGGAGGCAATATGAGTCTCTCACGTCGAGATTTCGTAAAGCTATGCACAGGGACTGTAGCTGGATATGGTGTATCTACTATGTTCCACCCAGCAGTGCATAAGGCATTGGCAGAAACCTTAACAGGCGAACGCCCACCGGTTTTCTGGATTCAAGGTTCTGGTTGTACAGGTTGTTCTGTGACTATCCTCAATAGCACACACCCAGCAATTGCTGATGTGTTATTGAAAGTTATCAGCTTAGAGTATCACCCAACCATTATGGCTGGTGAAGGTGCTCCTGCGGCAGAATATATGTTTGAAATGGCTAAGAAAAACAAAGGCAAATACTTTGTCGTTGTTGAGGGCGCAATCCCTGTAGCTGAAGAAGGCAAATACTGTATCGTAGCTGAAGCTAACCACAAAGAATTGACTATGGTTGATATGCTTAAAGAAATGGCTCCTGATGCAGCAGCTATTTTAGCAGTAGGAACTTGTGCAGCTTATGGCGGCGTTTCAGCAGCTGAAGGCACAATTACTGAAAGCATGGGCACATCAGCATTCTTGCAATCCGTTGGCATTAACACTCCTGTAGTAAACATTTCAGGTTGTCCTCCGCATCCAGATTGGATTGTAGGCACAATCGTTGTTGCACTCGAAGCTATCAAAGAAAATGGTTTAGAAAAAGGCCTTGCAGCAGTTGTCGAACTTCTTGACGGCGAAGGAAGACCTACTCCTTTCTATGGCGCAAACACTCACGAACTTTGCCCACTCTTGCCAAAATTTGACGAAGGCATTATGTCTTCTATCATCACTGACAAAGAAGGTTGCCGC
>CAYJFE010000175.1:2655-3996 GCA_964369165.1 uncultured Desulfovibrionaceae bacterium | reverse complement strand
TTATCGAATTAATCGAAATGAAATAGTAAGACTTGAGGGGGAAGAACCAAACTTTAGCGAGCGAAGCATTTTCCACGCAAAATGCGAGTGAGGATTTTGTGCTAACAGCCAAAATCTTTACGATTACTGCCAAAGTTATGTTCTTCCCCCTCAAACTCCCCCATCTCCTTGCAAACTTTTTATATTAAGCTTTTTGAAGCTCAATTTATTTGTCGGAATTTTAGGATTTTGTTTTTTTTAACATATTCTTGGTAATTGCGCGCCCTCTAGAAGTGGCAATAAGCGCTTGCCGCCAATTCGAGTTTGTACAAAAACCTTTGCTTTCTCGCTTTCTTTATTTTGTATAAGCCCAACTTCCTTGGCATCTTTTGATTCTTCAAATTCTTGCATAATTGCAAGGGCTTTTTGCGCTTTCTCTTGTGGGAGAATGCAAATAAATTTCCCTTCATTTGCTAGATACAAAGGATCAAGTCCAAGAAGCGAGCAAGCTGAATGCACAGCCTTAGATGTAGGTATCTTATCTTCAAAAAGTAGGCAATCCACTTGAGATTGTTCGGCAATTTCACCTAATGTGCTGGCAAGGCCGCCCCTTGTTGGGTCACGAAGCACATGAATTTCAGGGATTTCAGTGATGAGTTTTTCTATAATATGATTGAGTGAAGCGCAGTCAGATTTGATATTTTCAAGAAAGCTGAATTTCTCTCTTGCCGCCATAATAGCAAGAGCATGATCGCCTAAATTGCCAGAAATAAGAATAACATCGCCATCTTCTGCCTTATTGCCTGCAGGCGGATTGTCAGTTATAATTTCGCCTATGCCTGATGTATTGATGAAAATCTTGTCGCAAGCCCCGCGTGGCACTACTTTTGTGTCACCCGTGACAATATAAACGCCAGCCTTTTGCGCTGCTTCTGCCATATTTTTTACAATGCGCTCAAGCAAATCTAAGTCAAGCCCTTCTTCAAGAATACAAGCTGCTGAAATATAACGAGGTTTTGCTCCAAGCATAGCAACATCGTTCACTGTTCCGTGCACAGCCAAATTGCCTATATTCCCGCCATTAAACTCTACTGGAGTAATAACAAAGGAATCTGTGCTGAAAGCTAGTGGCGATTTGAGTTCTAAGAGTGCGGCATCATTCATACTATTAAGTATTGGATTATCAAAGTATTTCAAAAAGAGTGATGAGATAAGTCTTTGAGAAGCACGTCCGCCAGAGCCAGCATCAAGAGAGAGTGTATTATTTTCCATATGATTTTCCTAAAAGTAGATTAATGGGAGGAGTTCACTGCGTTCATATTTTTACAAATCCATATACCTAAAATATGAAGCGCAAGCCCC
>CAYJFE010000175.1:0-2555 GCA_964369165.1 uncultured Desulfovibrionaceae bacterium | reverse complement strand
CTAAAATATGAAGCGCAAGCCCCCTCTGTCGACACCATGCAAGGGCCCATGGCCTTTTGGGGGGTGCAGGCTTTGCCGAAGATAGGGCATTGTGGGGGCTGAATATGACCTTTTAATACAGAGCCGCAACGGCAAGCAGAGGGTTTTTGTGCGTGTTTTACTTCAATTTTTAATCGCTCAAGTGCATTATAATCAGCAAATTCAGGGCGCATAGCTAAACCACTTTGAGGAATAAGCCCTAGGCCGCGCCAATACGCATCTTCTGATTGAAAGACGGAATACAATAATTCCATAGCTTTGGGATTGCCCTCTTGCTTGACGACTCTCGTGTAGGCATTGTCGATACGTGATTTTGTATTATTTTCTTTTATATCAACAAGCTGTCTAAGTGCTAATTCAAGAGCATAAGCCATATCGAGTGATTCAAAACCACTCACAACAGCAGGTTTATTGTATTTTTCAGCAATAAAATCGAAATAAGGTACGCCCGTAATACAGGCCACATGACCAGGAAGAAGGAAAATATCAATACTAGGCACGTCTTTGACATCTTCCTCAGTCAAAAGAGCGTGTAGAGCAGGGGCAACTTGCTTGTGCATAGAATAGACAGAGAAGTTTTTCAAGTCCATTGCTTTTGCTGAAAGAATTGTGGCAGCAATAATAGGGGCAGTAGTTTCAAAGCCAATGCCAAGGAAGATGACTTCATGCTGTGGATTTTCTTCAGCAATCTTTAAAGCGTCCTGCGGTGAATAGATGATTTCAAGGCGAGAATTATTACCAAAAGTTGAGTTTTTTAGGCTCACGCCTTCAGCATTTGGCACGCGTATCAAATCGCCAAAAGTGGCGACAATCACATTATCAAGCTTTGCTACATTCAAAAAAGTTTCCACTTCGTCTTCGTGCGTAACGCAAACAGGACAACCAGGGCCTGAAATGTGGTGCAATTTGCTTGGCAAAAGCGAGCGCAAACCGCTTTGAAAAAGAGAAGCTGTATGCGTGCCACACACTTCCATAAAGCGCACTTCTTTGTCTATCCTGTCAAGGTGATTGTTTATTTTCTCAATAAGAGCCTTGCAATATTCGGGGCTATTGTATTCTTGTTCAAAGTCCATTTTAAGTCCTTATGTATGAAGATTGAAAGCTTAGTTATTTATGGAAGGTTGACTTTTGCTAAACGCTCATCAAGATAGATACGTTCGCTTTCGCCTAAGATATTTAAAGCAAGTGCAAGTATAGTCCATAAATGCACGGCCTTATAGTTTGAATGGTTAAATTCAGCTAAGTCATGAATTTGTGAATGGCAATTATGGCAAGGAGTTATGACATAATCAGCCTTAGTGGTGAGAATTTGTTCGTGCTTGATATTGCCGTATTTGCGCCTAGCTTCAGTGTAGCCCGATTGCAAATAACCGCCGCCGCCGCCGCAACAATAGTTTGACGAACGGTTTGGGTGCATCTCGACAATATTTTCCTCGCCCACGCAAGCCGCTAAAGTGTAGCGTATATCATTAGCCGCAGGATTACCAAAACCTTTTCTGACTAATTGGCAAGGATCTTGTATGGTAAATTTTATTTTCAAATCCTTATTCCAATCGGAACTTGGCTTGAGTTTACCCTCGCGAATCCATTCAGCATATTTGCGCACAATAGATTCAATGGTGAAATTTCCATTTATTTTGAAGCGTTGCATTCCGACCCGAAATGCGTAAAGTTCATGCCCTCATTCGGTGTTGAGCCAAGTTTTGGCTCTAAGATCATGCACGGCATCGACTTTATTTTGTACTATACTTTTCCAGCTTTCGTCATTTGCGGCAAAAAGGCAATAGTTTTCAGCGGCAAAACCTTTGGTGGAATAGGTCCAATCAGCATTTGCAAGCTTTAAAATCTTCCATAAAGGCCCCATTTCTTCAGGTTCTAAAGCTGGTTCTCTTGAATTTTGATTAAGTAAAAAATCGCAAGCTTCTTTATTGATAGGTGCTTCTAAATCTTCTTGATTTGGCTGATTAGCTTTAATTTCTTCTAAAACATCTTCCACAACAAATTGAAAATCTTCGGCACTTATGCCCATTGCAGAATTTGTTTCATTTTTTATGCCTTGTATGCAGGAATTGACTATGCCTTTTGGTTTGTCTTCTGCTTTCCATGCCTGCCTAGCATAGTAGACAAGTTGAGGAATGTTTATCTGCATAGGGCAGTTATAGACACAGCGCATACATAAAGAGCATTGCCAAACCCAAGGAGTTGTGGTGACTTCTTCGTCCATTCCTAAAGAGGCTAGGCGTAAAAATTTACGAGGGTCCATGCCTTCTAATCCGTTTGCAGGGCAAGAAGATGAGCAAGCGCCGCAGGATAAGCAAAGAGTGAGATTGCCTCCATTTGGCAAAAGTTCTTCAACTCTATGCCGAAAAGATTTGCTTCCTTCGTGTTCGACATAGGCTATAGTATGTTCTTTTAATGTATTTTGTGACATTTAAAGTCCTTCAATTTATTTTTTAGTAGTGTATCAAAAATATTTGTAATAAGCAAGCAAAGACAATAGAGCACTTTATAGCTAT
>CAYJFE010000174.1:0-4013 GCA_964369165.1 uncultured Desulfovibrionaceae bacterium | reverse complement strand
CTTTTTATAAAGATGAAGTAAACAAAGACTACAAAGCTGGAGCAGGTAGAAAGTCTAAGTAAGTAAATTTAATTCATTATAAAATTAGCATACCCACTATCTTGTCCTGTATCTTGTTGAAATTTTATTTATTTTAACATTTCAGGCTATTATCTTGTCCTCTCGCTTATGACTATGTTATCAGTGATTTTCTACACTCATAACCAAGGCGAAATCTGAGTTATTGTACACTTAGAAACTACTCTAAAGGTAAACCATTCATTTTTAGGAACGAAAGCTTATCCCAGTACCCGCGCTGAAAAATAATTTTCCCGCCAACAACATGGAAGAAACCACAACCTCTAAAACCTTTTGGGTCTTTCCATTCCATTATTGCCCACTCGTCATCTTCAAAGATATTTTCTACAATGCACACCATTTCAGCAGTAGAAAACTCTTCCACAAACCGTTCATAAATTGCTTGTTTACCAACAACAGGCTCGACTGCTACTTGATGATTTATCGCATCATCATGGTATAATCCAGCAAGAGCTTTTGCATCAGCTTTATTGAAAATTTCTATCCAGAGTTGTAGTGTTTGTTTTGGTGTCATGATTTGTTTTATCCTTTTATAACAAGAAGAAAGTTAGTATAGCTTACTTTTCATGTTTTTGGTGCATCCTTTTTAGAAAGCTTTCTGTATCAAATGCTTGTGGAGTACCTGATTGTTCCCCTGCTATAAGAGCATCTTGCAGAAGTTTTTGCTTTGTTTCATGTTCTTCAAGCAAGCGTAAACCTGCACGGATAACATCACTTGCAGAACCATAGCGACCATTCTTGACTTGCACGTCAATGAATGAAGTAAAATAATCTCCTAAAGAAACAGAAGTATTTTTCATCGTGCTCACCTCTTTATATTAATAAATATTAAATAATGGTACTTTTTCAAAATGTCAAGTTTTCTGGAAAGTCAATTTAATAGCAGTTGAATTGAAATAAACCATTTTATAAAATCAAACCAAACCAAGAGTACAAAACAGGAACAAGAAGAAAGTCGAAGTAAATAAATGAATAAATTTGCTTGTTCTATTTTATTTCATTACTATACTGTAATTATTTACTAAAAAATTCAACAAACAAAATCAAACAAACAACAATGCTTCAAATTTGCTCTATTTCATTGAAATGGAGCTTTTTTTCGTTCAGCCTTAGCTGCATATCATTATGAATTAAGGAGTCAACTTATGACAAAAACAATTGAAGCAAAAAATATCGATTCAACACTTATCACTTACGATGAACACCAAGCAAGTGAAATCACAGGTTTCACAGTAAAAACATTACAGCAAAGACGATGGGCAGGTAAAGCACCACGTTTTCTGAAAGTCGGCAGAAAAATCAGATACCGCAAAAGCGACCTTTTAGACTTTTTAGATAAGTCAACAGTTCTTCCAAGAAATGAGCAATAAGCGTATTGGACAGTAATTTATGGAAAACTGTTTCACAAAATATATGCAAAAAAGCAAGCTTTTTAATCCCCGTGAAGACAATCGTGCAGACGAGTATGTAAACGAAAATGCAGACACTCACATAAAGGTGCAGGCAAGTGAGAATACAAGCACGCAACTAACCACACAAGAATGCAAACAAATGAACAAACTAGCATGCAACTATGCGTGTTTACGTTCAGACATGCAGTATGCAACATTTCTAGGGTGTAAAAATGGATTATCTTTTCGACAAATAAACCTACTTTCTATAATTAAAAATAATCCTCTTCCTATCAACTATCAGCAAATTTCCAAACTCTTACATTGGCACTTCTCTATTGAAGCAAGCCCCGATGCAGTGCGAGGAATCCTGCAAAGACTAAGGCGGAAAAACCTTATCGAAAGCAAGGTTTTTCACTCTGGTTTTGCTCGTGGCAATCTTTATAGCTGTAGCTTAAAAGTGTGCAAGGATATACCTTCTTTCTTTGAACTAATGAGTGTTCAAAACGTGCAGACAGAAGCTGAAAATTTCATGCAGACAAATCACTCTATAGATAGAATAGATAGAAATATTAATCTATCTATCTTAAATCAGACCACTGCCAAAATTCAACTTGAAAATTTTACAGATGAAGATATTGCCCTCCAATGGGAAAACTTAGGAAAGTATGGCTTTGGTAAATCTCAGATTGAGCAAATTATCAAAAACCTTGAAGCTCAGGGAAGTAGTCTTGAAAATGTCATACAGGGGCTTCATCATGCTGAATGGGACTTGGAACACAAACAAATGCTTGACCGTAATGGAGAGCTTGTAAAAAGCCCTGTAAATTGGGTGTATAGGATTTTAGCAAAACAAGGTTACTATCCACGACCCAAGAATTATGTATCTCCAGAGGAACAAGTAGAGCTTGATTCTAAAAAAAGCCGTGAAGCTCTTGAAAAGGTGCAAAAAGAAAATGAAGAGAAAGAATATAGTGCTTGGCTTTCTACTCTTTCAGATGACGACAAGGAAAGGATTATAAGCGAAAGAAAAGCTCAATCAAATACTAATCTTACATTTCCAGAACCCTTTTTACTACGAGGCTATTTTAAGGAACAGAAAAACAACTTCAAACAGAATGAATAAGAAGCAGTTTAAAAGTTTTATTTTTAAGCTCACCAAGAAAAATTTTTTCAGACCGCTTTTGCCTTTTCTAGTGCTTGTTTTGTTTACATGTCAAGGAACGTTCACAGGCTCTCTTTACTCCTTGACACCACAAAACGTTACACTTGATTACGGCAAGCGACTCCGAGAAAAATTTATCTACTCAGATACGAGATTCTTTCTACTGACTGTAAGCGATTATTGAAACTAAAAGAAAATATTTGATAATTTCAGAAACTATAAGGTAAAAAATGAAAAAATAAGGTAAAATTTGGTAAATTTTGGTAAATTTTGGAAAAATAAGACGAAATAAGAAAAAGTAGTCCTATAAAATCAAAAATTATAAAATTTTATAAAATATAATCTTATTTTATCTATTATTTTCAAATTTTATCAAAAATAGTCAAAAGTTACCAAATATTTTCTTTTTTTATCAAATATTATCAAAAAAAATCTTATTTTATCAAATAGCAGAAGGCAGTATTTCTCAGCAGATGGCATTATTTGCCATAATTTACCAGCGAATAGCAGAATAAACCGTTATATATCAGCAAGTAACAGTAAAAAGCATTTACTAGCAGAATAAGGCAGAATCAATATTTCTGTAATGCTTTATTATGATATTTTTGCACAAGTTTTGAAGGCAGGATAGGTAAAGTAGTCCCACTTCTCTCAAGAGAAAATTACGCTACTTCACGGGTTTGACTTATTCGCTATGCTCAACATTTAAGGAAAATCAATGAAAAAAGAAAAACGCACACATCTTGTCAAAGCATATTTGACCAAAGATGAATACGATACAATTTTAAAATGGAGCTCCCAAACAGGGTTGACCATTTCAACTTTTATACAAAGGGTGTGTACAGGACAAAGAGTCGAAAGCAAAATCGATCAACAAACACGCATTGAGTTAAGAAAAATCAATGCTGACTTAGGTCGGCTTGGCGGACTTCTGAAACTTGCCCTCACAGAAAATAAAAATTTGTATGAAGTACGTAGACTGCTCTTGCAGATTGATAGATTAAAAGATGAGTTCAGAGGGAAAATCAGTAAACTATGATAAGCAAGCACATTTCATGCAAACCCGAAAATGACAACTACAGGCGATTAGCTCAATACATTGCAGACGCCAACCACGAGGGCGAAAAGTGTTTACTCTCGTGGTGCGCAGGTTGTGAAGGAAGCGATAACAAGTATCAGTCAGCAATTCAAGAAGTCCTTGATATTCAAGATATAAACACACGTTCTAAACGTGAAAAGACTTATCATCTTGTCGTGAGCCTTCGTACTGAAGATGAGGGAAAATTTAACGAACAAGATTATCATGATATAGAACAGGAATTTTCAAAAGCTCTAGGATTTCAAGCACATCAAAGACATTGCGGAGTGCATAAGAACAC
>CAYJFE010000173.1:0-4037 GCA_964369165.1 uncultured Desulfovibrionaceae bacterium | reverse complement strand
TAGTAGAATATCTGCCAAACTTGAAAACAAACAATGCTATTGACTATAAAGAAGTAAAAAGGCAATATTTGAAGTGGCGTTATAGAGCGGCCGTTGATTACTCTACAACAGTAAAGGGCAAATAAATGTCTGAAGAAAGAAAACAAATAAAGATTGCCTTCTGCGATTTTTTTGAGCAATACAAAGCAGAAAGTAATATGTTTATCAATATTCTGAAAGAAAGGTACGATGTTACTCTTTCAGATGATCCTGATTTTCTTTTCTATTCATGCTTTGGCACAAATCATAAAAATTATGACGATTGTGTAAAAATTTTCTATACTAATGAAGCCATTACTCCAAATTTCAATGATTGTGACTATGCTATCGGCTTTGATTATATCAATTTTGGAGAAAGATACGTCAGAAGAAACAGAAGTGTAGCCTATAATCCTGAAATAAAACAGAATTTGCCTAGCTCTATGACGCAACGTAAATTCTGTAATTTCATTTATAGCAATGCTTCATCAGGAGAAGGCTCTGCACTTAGACAAGATTTTTGCAAAAACCTTATGGAATATAAGCATATTGACTGCCCTGGAAAAGTGTTAAATAATATGCAAGATGCCATCGAACCACGCAAAGGTGATTGGGGTAGAAGCAAACTAGCTTTTATTTCAAAATATAAATTCACTATAGCCTTTGAAAATTGTGCTATGGACGGGTATACAACAGAAAAATTATCACAACCCCTTGAAGCAAATTCAATACCTATTTACTGGGGAAATCCTGTCGTAGCAAAAGATTTCAACCCTAAAGCCTTTATAAATTGTCACGATTTCAATAGCTTTGATGAAGTCATTGAGCGCATAAAATTTCTTGATAGTAACGATGAGGCTTATATGGCAATGCTTCGTGAGCCTCCTATGCAAGCTACATATAAACCTTCTAATATTCATGCTTTTTTGTATAATATCATTGAAAAAGGCAATAAACCCTATGGCAAAAATCCTCGTAAAATAAGAATGTCTACAATAGAAGATATTCCCTATAAAGAGCTTTTTGAAACAAAGTATAATCTCTCACTTTGGCAGTCCATTAAAAATCTCTGCACTCTTCCTTTAATAAAAAAACGAATTAACTCTTTATGCCATGAAAAAAAATTTCTTGAAGCAGAAAAATTTGCCTATAGCCTTGTCTTAAATAATCCCTATCTTTTTATAGGACACCAACTTTTACAAAAAGTGCAAAAAGAAAAAGCTCACGACAAAGCCTCTATTGAATGGACTCGTCCCACATTATAGCCTCACTATTTCTTAGTCTATGCTCTTTAATGTAGACTCTATATTTCATTTTACTTTTCTAGCAATCTATACTAAATTCCTTTTATGAAAAGTAAAAATCGCTATCTTATGCTCACTGTGGATACAGAAGCCATTCCGTGCAGGGCAAAGGATAATCATATAGATCGCCTTATGTGGGGTAAGCATGAAAATGGCACGGCCGGCCTTCGTGAGCTTTGCGCTATTGGCAATGAATTCAATGCTAAGCATATATTTTTTATAGATTTTTGCGCTTCATTCCTTGAATTAGATAAAACAAAAGAAGTCGCTCTTTGGCTTGATAGTGACGGGCAAGATGTGCAACTGCACACGCACCCAGAGTATTTGCCTCCAAATTTCTTTGACAATTGTCCAATTAAACAATCAGAAAAACTGATGAATTTCTACAAAGAAGAAAAATCTTTCTTTGTTCTTAATTATTTTTCAAAGCTTTTAGAAAATCTTCTCAAAAAACCAGTTTTAGCGCATAGGGCTGGCTCTTTTCGCTGGAATTCAGGCACATTAAACGCTTTAAAAAAGTGTAATATTCCCTTATCTTTTAATAATTCCTATGCGCATATGCTGCAGACTAAAAATCCTTATTCTGCAAAAACTATTAATCCTTTTTATTGGGATAATGGGCTTATCGAAATTCCAAGCACAGAAAAAGAACTTTTTCCTTTTTATAAGAAAGATTTGTGGTCAGTCCTGCAATTTCCTGAATCAAAATATTTCAAATATCGCTCACGCTTTACTTCCTTTATCCCATATAGCATTGATAAAACAGCATCTTTTGCTACATACCTTATACATTCATGGTCGCTTTTAAAAAGAAATAATGAAGGAAGATTTTATTATGAAGACGCAAGACCTCAAGAAGATTATCGCAAACTTCTAAAAAAATTATCCAAAGATTTTGATATTATAACAAGCTATGACTTTCTTGACTTGGTTAAAATTGGAAAAATTGAGATCAGACACACAGAAGAAGTTTCTAAAACAGTCTATGTAAAAAATAGACAAAATACTATTAACAAAAAGAGCTTTTTTGCGCGTAAAGGAAAGTAAAATGCTACTAAATAATTTACGACTTCCAAATTTTGCAAGAAAGCTATCTCTTGACTTTACTTTACAAAAAATCAACTCCTTTATGGCATTGAAAGACGGAAAGAATTATAAAAAAGAAAACAAACTGCTCTACCTTGCTGCAAATACTTTACCCTATAATTCAAATGGTTATGCTACAAGAACACAAGCTATTTTACAAGCTTTGAAAAATGAAAATATCAATGTCATTACGGCTACTTCCTGCGGTTATCCTTATAATAAAAAAGACAGACTTTGCGAAACTTCAAGCAACATAACCCACTATCAAGGCATTACATACCATCATTTTCAAAAGCCATTTTTGCCTTTCCCACTCACGCACTACATCAAAAAGTCAAGCGATGTCTTATTTGAGTTTTCTATAGTAAATAATATTTCATGTATCCACGCAGCATCAAACCATGTGAACGCACTCCCTGCCCTTATAGCCGCTAGAAGACTGAATATTGCATTTCAATACGAAATGCGAGGCCTTTGGGAACTTTCGCGCCTCTCCTATAAACCTTCCTATGCGCACTCTTTTTCTTATGTCAAAGGCCTTGCTCTAGAAAAATTTGTCGCACAACAAGCAGATAAGGTCTTTGTTATTTCAGAGGCTTTAAAAAGATATATTGTTGAAAACTGGAATATTGATGAAAAAAAGATATTTCTTCTTCCAAATTGTGTAGACATTGAAGCAATCAGACCCGATAATCAAGTAAACACAAATCCTTTGAGCATTGGCTATGCTGGCTCTTTAGTTCCTTATGAAGGTTTGGATACACTTCTTCATGCCATACAAAAAGTTCGAGAAAAGGGCTTAGATGTAAGGCTTGATATTGTCGGTCATGGTTCATCAGAAGAGAGTTTAAAGGCATTAGTCAAAGAACTAAAGCTTGATAATGCCGTAATTTTCCATGGCAAAAAAAGCCAAGAAGAGGCAAGAGAAATCATTTCTGCAACATCTCTTGTCTGTATTCCTCGCAAGGATTTTGAAGTTTGCAAAATCATTCCACCAATAAAATTAGCTGAGGCTATGGCATTAGGGAAAAGTGTGATTTTACCAAATCTTCCCGTTTTTATTGATGAAGCTCCGCCAGCTAAAGTAGAAAGCGAAAGCCCTGTTTTCTTCTTTGAATCAAACAAGATAGACTCATTAGCAGACGCAATTTATCAAGCATTTCAAGGCGAAAATTCAAATGAACTTCTTATAAAAAAGGGCCTTGAGTGCAGAGCGCACATAGTGCAGAGTAGACAGTGGAAAGACTATGTTCTAGAGATTTTTCATTATTAAAAATTTATTTTTTTATCATACTTGCTACTCTATCTTTCTATTTTTATTGAATATTAAGAATTATTCTTATTAAAATCATGAAACACAGTTAAAAACACGCTAATACACTCAAATAATTATTTTATTTTTTTTCACAAAAAATTTTATAAAGAAAATTTTATACTTACAGAAATCGCTTTAGTTTTTAGCCTTATTGACAATTTTGCGCAAATCATGTTATATAGCAATAAATTACCATTGGAAGACTTTATATATTAAGTTTTATTGTATTTTTTGATTTAGCACTTTAATCGTGATTTAATTCACAACAAAGATTTGTTTTTGGAGTTTTTTATGCAAACCAAGCGCGCCATAGG
>CAYJFE010000172.1:0-4099 GCA_964369165.1 uncultured Desulfovibrionaceae bacterium | reverse complement strand
CATTATGATGCGTAGGAAAGACGCCTACGCTCTTGCTGTGCGCTTGCCAAATGGAAAAATTCAAGTAGAAAATAAGAAATGGTATAGCTTTTCAAAAAATCCCTATAAAGACAAAGCCTTTGTGCGCGGTTTTCCTATCTTGCTTGAAACCATGATAAATGGAATCAAAACACTGAATAGATCTGCCGAGCTCAATAGCCAAGACGATGAAAAACCTATAAATTCCACACAGCTTTTTTTCACTCTTGTGTGTGCTATTTTGATGGCAATAGGGCTTTTTGTTGTGCTTCCGCATTTCTTGTCAGCCCTTATGCAATTCACTGAATTAAGTGGCGATGTTGACTCTTTTTCTTTTCAAATGTGGGACGGGCTTTTCAAGTTTCTTGTCTTCTTTCTTTATATTGCAGGCATTTCCTTTATTCCTGAAATAAAACGCGTTTTTCAATTCCATGGGGCTGAGCATAAAGTTATAGCCGCTTATGAAGAATGCACGGAAAATCAGGTGGTTGATATTGAACTAGCGAAAAAGCATTCGCGCTTGCACCCACGTTGCGGAACTACTTTTCTCTTGTTTGTGCTTTCTTTTGCCATTATCATTCACGCGTTATTTTTGCCTATCTTTTTCTGGCTTTTTGAGCCACATTCACAAGTTATAAAGCATATTCTCACTCTAGTTGTGAAAATAGTATTGATGATACCTATTGCAGCACTCGCTTATGAGCTTATACGCTATACTGCTAAACTCAATTCATTTTGGGGGAATATTTTAAAAGCTCCTGGGCTTTTCTTGCAATTTTTCACCACAAAAGAACCAGACGACGAACATTTAGAAGTCGCCTTAGTTGCTTTAAAGGAAGCGCTAGGCAACAATAGTAAACACATTATAGTCACCACTGAATATACAAAAGTATAAAGCCTGTGTGCACTAGGAGTTAATTTTATGTTTAAAAAACTCGAAGGATTTAAAGAAAAATATCTTTCACTTGAAAAAGAATTGGCGGATCCTGCCATTTTTCAAGATCAAGATCTTTACAAAAAAACAACCAAAGCTCATGCGGACTTGCGTGAAATAGTTGCTATGTATGATCAATATACTTCACTGAGCGAGCAATTAAAAGAAAATAAAGAACTTTTGAACGATTCAGATGCTGATATGCGTGAAATGGCGCAAGAAGAAATTAAAATCATCGAAGCAGAACTGCCTGAAATCGAGCAGAAAATCAAAATTCTTCTTCTTCCTACTGATCCTCTTGACGAAAAGAATATCATTCTTGAAATCAGAGCTGGTACAGGCGGCGACGAAGCTTCTATCTTTGCTGGTGATTTATTCAGAATGTATTGCCGTTATGCAGAAACAATGAAGTGGAAGGTTGAGCTTATTTCTGAAAGTGCTTCTGAAACAGGCGGTTACAAAGAGGTTATCGCGATTATTTCTGGCGATAGAGTGTATTCTCGCTTGAAGTATGAATCTGGCACACACAGGGTTCAACGTGTTCCTGAAACGGAATCACAAGGCAGAATCCACACTTCAGCCGCTACGGTTGCTGTTATGGCAGAAGCGGACGAAGTTGAGCTTGATCTTAAAACAGAAGATATTCGCGTTGACGTTTATCGTGCTTCAGGCGCAGGTGGCCAGCACGTTAACAAAACTGAATCTGCTGTTCGCTTGACACATATCCCTACTGGTATTGTTGTGACTTGCCAAGACGAAAAATCTCAGCATAAAAATAAAGCGCGCGCCATGAAAGTTTTGGCATCACGTATTTTGCAAGTTGAGCAAGATAAAGTGCATAATGAGCAAGCCGCGGAAAGAAAATCGCAGGTTGGTTCAGGCGATAGATCTGAAAGAATCAGAACTTACAATTTCCCTCAAGGCCGTATGACTGATCACCGCATAAACTTGACCCTCTATTCTCTTGAAAAATTGATGGAAGGCGAAATCACACCTGTTATTGATGCTTTAGTTACTCATGCTCAAGCGGAAGCTTTGAAAGGGCAATCAGATTAAATTCATTCTTTTGTTGAAAAATTCACAAAATTTCTGAATTTAGAAGTATACCTTAGAGTATATTGCTTAATGTAAAAAATGGATACAGTTATGCAAAAATATAATAATTTGCCAGATTTTTCAAAGAATAATGGTATGATTTCAGCTATTGCGCAAGATGCGAACACGAAGGAAGTTTTGATGTTCGCATTTATGAACAAAGAAGCTTGGGAGAAAACTCTCTCAACAGGCTTTGCGCATTATTATAGCCGTTCAAGAAATACTTTGTGGAAAAAAGGCGAATCAAGCGGACATTTGCAAAAAATTGAATCTATTCGCATTGATTGCGATAAAGACTGTGTGCTTTTATTGATTAATCAAGAGGGCGCGGCTTGTCATACAAATCATATTTCTTGCTTTTATCAAGAATTGTCAGATAATGAACTTATAGAATGTTCACCTCTTATAAAGGAATAAAATATGTCAAATCCTATTATCAAACTTGGAATCCCTAAAGGCTCTTTAGAAGACGCAACAGTTGAACTTTTCGGCCGTGCTGGCTGGAAAATTAGACGTTATACAAGAAATTATTTTCCATCAATAGACGATGATGAAATAGCGGCAAAACTTTGCAAAGTGCAAGAAATTCCGCTCTATATTCAAGACGGTATTCTTGACGTTGGCCTTACTGGTAAAGATTGGCTTTTAGAAAAAGATGCCGATGTTCAGATTATCTGTGATTTAATCTATTCAAAAGTTTCAAAGAAGCCAGCTCGTTGGGTTTTGGCTGTTGCCGGTGATTCACCTTATTATAAACCCGAAGATTTGGAAGGCAAAGTTATTGCCACTGAATTAAAGGGTATGACAGAAAAATATTTCAAAGATCGCGGTATTAATGTAAAAACTTTTCACTCTTATGGCGCAACAGAAGCAAAAGTAGTTGAAGGTCTTGCCGATGCCATTGTGGAAGTGACTGAAACTGAAACCACAATCAGAGCGCACGGACTTAGAGTTATTGACGAAGTTTTGAGCTCTAACACAGTGCTTATTGCAAATAAAGAAGCCTATAATGACCCTATTCGTCGCAAGAAAATTGATCAGCTCGAAATGCTTTTGCTTGGCGCTTTGCGTGCTAATTCATATGTATTAATTAAAATGAACGTGCCTACAGCAAATATTGATAAGATTTTGGGCCTTCTTCCTGCGCTCAATTCGCCAACAGTTTCACAGCTTCAAGACAAAGCTTGGGCATCTGTTGAAACCGTGGTTGACACAAATACAGTGCGTGATCTTATTCCTGAACTCAAAGCAAATGGCGCTGAAGGTATATTAGAATTTTCACTCAATAAAGTGATTTAGTAAGGTATTAATATGAGCGAAGAAAAAAAATATAGTATTACCCCTGAAAGACAAGCGAAAATCGAAAGAGTCTTGAGCCATCGCCAACACGATTTGACCTTGGTGCTTGCAAATATTCACGATCCGCACAATGTTTCTGCTATCTATCGCTCAGCCGACGCTTTTGGTGTGCAAAAAGTGCATCTTTACTATACAGACACTGCTTTCCCCGTGCTTGCAAAAAAAACTTCTGCCTCAGCAAGAAAGTGGGTGGAAACTGTGCGCCATGCTACAAGAGAAAGCCTTTTAGAAAGCTTGCAAGGCTATAATTTGCTTGCAACTGCTTGCACGCCCATTTCAAAAACTATGTATGAATACGATATGACCAAGCCAACGGCAATCATTATGGGTAATGAGCATTCTGGCGTTCCTGCTGAATTATTGGAGCGTGTGGACGGCGAAATTTATATCCCTATGTTTGGCATGATTCAAAGCTTTAACGTGTCAGTTGCGGCGGCTTTATTACTTGGTGAAGCTTCAAGACAAAGGCAAGCAGCGCATTTTTATGATAAATCAAGAATGCCAAAAGCTGAATACGAGAAGAAATTAGCCGAATGGCTTGAAAAGTAAATTATAAGATTAAGAATAAAAAAAGAGCAAGAAATAAAAAACTTGCTCTTATTTTTTAATTGAAATAATGAACTTATTCTATTATATGTCCGTCCTTGACGAGTTGTTCTTTTATTAAAGCGGCTTTGTTGAAGCCAATGCGCA
>CAYJFE010000171.1:0-4118 GCA_964369165.1 uncultured Desulfovibrionaceae bacterium | reverse complement strand
AAGAACCACGCTTCTTGCGCAGTGAGGATTTCGTATGCGATAGCATAGAAATCTAATACAAAAAAGGACTTATTCATGTACTTTCAAGATGTTATTTTGACATTACAACAGTTTTGGGCAAAACAAGGCTGTTTAATTGTTCAACCGATGGATTTAGAATGCGGTGCTGGCACCTTTAACCACTCCACTTTTTTGCGAGTGATAGGGCCTGAACCTTGGAATGCCGCCTATGTCGAGCCTTCAAGAAGACCAACTGACGGCAGATACGGCGAAAATCCAAATAGACTACAGCACTATTTTCAATTCCAAACAATTATGAAGCCATCGCCTTTGAATATACAAGATCTTTATCTTGAAAGTCTTGAAGCCCTTGGTCTAAACTTAAAAGAACAAGACGTGCGCTTTGTGGAAGACGATTGGGAATCTCCAACCCTTGGCGCATGGGGACTTGGCTGGGAAGTTTGGCTAAACGGCATGGAAGTTTCACAATTCACTTATTTTCAACAAATAGGCGGCCTTGACTTAAGCCCTATCACAGTAGAGCTGACTTATGGCCTTGAACGCTTAGTCATGTATCTGCAAGGCGTTGATTCTGTTTATGATATTATGTGGAATGAAAAAGTCAGCTATGGGCAAATCTACCTTCAAAATGAGATTGAGCAATCGACTTACAATTTTGAAGTAAGCGATGCCGCAATGCTTTTGCAGCACTTTATTGATTATGAAAAAGAGTGCAATGTGCTTATTGAAAAAGGCCTTGTTATGCCAGCTTATGACTATTTATTGAAATCTTCGCACGTCTTCAATTTGCTTGATGCTCGTGGCGCAATTTCTATAACCGAACGTGCTGGCTATATTGGCAGAGTGCGTTCAATGGCGGCGCAAGTGGCAAAACTTTATTCTGATCAACGTGAAGCCCTTGGCTATCCAATGCTAAACAAGACTCAGGGCGAATAGGAGTGTATATGTCAGATTTTATTTTAGAAATAGGCACAGAAGAAATTCCTGCTCGCTTTTTAGATTCCACACAAGAAGAACTTGTCACGCGTTTTAGCTCGCTTTTAGAAGAAGAAGGCCTTCTTTTTGGTGCAATTAAAGCTTTTGCCACACCAAGACGTGCCACACTTTTTATTCAAGATTTGCAAGACAAACAAGAATTGAAAGAAGAAACTTTTGTTGGCCCAGCAAAGAAAATTGCTTTCCAAGAAGACGGCACTTTATCAAAAGCGGCTCAAGGTTTTGCACGTGGACATAAGGTTGAAGAAAAAGATATCTTTGTTATAGAAACTGAAAAAGGCGAATATATAGCCGTGAAAAAGCAAGTGGGCGGTAAAGAAGCTTCTGAAATTTTGAGCGAAATTTCACCGCAAATCATTATGGCTTTGCCTTTTGCCAAAAGAATGCGCTGGCACGACTATACTCTTGCCTACGCTCGCCCTATCCATTGGATTGTAGCTCTATTAAATGATAAAGCGCTCAATTTCCAAGTGGGCGAAATCAAAGCTTCAAACAAAACTCGCGGTCACCGTATACATGGACAAAGAGATGTTGAGATAAAAGACACAGCAAGCTATTTTGAAACTATTAAAGCTCAAGCCATTATGCTCAATGCAGATGACAGAAAAGCCTATATAGTTGAAAAAGGTGATGAAATCGCAAAAGCTCAGAATGCTAAAGTTTTATGGAAGGAAGATTTATTGGACGAAGTGAAAGGCTTAGTCGAATGCCCTGTGCCCCTTCTTGGCGAATTTGATTCTTCTTTTCTTGAATTACCTAAAGAAGTTTTACTCACAAGCATGGAATCGCACCAGAAAAGTTTTGGGCTTGAAGACAGCAATAATGCACTTTTGCCTTATTTCCTTACTGTAGCAAACCTAAACTCAACTGATGCAAACATCGTCAAAACAGGTTGGGAACGTGTTTTGCGTGCTCGCCTTGAAGATGCGCGCTTCTTTTGGAAGACTGACACAGCAATTCTTAAAGAAAATGCTTTCACAACTTGGCTTGATAAGCTAGACAAAGTTATCTTCTTAGGCCCTCTTGGCTCTATGGGTGATAAATCTCGTCGTTTGGCGCAGTCAATGGAAATTCTTGCAGAAAAACTCAATCTTGACAGCACATTAGCTAAAGTAGCTGGCAGAAGTGCTAAGGCAGATTTAGTTTCAGCAATGGTGGGCGAATTTGACACCCTCCAAGGCATTATGGGCGGAATTTATGCTAAAAAACTAGGCAAAAGCGATTTAGCCGACGCCATTTCCGAGCATTATCTTCCTCTTGGTCCTGAAACCAATGTGCCAAATAATGATTATGCGGCTCTGCTCTCTTTATGCGACAAAGCCGATACTTTAGTCGGACTTTTTGGACTTAACAGCGTTCCAACTGGCACGGCTGACCCGTACGCTTTAAGAAGAAATGCTATCAGTATTGCGAGAATTTTGCGTGATAAATCGTGGAACTTGGATATTGAAGAAGTATTTGAAATTGCTTATTCTTTCTATAGTGTAGACATAAAATGGAAGCTTTCTAAAGAAGAAGCTCTTGAAAAAGTAATAGACTTTTACCGCGCAAGAGTGAAAAATCTATTTTTAACAGAAGGCAATGATCCTCTCTTTGTGGACGCAATTTTGAGCGTGCAAGAAAAATCAAGCATGGCAGAATTAGCACAAAAACTTGAGGCATTAAAAGCATTTGCAAATCATAAAGACTACATCAGCACAGCGCAAAGCTTTAAGCGTATCACAAATATTATACGCAAGCAGGCAGCAAATTATAGCTTGAGTGAAAGTCTTGACTCAATCAAGAAAGAACTTTTGGAAAATAATGAAGAAAAAGCCTTTTTTGATGCTTTAGAAAGTTATACACAAGCGCAAGCAAAGGCCTATACTGCAAAAGATTATGCCCAATGCTTTGAACTTCTTACAAAGATTTCGCCCGTCATTGACGCTTTCTTTGAACACACCATGGTTATGGCAGACGATGAAGCACTAAAGCTCAACCGCTTGAATATGTTAAACATCACGCTTCAAGCACTCAATAAATTGGCAGATTTTTCAGCTTTGCAGATTTAGTTATAAAAAGAAAGGAAAGGTTTTAATAAGTATGGCCTATTTTCACAATCGCAAAAATGTCTTGGAAGAAATCGCCAAGCTTTTAGATAAAGATGATAATTGGCTTATACTTATTAATGCCGATCCTGATGCTATGGCCTGCGCCCTTGCCCTCAAGCATTTGCTAAAGAAAAAGACAAAGAGCGTGACCATTGGCACTATCAATGAAATCAAAAGGCCTGACAATCTATCTATGATGAACCTGCTTGGCATAGATATGATTCCTTGGACTTGCGAGCTTGCAGAAAGTCAAAAAGAAAAGTTCCAAAAATTTGCTATAGTCGATTCTCAGCCACATCACAATCCAAATTTTGCTGGCATTGATTTTGATATAGTTATCGATCATCACCCTGTGAGCGAAAAATCGCCTACATCGGCACCACTTTGCGTACTTTTGCCTGATTTTGGCGCGGCAAGCACCTTTATGACTGAGCTTTTGTATAGCGCAAAAGTGAAAATTCCCAAAAAACTTGCAACAGCCTTGCAATACGGCATTCGCACAGACACAGGCTCGCTTGGCTCTTCTGCCACAGAACTGGATTTTAGAGCCTACCACTATCTCAATAAATTTGCCGATCACGATATTTTATTACGCATAATAAAAAGCGAGTATCTGCCCCAATGGTTGCCTTATTTTGCGCAAGCCATTGAGAATTTAAACGCGCTTGAAAATGGTTATCTCTCCTATCTTGGAAGTATACAAAGCCCTGATATTCTTGTTGTTGTGGCTGACTTCTTCCAAAGAGTGCATTCCTTTGATTGGGTATGCGTGTGCGGTGTGTATAATAATTTGTTAGTGGCAATTTTTAGGGGCGTGAGTGATGATGACCTAGGCTCAATTGCCGCAAAAGCCTTTAATGAATACGGTTCAGCAGGCGGTCACATACATATGGCAAGAGCTGAAGTGCCAATTAAAAATATAGAAATATCTTACGCACAATTTGTAAGAGAGCAATTACTTCATGCTTTGGCTAAACTAAAGTAGAAGAGAGCAAGGAAGTGCGTTCGCTT
>CAYJFE010000170.1:0-4193 GCA_964369165.1 uncultured Desulfovibrionaceae bacterium | reverse complement strand
CCTACAGGTTCGTAGCCTGTTGCTCTATCCAGCTGAGCCACGAGCGCGTGAAGAGATTTATAGGAGAAAGCGAGCCAATAGTCAAGCTTTTTTTTTAACTTTTAAAAAATAATTTTTATTAAAATCTAACATACTGAAAAACATGAATAAAATTATCCTTTGCGAAAATTATTCAGATAAATTTATTGAATCTAACTTTGACAAAATGGAAAAGCTCTGCTAGATTCAGAAATATACAGGATTATCCACAAGAGGAGTACAATGGAAGATAGTTTTTTACTTTGGCAACTTGCTTTACAATGTGTTTTGATTATGCTAAACGCGATTTTTGCTTGCGCTGAAATTGCAGTGCTTTCCTTGAATGAGCATAAGCTAGCTTCTCTTGCTGATGCGAATAATAAAAAAGCAAAACAGCTTATTGAGCTGAAAAAACAACCTGCAAAATTTCTTTCAACCATACAAGTTGCGATAACGCTCTCTGGCTTTTTAGCTTCTGCTTTTGCAGCGGATAATTTTTCAGATAGTCTTGTAAATCTTTTCTTGCAAATGGGAATTGAAGCTGATTTGCGTCTTTTAGATGCTGTTGCGGTTGTAGTAATCACCCTTATTTTATCCTATGTAACCTTAGTTTTTGGTGAATTAGTTCCTAAACGTGTTGCCATGAAAAAAGCACAAACATTGGCTTTAATGCTTTCATCATTGCTTGTTTTTGTTTCTAAAATTGCCGCTCCACTTGTTTGGCTTTTGACGAAATCAACGAACACGGTTTTGAAACTTATTGGAATTAATCCAGATAGCGACGATGACGATAATTTGAGTGAAGAAGAAATTTTACTTTTACTTGAAGCAAGTAGTCAAAAAGGAATTATTGACGCTGAAGAGAATACTATTATTAAAAACCTTTTTAATTTTGATGATTTAGATATTTCAAAAATCACCACACACAGAACGCAAGTTAAAATGCTTTGGCTTGAAGACAGTATAGACACTTGGCTTGAAACCATGTGCACGACACGCCATAGGCACTATCTTGTCTGCGACAAGGTTATCGACAATGTTGTGGGCGTTGTGAAAATGAAAGATTTCTTCTGCATTCAAGGCAAGAGCAAAGAGGAAATTGTGGCTGAATTAGTTCGCCCTGCATTTGTTGTCTTAGAGGCCGTTCATGCAGATATTGTCTTTGAGCAGATGAAGAAAAGAAAGGAGCAATTCGCTGTAGTTGTAGATGAATACGGCGGTCTTACAGGTGTTGTGACAATAAAAGACTTGCTTGGCCATTTAGTGGGAAATATTGACGAAGATTTTATCCCTGACGATGATTCTATTCTACAAAATAACGATAATGAGTGGTATATTAAGGGTGATGCTTCTTTAGGTGAGGTAATGAATAAACTCCATCTCACACTCCCAGTTGACGATTATAATACCTTTGCTGGTTTTGTGTTCGGCTTATATGGCTCTATTCCCGAAGATGGAGCAGGGCTTGAACTTGAAACCGATGAGCTTTTCATTCAAGTAGAAAAGATAGAAAGACATACTTTTGCTAGGGCGCTTGTGAAAATTAAACAGTAGAACTTTTCACAAGCTAGCTAAACTTCAAAATGAAGTTTTCAAATATAATGTATAAAAAGGAGTAGTATATGGTTTACATTTTAGCAAAATTTGTGGTGACACCTGAAAAACGTGAAGACTTTCTTGAGCTTTCAAAGCCTTTAATCGCTGGCACGCACGCTGAAGAGGGGTGCATTCAATATGTTTTCACCGCAACAAAAGAAAATCCTAATGAGATCACTATCATTGAAGCCTATAAAAACATGGAAGCTATTGAATATCACTTTAAAACTGAACATTTTTTAGAATATATTCCACAATTGAAAGCTCTTTGTTCAAAAGAGCCTGATATCAGCATTTTACACGATGTTCATTGATTTTTAACAATCAGAATTTTTGAATGAGCCTTATCTTCAGATAGGGCTTTTTTTGTTTTTATTTTATTGATTGAATAACCAATGAAAATCAGGGTAGTTTTTGTTTTCATTTTTATGTCAATAAATTCAGCTCTTTAATCTAATATCAAAATTGTTAGCTTAGTTATATTTTTCACGTTATAAAAAGAACTTCTATAAAATCAACAAAGTAGCTAAAATTGTTTTTGAAATTTCTCTAAGTGTTTGAAAATCTACTTGTTTGTATTATTTTTTTATGCTAGATTGTTGTTAATTTAGAATAATTTATATTTAAATGGAGGATTTATGCTAGATAATGCTTGTGGACGCACAAAACCTGGTGGTTTGCCAAGAGCATCGAAAAAGCTTGATTTTTATCAAGTAATTTCCGGACTACTCTTGACTTGCTTTATTTTTGGACATCTCTTGCTGGTGTCTTCCGTGCTTTTAGGTACCTCGGTTTTTGATTCTATTTGTTGGATTTTAGAAGTAACCTATTTAGAAATAATAGTTACCCCTGCAATTTTATTGCTTGTTTTTGCTCATTTCTTAATTGCAGCAAGAAAGATGCCTTTTAGACAAGGTGAATTTATTACCTTTATGGAGCACTCAAAAGCAATGAAGCACCCAGAAACTTGGGCTTGGCTTATCCAGATTGTGACTGCAATTTGTATTTTAGCATTAGCTTCTACGCATATTTTCCAAGTGATGTCAGACTTGCCAATCACAGCAGCTAAATCAGCGGCTCGCGTGCAAGAAATGGGCTCACTTTTCTATTTTTCACTTCTTATAGTTGCTTGGCTTCATGTGGGCATAGGAATTTTCCGCATGGGCGTGAAATATGGCTATATCACAGCAAAAAATCGTAAAGATTCTACTAAGAAATTAATGATTATTATTGCTATTTGTATGCTTTTAGGCATTGTCGCAGAAATGCGTCTTTCTTCAATAATTTTAGGCTAAACCTCACATATATAAGGAAAAACAAATGCAGATATTTCAATCGGATTTATTATGTATCGGTGCCGGTTTAGCCGGTGAACGTGTGGCAATGAGCGCCGCACAAGCGGGCTTTAGCGTAAACTGCCTCACCATTGTTCCACCTCGTCGCTCTCACTCATCAGCTGCTATGGGCGGAATGCAAGCGGCTATGGGCAACTCAGCCATGAGTCAAGGCGATAGCCCTGATGTTCACTTTATCGATACAGTAAAAGGCTCTGACTGGGGCTGTGATCAAGAAGTGGCTCGTATTTTTGCTGATACTGGCCCAATTGCTATGCGCGAAATGGCTTATCTTGGTGTGCCTTGGAGCCGTGTAGTTCCTGGTGTGCACACATACTATAAAGGTGGCAAGCCTTTTGAAGCAGAAGAATTGAAAGAAAAAGAAGGCCTTATCCACTCTCGTGCCTTTGGTGGTACTGCAAAGTGGCGCACTTGCTACACTTCTGATGGTACTGGCCACTCAGTTCTTTTCACATTAGATAATAAATTACTAGAACTTGGCGTAAATATGTTCGATCGTATGCAAGCCGAAGTTCTTATTCATGATGGCGAAAATTGCATGGGCTGTATCGCTCGTTCACTTCGTACAGGCGAATTAATTGCCTTTGTAGCAAAAGCAACCTTGATCGCAACAGGCGGTTACGGCAGAATTTATAAAGCTACAACAAATGCTGTTATTTGCGATGGCGGCGGTCAAAGCATGGCCTTAGAAACAGGCCTTGTGCCAATGGGTAATATGGAAGCTGTGCAATTCCACCCAACAGGAACAGTGCCAACAGATATTCTTGTGACTGAAGGCTGTCGTGGCGATGGCGGAACACTTCTAGATGTGAACGAATACCGCTTTATGCCTGATTATGAGCCAGAAAAAGCAGAACTTGCTTCTCGTGACGTTGTTTCACGTCGTATGACTGAACATATGAGAAAAGGCCTTGGCGTGAAATCTCCTTATGGCGATCACCTTTGGCTTGATATTCGTCACCTTGGCGAAAAACATATTACAACAAATCTTCGTGAAGTGTATGATATTTCAACACATTTCTTGGGTGTAAATCCAATCCATCAGCTCATTCCTGTGCGCCCAACTCAGCACTATTCCATGGGCGGTGTGCGTGTGAATAAAGACGGCGCGGCTTATGGCTTGCATGGCTTATTCTCCGCTGGTGAAGCGGCTTGTTGGGATATGCACGGCTTCAACCGTCTTGGCGGTAACTCATTAGCTGAAACCATTGTTTCAGGCCGTGT
>CAYJFE010000169.1:0-4296 GCA_964369165.1 uncultured Desulfovibrionaceae bacterium | reverse complement strand
TTTTTCTTGGCCCTTGGGAAGCGTTGATGCTTGAGATGAGCACAAAGCTTGGCAATAGTCTTTTTACAGACCCTGAATATCAAAGTGTTACTCTATATCATTTTATAGGTGGAGCATTACAACTCTGCGGACTTTTCTTAATGGTCTACCTTTCAGTTTTTAGACCATTCAAGAAAAATAAATCGACCATAAATCAATAAAGTTAAATTCATATATTTACACATCAAAATAAAATGAGACGGTGAGTTACTGTAGTAGCTCACCGTTTATTTTATTTATTCGCTGAACCATACTTTTAAAGCATAATAATCTATTCAATATAAGTATTTGCTATTTGAATGTATGAAAGATAAAAAAATAGTAGCTCAATTTACTACATAAGGAGTTAATTATGGATATAACTTTAGCAGAGTTTAGGGAATTTTTAAATAGCGGTAAGGAAATTAATGCAAAATCTGACATTCTAAGTTGCATGTCTGAGCTTGCTCAGGACGCAATGAAGATTACTTGTGAGCTAAATAATAAGTATCACACACCTGATGAAATCATAGAAATATTTGAGGAACTCACAGGGAAATCTATTGATAAGAGCTTTAGAATCTTTCCTCCATTTTATACAGATTGTGGCAAAAATATCACAATAGGCAAAAATGTTTTTATAAATAGCTCTTGTCATTTTCAAGACCAAGGTGGAATTATAATAGATGATGGAACATTTATTGGGCACTGCGTAACTTTAACAACTCTTAATCATAGCAGTGACCCGAACAATAGGGGAACAATTTTTCCAAGTTCAATAAAAATAGGGAAAAATGTTTGGATAGGAGCGAACGCTACTATAGTTCCGGGTATCACAATAGGAGACAATGCAATAATTGGTGCAGGAAGTGTCGTTGTAAAAGATATTCCTGCTAACGCTGTGGCTGTAGGAAACCCATGCAGAGTGATTAAGTATATTGATAATTCAGAAACTGAAAGCTTCAAAAATGAAAATATATTTTTAGAACAGCAAAGAGTGTTGGTATCGTAATAAAATTAGTATCTTTTCATTGCTTTATATTATAAATACCTTAAAAGCATAGTAAACTATTCAATATAAGTATTTGCTATTGTAAAATAAGAGATGTAAAAATATTTAAATCAAAAATCTCAAAATAGGAGAAGAAAAAATGCTAAAAAAATCATTAGTAGCTTTTGCAATGTTAGCTGGGTTTTCAGCTCTAACATTATCTTATGGCGTTGCCGTGGCTAAAGGAAATCTAGAAACTATAAACAATCAAAATGATAGGAGTACGTCAGTTATGCAAGAAAATATAACTTTTACAAACGAATGGGATAAAGTTTTTCCTCAAAGTGATAAAGTTACTCATAGCAAGATAACATTTCATAACCGCTATGGTATAATCCTTGTTGCGGATATGTATGTGCCAAAAAATGCGAACGGTAAACTTCCTGCTATTGCAGTTTCAGGTCCTTTTGGTGCGGTTAAAGAGCAATCTTCCGGTTTGTACGCTCAAGCTTTAGCAGAAAGAGGTTTTTTAACTATAGCCTTTGACCCTTCGTATACAGGTGAAAGTGGTGGTCAACCAAGGTATGTTTCTTCGCCTGATATAAACACAGAAGATTTTCAAGCAGCGGTAGATTTTTTATCAGTTCAAGATAATGTTGACCCTGAAAAAATTGGTATTCTTGGTGTTTGTGGTTGGGGTGGTATGGCTCTCAATGCTGCTGCCATTGATACACGCATTAAAGCTACTGTTGCCTCTACTATGTATGACATGACTCGTGTAAATGCGAATGGTTACTTTGATTCTGAGGATAGCGAAAATGCCAGATATGAAAAGCGCAAAGCATTAAATGCTCAAAGAGTGGAAGACTATAAAAATGGTACTTACAAAAGAGCAGGTGGTGTTCCCGACACTTTACCAAACGATGCTCCGCAGTTCTTCAAGGATTATCACGCTTACTATAAAACGGACAGAGGCTATCATGAGAGGTCACTTAATTCTAATGATGGTTGGAATACCACACATTCTTTATCTTTTATGAATATGCCAATTTTGCAATATAGTGATGAAATTCGTAGTGCTGTAATGATTGTGCACGGAGAAGAAGCACATTCTGTTTACTTTGGAAAAGATGCTTATGAAAAATTAACTGGCGATAACAAAGAACTCTTACTTATTCCAAATGCAAATCATACTGACCTATACGACCAAATGGATATAATACCTTTTGATGAAATAGAAGTCTTTTTTACTAACTATCTGAAATAATAAATAATAGGAAAATATTATGAATAAAATAGTAAAGATATTATTAACTGTCACTTTAGTTAGCAATTTTGCAGGCATTGCTTATGCTGAAACAAGCACAAAGGATTTTACAATGAAAACACAAGAAGCACAAGTCATTACACGAGCAGAATCACAACCGACTGTAAAAGGCACTAGTGAATTTTTTACAGGAAATGTCACTATACAGCCCTTGTTTTCACCTAAACACCCCGATGCACCTTACAGTGCAGCCTACGTCACCTTTGAGGCGGGTGCTCGTTCCCATTGGCACACACACCCCACAGGGCAACACTTAATCGTTACGGAAGGAGTTGGACTAACGGGCACTGAGGATGGAAAAGTCGAAGAATTTAAAACTGGTGATGTTCTTTGGTGTCCTAAAGATATCAAGCATTGGCACGGTGCATCACCTACCTCATCTATGACACATATTGCTCTTACAGGAACCTTGCCAGACGGGAAAAACGTGGATTGGATGGAGGCTGTAACAGATGAACAGTACAAAGGCATTAAATAAAGGAGATTAGTATGTTAAAGAATTATGTATTTATTTTATGCTTCACTATTTGTTGTGTCTTATTTGGAAAAACTACATTTGCAAGTGACGGAGAAAATATGAGTAGAATTGAATTAACTGAACAAACAATGCAAAGATTACTAAGTACTCATAACAGTGCAAATTTAATGGAAGACCCTGATATTATTGAAATGCGTGATAGGCTTATGTTTGGAGAAATATATCAAAGAGGTGTTCTTGATGATAAAACCAGATCCCTTATAAATCTTGTAGTTCTTACAACAATTCAAACTCCTGAACAACTTTCCTTGTATACAGAAATAGCTTTAGCAAGTGGAGCTTCTGCTGTAGAGATAAAAGAAGCTTTGTATATGTGTGCACCCTATATTGGTTTTCCTCGCACCGAGCAAGCACTTAATATAGTGAATAATGTGTTTCAAGAAAAAAATATTGCTCTACCTGTGCAAAGCCAAAAAACAGTTACAGAAGAAAATCGCTTTGAAAAAGGGCTTGCCGTTCAGAAGCAAATTTTTGGCAATGCTATAGATAATATGCACGCAAACTCACCTGAAAATCAAATACATTTGATGAAAGATTATCTATCTGCTTTTTGCTTTGGTGATATATATACTCGTACCGGTTTAAGTCTACCAATTCGAGAACTCCTCACCTTTACAATATTAAGTAGTCTTGGTGGTAGCGAAAGCCAAGTTACATCACATGTCGTTGGAAACTTAGCAGTAGGAAATAATAAGGATATGCTTGTTGATGCTCTTACGCAAAGTTTACCATTTATTGGCTTTCCACGTACACTCAATGCTTTGGCATGTGTAAATTCAGTAAAATAAGTTTGTATTCCCTCAATAGATTAGGATTATTGGGGGAATTTTTTCTAGAAAAATCAACAAGGTAAGGTGAAAAATGAAGAAAATAGTCACATTGTTTTTACTACTTACTTTAGCCATAACACTCATGAAAGAAGATAGCATGGCTGTAAGCACTGAAACAAATAATCTTTCTCTTTCAGATATGGTAGTAAAAATTACATCTAATGGCAATACAGCAACTTTTCAACTGTATGATACACTTGCTGCCAAAGAATTTTATGAACAACTTCCTCTTACTTTAGAGCTTTCAAACTTTAGAGATGCACAGTGGATGTTTTATCCACCTCATAAACTCAATGTAAAAGATAATGAATCATACCACAATGGAAAAATATTCATGCTTTATAAAGATTTTTACGCCGGAGACGATATGCACCGGCTTGGTATTGGAGTGTCAGGAATAGAGGATATTGAGGAAATGTCAGGCTCTGTAACAATAGTAAAATATGACCAAAACTCCGATGATATAGCAGTAGATGTAGAAAAAATGCAGATAACAGTTGGAGAATATGTTTTTACAGCCACATTAGAAGATAATTCTTCTGTTAACGCACTTAAAGACTTACTTGCTAAAGGTTCAATTACTCTCAATATG
>CAYJFE010000168.1:0-4327 GCA_964369165.1 uncultured Desulfovibrionaceae bacterium | reverse complement strand
AATCTTGCTTTCAAACTATAAAACCAAAAACTACGGAATGCGCGATCGTGCCGCTCGTATGCTCAACATCAAGTTTACCCCTAAATGTCTTGAAGGTGCGCAAGGAACAGACAAACTTGTTTCATTTATACGTACTTTCTGCGACTTGAAAATCTGGCCCGTTCAATTCAACGTTATCAATAAAGCAACACTTGTAGCAGCAAAAGCAGATCCTGAAAAATATAGAAACCTCATCGTTCGTATCGCAGGTTACTCAGCATACTTCGTTGACCTTTCTCCAGATCTTCAAGACGACCTTATTGCTCGTACAGAACATGAAGCTATCTAATTCTAAACTATAAACCAAGAAGCTAAATGATGGAAAAAACATCATTTAGCTTCTTTTGACTAGACTAATGCGAGGACTAAGCATATGGATACTAAAGTAATGGATAAAAAGCAAAAAGGCTTAATTTTTAACGTTCAAAAATATTCAGTACACGATGGACCAGGAATTAGAACAATTGTGTTTTTGAAAGGGTGTTCGCTTGCGTGTGCTTGGTGTTCAAATCCTGAATCTCAAAAATTAGCTCCTGAACTTGCATATAATGTGGGGCGTTGTCAAACAGTTGCAAATTGTCAACATTGTGTAAAGGCTTGCCCGCATAATTCATTACAGAAAAACAATGAAGATATCATCGAGCTTGATAGAAGCCATTGTGATAAATGTGAAAAAACTTGTGCCCAAGTTTGTCCTGCTCAAGGGCTTTTGGTGTATGGGCAAGAAAAAAGTGTTGACGATGTACTCAAACAAGTTGAGCAAGATATGCTTTTTTATGCGCGCTCTGGCGGTGGCATGACACTTTCAGGTGGCGAACCCCTTTTCCAAAAAGATTTCTCTTTAGCTCTTCTGCGTGAAGCAAGAAAACGCAGAATTAAAACTTGCATCGAAACTTGCGGTATGGTGCCTTGGGAGAATATGAGTCAAGCTGCACAATACCTCAATTATATTATTTTTGATATCAAACACATGAATTCAGAAAAACACAAAGAATGGACAAAAGCTGGTAATGAAAGAATTTTAGAAAATTTTGAAAAGCTTGCCCTGCAATGCCCTGATAAAGAAATTTTATGCAGAACTCCAATAATTCCTGGATTCAATAATACAGTAGAAGAAGTGGAAGCTATCTGTAAATTTATTCAAAAATTCCCGAATGTTAAATATGAGATGTTGCCATACCATAGATTAGGAACACAGAAGTATATTTTCTTAGACAAGAAAGTGCCTATGGGGGAAGTTCAGCTTGATATTTCTATTATGCCGCAAATTATAAAAGTAGCACGCGAAATTCTGGGAGAAGATAGAGTCGTGGTTGCTTCTAACTAGATAAGATCGTTGAATTAAGTTCAAATGTACTTAGGACACCTCTTTATTTTTCTAGAGTAGTCATTCTTTAGCGGAATCTATAGCTTTAGTAGCATATGAAATTATAAAGCTCAAATCCTTTTTGGACTTTGAGCTTTTTGGTTATCAGTAGCTAGAATTGGCTTAAACTATTAAGTATAAACAAAAATAATTAAATTCTATTAAAAAAACTGAATAGAAGATTATTTAGAAGAGCTAGCAATGAAGTAAGTTGTGCTTTCAGAGCCTGTGAAATAAAATCTGTAAATTGACTTTATTTCACAGGCTCCTTGCTTTCTTTAAAAACTTGCGTGCAGTAATTTATCATGCAGGAATATATTCAATTTCATTGTCTAAAAAAGTGTTGCCTTTCCAAGAATGTAGAAAATAAAATATAATTTTTGCTAGAGTAAAACAGAAATCGCATTAACTTGATTGCTAATGCGATTTTTTTGTAATAAATTTCCACAAGAATAGCGAACAATGCTTACTGATTTGGGCTTGAAAAAAATATCCTTAACTGTATACGCATTTATGCAAGCTACAGGAATGGTTAATGACCATACGACAGATTGTTATTTGCATGTTACAAAACAAGCTAACTACAACTAAAGCAGTTATGAGAAATCGCTCTATGGCAATAAGAAAATCTATTGTTTATTGCATGGTAAAAGTTATTATTGGAATGAGTGCAATTGAAAAAATTACTACAATTATCCAAGCAAGTTTTTTTGAACCAAGAAGTACTCCTAGAGCTAAAGGGCCAAGTAGCCAATAGAGTAAGCCTGTGTAAAAGCCCGGAAAATATTCTTGAAGCCAAAACACCCACCAAGTGTGAGCGATAGCGTTTCCAATAGCACCATAAACAATATAAAAAAGAACAGGCAGAATTAAGAATCTCATTTTTTTTGTATAAATCAAAATACAGGAAAGTGCGAAAACGAAATATGACACCATGTTAATGCTAACAAAAGTTTGAACAGTATAGGAGCTTTTACCATAGAGCAATGGGAACTTGCTATAAAATTCAGTGAGAAATTCTTCGTTAAAATGAATAAATTGCCATGCCAAGGCACAGAAAAATAATGGCACAAAAACTCTAGCACTTCAGTTCGTTGAATTATGGGAAGGCGAAAAGGGGATAGGACTTAAAATTCTTCTTCGCGCAGCTGCATCTAACGATATTGCTGTAGAGCGTATCCAGACTGGTTTCACTTCACAAGTAATCCCTGTTCTCTCAAAAGATGATACTATAAGCCAATTAGCAATAGAAATCAATAATTGTTTTCTTATTATATTCAATTACATGAGGAGTGTCATGAGAAAAATTCACATCTATGTAGCAATGAGTTTGGACGGCTATTTAGCCGATATTAATGGCGGAGTTAGTTTTCTAGAGGGTGAAGGGAGCGATAAAGACAATGAAATCATTCATGATGAACGTATTTTTACGACTGAAGAGTTAGCCTCCTTACTACAGCGAGTCAAGGCAGAATGTGGAAAAAATATCTGGATTTACGGCGGTGCGTCAGTTATAAATCAAGTGATAGAACTTTCCCTGGCAGATATATTCACTATCTCAATCATTCCAACAATCCTTGGCAATGGTATAAAACTATTTGATAAAATAGATTTTGAAACCAAGCTCAAACTTAAATCTACACGAACATATAACGGTATTGTTGATTTGGAATATGAATTGCGTAATGCCTAGGATAACTTAGTTTTTTAAAGATGAATGGTTTACCTTTGGAGTAAGATAAGCCATTCAATTACAAAGAAGTTTCCTTATACCTGCTCACTCGGTTCTTTCCACATAATAGGACTAGCAAAAGGACCCGTAATTGTGGAAGATGTTTCGCCAACTTCTGCCAATATTCCTTTTGTAAGTTCACGAGTAAACCAACAATCGAGAGGAGCGTTCGTTTCAACAGGGAATTGAACTTTGTGCATTGTATTGTAGCGACGAGCATAATGCATTGGATCGCCAAGCACAAAGATAGCATCGGCTTGTAATTGTTTTTCCGCTTCTTCCATAAGGCGAGTTGCATAGCCTTATAAGGATTATGGGGGCAATTATCCCTCTTTGGAGAAGATTATATAGTCTATAAAGAACAGACCAGACGATATTTGGGAAGAAAATAATTTTAAATTATAGCCTACGAAAGTTAGAAAAAAAATTTATATGTAGAATGCTAAAAAAATCTTAATAAAAATTTAATTTTATTCCACTATACATACACATATCAACAAAATAAACAAATGGAGAATACTATGTCAAAAAAATCAATCATCACAACAATTGCACTTGTAGCAACTCTTATTATTGGTGCTGGCTCTGCCTTTGCTCGTATGGGCGGTCACAACAATGGACATTGGAATGGCGACCAAAATTCAAATTATGGACATAATAATGGCTATAATCATAATAATAATTGTATGCACCAAGGCTATCAAAATGGACACTACAATCAAGGTATGCAAGGCAATGTTGATTTAACAGATGCACAAGTAGCAAGCTTAGAAAAACTTGAAAGTGAATATGTAGCAAAAGTAAATCCTATCAGACAAAACCTTGCTGTTAAATCTGCCGAATATGCTGCAATTATGAATGGACAAAACCCAAATCCAACAGAAGCAGGAAAAGTTGCAGGTGAGATTGCAAAAATCAAGCAAGAGCTCCAAAAAATCAGCAGTGATTATGTTCAAACCATTGAAAAAGAAACAGGCATAGCAATGGGTGGCGGATATCACCACAACTGGTAAAATATTATTGAAGATATCGCCTGTGAGCTGTAAAATGCAGGTGATATCTTTTTGATATATAGTTTCATAGACTCCTCTAAACCTATTTTTGTAATGGAAATAGGTTTTAATCGTATTATAACACATGGAAGATATTAATTCAAAAATATCCTGACTATGAAGCACCTAATGGTGAAT
>CAYJFE010000167.1:0-4331 GCA_964369165.1 uncultured Desulfovibrionaceae bacterium | reverse complement strand
TTTAATGTATTAGAAAAAAGCCGCCTAATGGCGGCTTTTTTCTAATACAAAGGTCTGTGCTTGATATTAATACCTTCGACAAGGAAGTAGGTATGTTCAGCAATATTTACAGCTCTACTCGCCACTCTTTCTACTGCTCTTGCAATAAGAATATAATGCATAGCGAGCCAAGGGCTCATTCTTTTTTCAGTTAAAGAAGACATACAATAATCGATTGATTTTACAACTAATTCAATAATTTCATCTTGTTGAACTCGCAAGACGCCTGCAAGTTGAGTATTTTTATCACGAAAGCTCACAATGCTTTCTTCAAGCATATATTGCGCTTTATTGAGTAATTCGAGTAAAGGAGTAGGCAATGCGCTTTGGCTTTGTTCACGCATTAAAAGAACGCGTGTGGCAATATTTGTAGCTTCATCGCCAATGCGCTCTAAATCTACTACTAAACGAATAGAGCTGACTAAAAGGCGCAAATCTGTGGCAACTGGCTGTGTTCTAGCTAAGATGCTTAAAGCAGAAGCATCGATTTCGATTTCAAGTTCATTGATTTCTTTATCGCCTTCGATAACGCTATCGGCAAGGTTGAAGTCAAAATGTTCAAGCGCAGAGCAAGTATTTGTGAAAGCTTTTTGAGTTTTGGAAGCCATATAAAGTAGGCGTGAGCGCAAATCGTCTATAAGTACATGAACATGATTTTCAATGCGAGAAGAAATTATTGATTCCATGGTATAATCCTTTATATACTGTTAAAAATTAACCGATATTTAATAATAAAACTATTGTCTATAAGTGTCAAGAGCTTACAGTTTAACCAAAGCGGCCTGTGATATAATCCTCAGTTTGTTTTTCAACAGGATTTGTGAAAAGTATACTTGTAGGAGAATATTCAATAAGTTTGCCCATATAGAAGAAAGCTGTATTGTCTGAAACACGCGCTGCTTGCTGCATATTGTGGGTAACAATAATAATAGTGATTTGTGACTTCAATTCGTGTATGCTTTCTTCGATTTGCTGAGTTGCGATTGGATCAAGTGCTGAAGCTGGTTCGTCCATAAGTAAGACTTCAGGCTCGACACAAAGAGCACGAGCAATGCAAAGACGTTGTTGCTGACCGCCTGAAAGACCAAGGGCTGATGTGTGTAAACGGTCTTTTACTTCTTTGAATAAGGCAGCACGTTTGAGTGAAGTTTCTACTTTTTCAGCTATATACAATTCGTCTTTAATGCCATTTACACGAAGGCCATAGGCCACGTTTTCAAAAATAGTTTTAGGAAATGGATTTGGCTTTTGGAAAACCATGCCCACTCTTCTGCGAAGATCAACACTGTCTTTATTTTCAAGAATTGATTCGCCATCAAGTGTGATTTGTCCTTCAACTCTTGTGCCAGGAATAAGGTCATTCATGCGGTTTAGGCAACGAAGAAAGGTAGATTTACCACAGCCAGAAGGGCCGATAAGTGCGGTTACTTTTTTATCGTAAAAATCAAGATTAATATCATAAAGGGCTTGAGAGTTACCGTAAAAGAAATTAAGGTTTTTGGATTGGATTTTTAAAATATCTGACATAAGAACTCCGATTATATTCTCTTTTCTGTAAAGGTTTATGCGGATAAAGGTAAGTTGATACGCATAGTTGCGCCAACCATTTTTTCAGGGGTAATATTGTCTATCAAGAAGGGAGCACGGTAGAGGGCAAATATTGAGCCATTTGCTTTTTCTACTATGTGTTTGCAAATCGCAAGGCCAAGTCCTGTTGAAATTGATCCATTGCTAGTTCTGTGCTTTTCAACCCTATAAAAGCGTTCAAAAACTCGTACGAGATCTTCTTTTGGAATGCCGACTCCAAAATCTTGCACATAGATAGAGCATTGATTTCCTTCAATAAAAGTCTTAAGTATAATACTTTCATTTTCAGGCGAATAGCGTATAGCATTTTCAAGTAAATTTCTGAAAACTTGGCTCAGTCTATCGGCATCCATAGGAAGAGTGATAGACATATCCATATGATTTTCAAGCTTAATATTTTTTTGTTCTAATAAAGCTTTGCATTCTTCTAAAGCCATTGTAAAGGGGCTTTGAATATCAGTAGTAGCAGGATCAGAATTGTTGTTTTCGTCCTTACTCTCAAGGCTTGAAAGTGAAAGCAAATCGTTGACTATTCTATCGAGATGTTTAGTGTTTTTGAGAATGATTTGAAGAAAATGTTGGCTTTGTTCTTTATCAAAATCCGCCTTAGCAAAGACTGATTGCAAAGTTTCAGTATAGCCTTGAATGGCCGTGAGAGGTGTTCTCAATTCATGAGAAACATTGGCTATCAATTCTCTTTTGATAGTTACAAGTTGAGCTAGCTGAGTGATGTCATGGAAGACTAAAAGGAGCTGAACTTCTTGACTAAATTCTGATTGAATAAGAGATTTTGTGATATTGATTTGGAAAGTTTTTGCTTCTAATTCTAGTTGAACACTGATATAATTTGTGTTTTCGCTCAAGAGCTTGTTAATAATATCTTCTAAGTCTGGGCTATTCAAAACTTCAAGACTTTTCTTACCTACATAAAAATTATCATTTTGTGCAAATGAATTTGGAAGAAGAGTGTAGAAAGCTTTATTATAAAGAGCGATAAAAGATCTATTATCGAGGAGCATTACACCCGCATTGATGCTATTTAATATGCCTTCTAATTCATTTTTTTGCTTATTTATAGTGATTATTTGATTTTTTACACGAGCATTCATTTCTGAAATAGCGTAAGAAAGCGATTTAAACTCTTCTGTTGGAGGGAGGTTTTGTGCTGTTTTAGAAAGTTCTTCTTGCTTGTTATTGGCTGTATTATCAATAATTTCTTGGAATTGATCTATAGCAGTCGTCCATTTTTTATTGAATAAATAGCTGAGTATGTATAATAAAGCAAGTACGATTGCAAGAATAGTTGCTGCTGAATACATGAGCGAATCTATTCTGTCTAAAACAATGCTTGTAGGAACAGCTAAGCGCAGAAAGCCAGCTGGAAAAGATTTTGTTGCTTCAATTTTTTGTGCAACATAGATAAGGCTTTGGCCAATGGTTGAGCTTGTTCTTTTTGCTGAACCTGTGCCAAATTGTATGGCTTCTTGCACTTCTTCTCTGTCAAAATGGTTTTCAACACTTGGAAGATCTTTGCTTGCTACTTGCGAATCAAAAAGCACTACACCCTTTTCATCGATTAAAGTAGCACGGATTTGTGAACTAGCAATGGTTGTGAGAAGATTTAATGCGCTGTCTTTTGAAATTTCAGCTTGTTGCACAAAAAGATTTGTGAGTAGTTTGACTTCTCTTTCTGTGGCATCTTGCGTATCAGAAACTATGGAATCATTGAAAATTTTCCAATTTATAGCAAGAGGAACGGTGAGCCCTAATAAGAAGACTATAAAAATGGGTAGAAATAGTGTACGTTTCATTTTGCCTATAAACCTCTATCTTGCTTTTTTATTTTGTAATCTGTCACGAATAATAATGGCGATAAGATTCATGCCAAGCACTAACATTAATAAAACTAAGGCTGTGCCGTATTGTAATGGACGGGTTTTTTCAATATCTGTGCCGGCTGTAGCCAAAACATACATATGGTAAGGTAAAGCCATAACAGATGAGAAAATTGAATCAGGCATTTTAGCTGTATAGAAAACAGCTGAGGTAAACATAATTGCAGCAGTTTCGCCAGAAGCACGAGCTAAACCTAAGATTGCGCCTGTGAGCATGCCAGGAAAAGCAGATGGAAGCACAACTCTTGCAATGGTTTGTGATTTTGTCGCGCCTAGTGCAAGGCTTGATTCACGCCAAACGTCAGGCACTTGGCGAAGCGCTTCTTCTGATGTACTTATTATCATAGGAAGAGTCAAAACTGCAAGTGTCAATACACCTGAGATAATGCTCACGCCCATTTGAAGGTAAGTAACAAAGAATGAAAGACCAAATAAGCCAAATACAACTGAAGGAACACCAGCCAAATTGTTTACACCAAGGCGGATATATCTGGCAATAGGTGAGCGTGAGCTGTATTCATTTAGCCAAATTGCTGAAGCTACGCCAATAGGAAAGGCTATAAGCATTGAGCCAAATGACAGTATGGCTGTGCCGATAATACAAGGGAGAATGCCGCCTTCTGTCATCATTTTTCTTGGTGATTCTGTAAGAAATTCCCAAGAAATGGCGGGTAAACCATTTATGACAAGAAATGTGCATATACCTATAAGAGCCAGAACATTTATACCTGCTGCAGCACGAAGAAGACCGAACATGACTTCTTGCTTTTTGTACCTATAGGCAGGATCTGGCATTTTTTGAATGGGGGA
>CAYJFE010000166.1:0-4343 GCA_964369165.1 uncultured Desulfovibrionaceae bacterium | reverse complement strand
TAAAAGATGTAGGAATGCTTATAGTGCACCTAGAAAATAATACAATTATAATTTATAGAGATTAGGGTGTTATTACTTTGAAATTTTCTCAATATGCTTATCAACAACAGTTAAAACTTTAGGATAAACAGTAGATTTAGTATGATTTTCTTTGTTTAAGTCGGTTGCTAAGTTATGCGCTTTTTCTGCCACTCGTTTACATACATCATCAACACGCTTCAAAATAAAATCTTCTCTAAAACCTGTGATTTCAGATAGTTTAGCGAAGCTATCACGGCTCACTTTTGAAATCAGATAGTTTTGGCTCATAAGCTTCATCGCCATTTTCGCTTTTGGATAGTGCGGAGCATAAATCACTGTTGACATAAGGTCATAACAAGGTGCAAAAACAGGCTTTTTAGTCTTATAAAGTAAAGAGAAATTCTTTGCATGGGCATCAGTATTGCCTATGATATAATTATAAATAATCAAATCAAGAAAAGCTATTTTATCTTTACCAGTTACGCTAATTTTATTCAGAAGATTAAAGCAATCTTCATACGATGGCCCGCCGTCAGATTGATATTTATTGTCTGGTAAAATGCCTAAAGCTTGGCAAAAATCTTCTTGATGAATTCTTTTTGTAATACCTTTGCTACTTGTTCTATCGTATCTGCTAACACAATAAAATATTTTATCTTTTATCTGTAAAAGTTGAACTTTTGGCACAGAAAATCCAATTTCTTTTGCAAGCAACATACAAAAATATTCATTGTGACAACTATCAGGTAAATCATTGATAACAGGCTTGAAAATATGTGTTGAGGCTGTGCCATTCAAGGGAAGAGCAAGTTGATTATCAATAAGACAGGCAATCAATTTATCTTGAGCGCCAGCGCCTGAAACCCTAAAATCTTCATCACCAAAATAAAGAGGACGTTGCTGCAGAGAAGTAAGAATTTTGCATGCTTCATCTTCTGTTTTATAATCAAATTCAGCTTGTTGTGAAGCTTTGAAATCTTTTTCAGAAGAGTAGATTTCAATAGATCCTGCACAATCTCGCCCAAGCACTTCAAGCAAAGCAAAAGTATTTTTTGAGCTTATTTTTTGAGTTTTGGCAATAACACTTTTTGCATGGCCTTCAGGAAGTAAACCTTGAAAAAAAGCTTCCGTTTCATCATGTGAAAAAGCTGTATTTTGTAAAGGCAAAGAGGCTGAAAGCTTGAGTGAATCAGCTTTTGAAAGATAAGTATCAGCATATTGAAAGGCTAGCTTACCCTCTTCTTTTGTGAGGTAGCCAGCAAGTTCTTTCTCAAAATATACAAATAAGCATTTCTTCATATCAAACTCTATTCATTTGAAATAGTTAATGACAATCCAAGAGCTTGCAAAACAAGCAAAACTTTTCCAAGTTGCACAGTAGGCTTTCCGCTTTCAAGATCGCTGATAAAGCGTCGTCCAGTTCCCGATAGACCTGCTAAATCGTCTTGAGTAAGCCCTTGTTCTTTGCGTTCATTTTTGATAATTTGACTAATTATATCAATATCTTTTGTGTTATCCATTCTAGCTATCCCTGTAAAACGTTACCGTTCGGTAACAATATAAGGTTTTTAGGGCTAAATGTCAAGAGATGTTACCGAACGGGAATAAAATGAGAAAAAGAAGCTTAAAATATATTGAATGTTACCGTTCGGGAAAATTTTATAATACTAGCTCATAAGACGTGCTTCTTCCGCCTTCGTTTGATTTTTTGATAAGCTTAAACTCTAGTAGAAGCTTCAAATCTCTAAGGGCTGTATCTTGCGAACATTTTGCAAGTTTTGCGTATTTACTGCTTGTTAGTTTGCCTTCAAAATTATCAAGTAACAAATTTAAAATAAGCTGTTGACGTGAATTAAGTTCAAAATTATTGCCTTTTTGCCAGAAAGCTGCTTTATTGAGTATCTTCTCTAAAAGCTCATTTGCTGAATCGACTGCTTGCTCTAAACATTCTAAAAACCAAACAATCCAGCTTGTTATATCAAGACTACCCTTTTGCGTTTTTTCTAAAATATCATAGTATGCATTTCGATTTTTTTCGATTGCTGAAGACATGCTATAAAAGCGCTCTGAACTTTTATCAGACCTTGCAAGAAGCACATCCGTAAGCGCACGAGTGATACGACCATTTCCATCTTCAAAAGGGTGCAAGGTAACAAACCAAAGATGGGCGATTGAAGCTTTTATCACTAAATCTTCACTGCCTTGCCTATTGAAGCACTCAAGAAAAAGACTGATTTCTTTATCTAAGTTTTCAGCTTTTGGTGCTTGATAATGAACTTTTTCTCTGCCTAATCCACCCGATATAACTTGCATTCTTCCATCTTTATCATCACGGAAATTTCCTATGATTTTGATATTTGAAAAGATATGCGGTCTATCGTGCATTTCAGCAAAAAGGCTTTTGTGCCATGTAAAAAGACGTTCTTTTGTTAATTTTTCTTGATAGTTAGAAGTGGCATCGAGTACAAGCTGAACAAAGCCATCTATATTTCTTGAACTTGGCACAAGTCCTGCCACGTTCATTCCAAGATGGCGAGTTATTGACGAACGAACTTCACTATCAACTAAAACTTCGCCCTCTATTTTGGCAGATTTGACAATGTCAGCAGTCAAAACTTCAAGGCTTGCTTCCTTTTGTAATTCAAAGCCGAGCCCTTGCATACGCCCATAGAGTAAACCCTGCTTGTGGCGCACACGAGAAAGAAATGGAGTAATGAGATTATTATCCCACGTCCAATTTGGCCATTCTTTCTTTTCGTATATATATTCTACTGTCATGATTTACCACACTATTTTTTTAGAAGAAATTCATTTGCGGAGATTAGCAAAGATATTCACCGCATATTTTGCGTAGAATATTCTATTTAATCACCGCATGTCAAGGAGAATTGTATTATGGTTTCTCAACCTTCCCCATCAAAATATCAGCAGCAGCGTTAGATGCAGCTGATAAAGCTTCGGGCAAGAATTGCGCATATTTCTTTTTTGTAAATCCAGCGTCTTTGTGAGTGAGCATTTCAGAAATCATATCAAGTGTGAATTTTCCGCTATTTGCTAAAGTTACCGCAAAGTGGTGGCGAAGTCCGTGGAATGGACGGAATTTAACAGGTAAGTCCGCTGCTTTTTTAAATCTATCAACAGAAGAGCAGTCCACTCTTTGTCCGCCATGCTTGCCTGGGAATATAAATTCACTATCAGGATAATGCTGATTACGCCATTCGATTTGTTCAAGGATAATTCCCTCTGCAAGTTGGCTCATGCCGATAGACATCGTTTTTCCGCCTTTTGGACTTCTAATTTTGATAAGCTTCATGTGATGGTCGATATCTTCATCAATAAGCTTGAACATTTCACCTCTTCTCATGCCTGTGAAAAAAGCAAGCAAGAGCATGTTAGCAACGTCTTTCGCTCCCCACGAGCGAGCAGTGTCGAGAAATCTTTGCGTTTGTTCAGGTGTGAGGTATTCAATAACCTCATTATCTTTTTTGGGCATTTCAATCACAAATGATAAAGCAGGTGCACGATTGGTTTTATAGCCGAAATTGATAATACGACGTACAAGCTCAAGCGCATTCCACAAAGTAGCAGGTTTTCTATCTGCAAATGCTTTATTTACTTGCTCGATATGCTGTGGATTTATTTCAGATACTCTATAGTTACCCAAAATAGGAGAAAGGTAATTTTTGAAACGGTTATAATCAGTTACAAAACCTTTAAGGTCTTTGCCTTTTACTTCAAAATAAGTTTCAGCGATTTCAGCAAAGGTTTTATCTTTTTGGTTTTTCTCTTCACGGATTTCTTTTGCTGTTTTTACGGTTTCACCATGGCGGACTGCTTTCACTCGTTCAGCTCTAAGCTCACTAGCAACTTGTGCGCTGTATCCTTCTGAAAGTTTGCCTACTTTTTCCCAAACGGTTCTTCGCCCAACAGTAAATTTAATAACAAAGCATAAATCAGGCTTACCTTTAAAGGTTTTCTCTAATTCATAAACAAAAACACCAACCCATTTTTCATTATGGTATCTTCTGTATTTAGTTGCCATATTTACCTCGTAAATTTTCAAAATAAGAGCAGGAAAAAGCTAAAATGTGTTTGTAATAGAGAAATTACTCTTTTCAATTTTCCTACGCTATTCCTACGCAAATTATAAAATTTTGTCAAGTTGCTTTAAGTTTGATAAAAAATAAAATATCTATAATACATTGAAAACACAGAGAAATAAAGCAAAATCAAAGTTTATAAAATTAGATAAAACACAATAAAAATAGGCTCATAACCCGAAGGTCATAGGTTCAAATCCTTTCCCCGCAACCAAATTTATA
>CAYJFE010000165.1:0-4363 GCA_964369165.1 uncultured Desulfovibrionaceae bacterium | reverse complement strand
AGCCACGGCTTGCAGGCAACATTTAGATATGAGTTTTAATAAACTTTTTTAAACATTCTGATTCTATATACAAAAGGAATTCGCTGAAACCCTTCAGGTATACATATGTTTCCTACGGCTTTATTCTTACTGGGAAGCTCAATATGTGTATAATATTATAAAACCCTATCTAGGGTAAAAAGGAAACTGTTATGCAAACAAAAAATGCCATCGGAAATCTTGTAAATCGTTACAAGGCTGTGCTTAAAAAATGTAATATTTTAAATAGTTTTGGTTCATTAACTCTAGGTGTAATGCTCCTAAGTGCCCCCACAAGTGCAGCCATGGCCGCAACTGATCTTACCCCCACACCTAGCAATGGTTCAAACGCAAGCTTTGTATTTCATAGTAATTCACAACTATATCCCTTTACCATCCCAACCCAGGAAAATGCGGATGGTTTTTATACCTATGGTACATATGGTATAGACTTAAAAAATTATGCTGGCCATCTGGTTCGTGCTGATATTAATCAATGGGTAGGCGCGTACTATAACTCCATGTCCCCAATTGATGTTCCAATTCCAGTTTATACTTCTATTAGTCAAACAAGATCATCACTCAATGATTTTGAATTTAAGGACGCGTTTGATATAACTTATTATGCCATAAGCAATGGAACTAATATTGCTGGTGGCTATGGCTCTAAAATAACTATTACAGATGCTACTAATAGGATAAACTCAAACATTTTGGGAGTTGAAAGCCCTACAAATGGCGGTGGTGCGAGTGTTTCGGGCGCGGTAGGCGTCCAGCTTAACGGTATTGCCGGAAATTTTATTGCTAATAGCACGACTGCTGGCGCAGGCGGAGGTATCTATATTGACGGGAACGCTAACATTCCTTATATATCTGGCAATTTCATTGCCAATAGAGCTAATGACGGTCACGGTGGTGGTATGTACATTAATGCTGGTGCTACCGTACAGAAGATTTACGGATATAACGAACATAGTCCTGCTGTAATAGCCGGTAACTACACAACACTTTCTGGTGGTGGCATATTCTTAGAGGGCCAAGTGGGAACTTTAAACGCATACTTTATACAAAACAAAGCAGACCGTACTAATCCTGGTCAAGGTGGTGGCGGTTTGTATATCAGTTCAAGTGGCAAAGTTGATGGCCATATTGACGGTGCTTTTATAAACAATATAGCCGAGCATAGCGGAGGCGGTCTTTATCTTAACCTGGGTAGCATAGTAGTAGGTAATATAAACAGTGATTTCATTGCCAATGAAGCCAGAACTAACGCAGATGGCTATGGTGGTGGGGGTATATTGATAGCCGGTGATTCTAGTGTTGGCGGTAATATAACTGGTGATTTTATTGCAAATAAATCCGGTGCCCATGGTGGTGGTATGATAATTAGTTCCACTGCCCCAAGTCCTATAGGTGGCTACATAACCGGCAATTTCATAAATAACCAAGCAGGCACTGACAACTCCGGCAGTGGACAAGGCGGAGGTATTTTTACCAGCACAGCTTTAAATTTTCTTGCAGATAATAAGCTAAACATCTTTAGTGGCAATACGGACAGCACCGGTTATAATGCCATTACCAGTGCAGTCAATACAATTCATGAATTTAAGATGATGGGTGATAATGGTTCATTTTTAATTAATGATAGCATTAGGGCAGCTGACAGCATCTTTAAGGTTGGACTTAACATCGAAGGCGAAGGCCTACATAACGTCTTTCGTTTAAACAACACTGTATATGATGGAAGCACTATAAAGGTAAATAACGCCACTCTGCATCTTGGTACTATTAACCAAGGCGGGGTGCAATCCTCCGGTATTATTCGGGCAAATCAACCAATTTTTACCTCTGGTTCAATGCTAACCTTAGAAGCTCCGGCTTATTCAGAGACTTTCGCCATACAGAGTAGTGGTGCTAGCCCCGTGATTAATGTTTCTGCAGGTGCTCAAATTCGTGTTGTGGGTGCGCCCACAGGTTCAGAAATAAAGGTAGCAGAAGGCTTTGATACATTTAATATAGCCGATGGTGCATGGGGATATGATAGCACTGCCACCAACAATATAAACCCCTCAACCATTACGTCAAACTCCTTGCTCCAATCGGTTCAAGCTGTGCTTGACCAAAGTGCAGGCACATTTATACTAAAAGTGGTGAAAGCTACTGTAGCTAATCTTGATGAAGAAGCCGAAAAAGTTCTTGAGCAATACAATGGCAACCCAGATCCAAATAGCACTGATAATGGTGAAAAATTTCTTGGGCGTGTTGTGGATACGGGCTATTTAGGCAGTGATCCTGACGAAGTGGCAAAAGTTATGAATGGCTTATTAGGCTTTGGCAACCTCGCACTTATTGATAAAACTTCCTATGCCGCCATGCAAGCGGGGCTAAACAATGTGGGGGATAGGCAAAGCATTAGAAGAGCAGGCTTCAATATTCCTGTTGTGAACTTGAACCAAACAGTAGACGCGCAATCTGCACAATTAGACGATAGTGCAGACATAATGGGTGTATCTGCAGGTTCTGACTTTGGCACGCAAAATTCTCTCACCGACGGCTTGGCTCTATGGGTTTTACCGCTCTATAGGGGAAGCTCTGCCTACGGACTTGACGGTGGCAATTTTAGCGGCGGATACAATATGGATTTATTTGGCATAAGCCTTGGTTCGGACTATACTTTTAACGAGATGTTCCGTGTGGGGCTTGCCTTTAACCTTGGTACAGGACATACCAAAAGCACAGGCGGCTTTAGCGAAACCACCAATAACAGCACACTTTGGGGCTTAAACCTTTACGGCGGTTATTATCAACAGAATTTTGCCCTCTATGGCGATGTGAGCTTTACAAAAGTTGCGGGTGATATCGAGCAGAAAATACCCACAGCCATGCAAATGCAAACCCTTACAGCAGACGTTGACAGCACAGCTTGGAGTACAGGAATGACGGCAGAATATGTCTTTAATACAAGCTATGTAGATATAATGCCGCATGTTGGTGTACGCTATACCTATATTCATACCTCCGACTATGCTATTAAGTCAGGCGGCACTGTGGCAGAAGTAGAAAGTGTTAGCCAAGGCACATGGAACTTCCCCGTAGGCGTGACTTTCTCAAAAGAATATAGCTTCGACAATGGCTGGACATTTAGCCCTAGTGTTGACTTGGGCTTTGTGGTGGCGGCAGGAGATTTATATTCCAATACCATTACAAAAATTGGAACAGTTACTACTGACTTTGACATGAAAGTCGTTGACGAATTTGCCTTTAGCGGTGGCGTTAGCTTGAACCTTGCAAATGATAAAGGGCTTAGCATGGGACTTAATTATACCTTGCAAAACTCCTCTCATGAAACAGGGCATGAACTAAGCGCTACACTGAGATATGAATTTTAGCGCTTGAGGACTTATTCATTTTATAAGCTTTTATCTGAGGTTTGAAATGCTAAGGGATATCTTCAAGTGTTTCAAATCTCACTCTTGTTGAAATGGCATGAAGAGCTATGCTTTTGCATATAAAAACAATGGCATAATGCTCTAATGCTAATCTTTAAACTTTATACTCACACGAATCCCTGTAACAAACTTATCAGCATCATCACATATTTCTGCATTTTCTATTATCATAGAAGCATTATGCAACTGCACAATATGCTGTATAATGGCTAAGCCTAGTCCACTTCCCATTTCTTTTTGACCAGCGGGACGGTAAAACCTTTGCCCTAATTGTACTATAACATTTTGTGGCAAGTGCTCAGCACTGTTTTCTACTATTAAGCTATCTTTTTCTAAAGTAACTCTCACAATACCATTTGTTGATGTATAACGTATTGCATTATCGAGTAAATTTCTTAGGGATATCGCCCAAAGTTCGGAAAAACCTTCGCTATTCACACTTTCATCTGCATATATGAACTCTATCTTTATATTTTTGGCACAGGCAATATCAAAAATATCTTCTTCGGCATATTGCAGAAGCGAATTCCATTCTACTGTCGTATATTTGCAGTGATTTTTATTATATTCACTATGTTTAGATTCTAAGCTTGAAAGTAAAAGAAGCTGGTCGATAAGCCTTGTACAGCGTTGACTTCCTTCCAATATTCTAGAAAGCGCATTTTTTCTTGCTGTAGTATCTTCTACGCATTTGTCTAAAACCTCAACTTGTAAGCGCAAACCAGATAAAGGAGTTCTGAGTTCATGCGCTGCATTAGCAACAAATGCACGTTCCCTTTCTATAAGCAGAGCTGTACGCTCAAACAAAGCATTAAGTGCTTCCACTAAAGGACGAACTTCTGCAGAAATATTTGTTATTTCTATAGCTTCAATATCTTGAGGGTCACGCTGTAGAA
>CAYJFE010000164.1:2842-4388 GCA_964369165.1 uncultured Desulfovibrionaceae bacterium | reverse complement strand
TAAGGACGGCATCTTCTTTGACAAGTGCAGAGCTTGCTTTGCTTTGAGCGAATTTTTCAAGTTCTTCAACCATTTTAGAAGGTTGGGAGCCTAAGAGGGCGATATTTCTTGCAAAGCGATTTCTGTATTTATAGGCTGAATAGGCAAAGTCATAATAGTCAGATTCATCAACTTTTTTCAATGTATCAGCATATTTGAGGGCAAGTGCTTCAAGAGCTTCTTTTGAGGGTGCTGACAAAAAGAGCGGAGGAATAGCTTCTGTGCTCGTCTTATTTTTTTGTAAATCTATCTTAGACTTAGCTTTACTTGATGCAAGTTCTTCTACAGCATCGGCTGATTGTAAAATAAGGTGACCATTTGCGCCGCCAAAACCAAAGGAGTTGATTGCCGCAGTGATGGTTTTATTTTCTTTATTAAGTGCTGTGTATTCAGTCACATATTTGAGGTTCATAGCCTCAAAATCTATATTTGGATTTTGTTCTAATTCGTAAGGAATTGGAGGAATCGCGCGGTTTTTCAAGGAAAGAACAAGCTTAACAAGGCTTGCCATGCCTGAACCTGATTCTAAGTGGCCAGTTGTTCCCTTAACCGTTGAAATCATAAGTGGATTTTTTCTATCTTTTGCATAAACATCGCTGACGGCTTTCGCTTCAATAGGATCGCCAACTTCCGTTCCTGTTGCGTGCATTTCGATAAAGTCAAAATCATTGCAATCCATGCCACTTTGCGACAGAACTTTTTGCATAAGTTCTGTTTGGCCTTCAATGCTCGGAATGGTGATACCTGTCTTTCTTCTGCCGTCGACATTGACACCTGAAGAGCGTATAATCGCATGAATTTTATCATTATTTTCTAAGGCGTCTTCAAGTGGCTTAATAAGTAAAACCGCGCCACCTTCACCGCGAACATAGCCCTTTGCTTTAGCATCAAAGGGAAGAGATTCGCCAGTAGCGCTTATCATTGAAGCTTTTGAAAAGCCGACAAATGAGTAGGGGTGCATTAAAATATTCACGCCGCCGACTAGAGCCATAGGCACTTCTTTGTTTCTAATAGCTTCACAAGCTGTATGCAAAGCTACGAGGGAAGAAGAGCAAGCCGTATCGACAGCAAAAGAAGGGCCGTGCAAGTCAAAAACATAGGAAATTCTGTTTGCGGCAACGCTCATAGTATTGCCAGTCATGGAATAGGCCGTCATTGAAGAGAGGTCTTCAATAACGCTCATGCCATAATCAAGGCTTGAAATGCCCACATAAACACCGCAATCAGAGCCAGCTATATCGTGTGAAGGAATATTTGCGTCTTCAAAAGCCTCATAAGCCATGGTGAGAAGAATACGCTGTTGAGGGTCGAGAAGAGTTGCTTCACGAGGGGAAATTGAGAAGAATTGCGCATCGAATGCGTCTATATTGTCTAAGACACCAGCTTTGAAGGTGACGCTTCGCCCTAATTCGCTTCTTATATCGTGTTGTAAAGTTTCAGTTTCCCATCTGTCAGAGGGGATTTCTGTTATCAAACATTCTTTATCTAAAAGTGCTTGCCAAAAAGT
>CAYJFE010000164.1:0-2742 GCA_964369165.1 uncultured Desulfovibrionaceae bacterium | reverse complement strand
AAATTATTCGAGCATACAAATTTGAAAGAGATAGACTATAATATAAAGTATAAAAAGTCAAATTTCTTTTCTCTTTGTAAAACTGAATAGGAGTTGTAAAAAAACCTTATTTTACCTTTTTATATTAGTATAGTATTACTGTATGCTGAAGTGATGTCATTAAAAGCTTGCTGAGCACTAGAGTCATCATGGTGTATAATTTTTGATGCATCAAGGCCTGTGAGCGTTAGAGTGGAGAACTTAGTGCTATCATTATAGGTATATACTTGATCGGCTCCAACTGTCCAATCATCATTCAAGTGGATTACCCCATTTTCATTAGTGCCCATAACTTTTATGCCTATGTCCGCTAAGCTTGAGTTGTCGAAATTATTAGTATTTTTAATGAGAATTGCTTCAACTTCCGTCATTGTTACTTTAGCTGTAGTAGGGGCATTTATAGCACTATGTATGTAAATATCTATACCCACGCCTCCCTTAAATTCTGCTGGACTAGGAATAGTGTGATTAATGTCTGCTTTTATAATATCGTGTCCGTCACCTAGGTCAAAGGAAACTGCTTTTTCGACAAAATTAGTGACGATAATGGCATCGTTGCCATCACCAGTTATTATTTTGCCATTATATGCACTTTCTTTAATTATAATAGTGTCATTGCCATCGCCACTTATAAGCTGAACCATGTCATTATCTGTAGTAGTATCTATTCCAAAATAGTCTATTGTTGCAGTATTATTTCCCGCTCCAAGGTCTATAATGCCTTTTGTAAAGCTGTCTGAAATAGCTCCAACCGGATCTCCACCAAGTGTGAGTGTATCATCGCCACTACCAAAAGAAAGTGCCTTTACCGCAGAACTGCCGGCTGAGGCATTGTATGTTCGGAAAGTTAAGGTATAGCCCTCATCACCAAGAGCAAGTTCTTCAACTTTTGTATAGTCTGGATGTGATCCTGTATTGGAAAGTAAATAATATTCACCTTCTGCATCATTTTTTTCATAAAGCGTGAGGTTATTTCCTTGACTATAAATTGCATAGTCAGAGGAAGCTTCATTTACTAAAAAATCGCCAAATGTATAATTTGTTATGTCAATGGCTGTAGGGGGCATCATCTCTACCGTAAGATTGGTATCTCTTACCATTATTGAAGTTGAACGATCTATATGGCTGAGTAGTCTGCCCGACTCATTCCAAGACCAGTTTTCATTATACTTTATTATATTTCCATCAATTGTAATACCAGCACTTTCTAATTCGGCAAAGCTATTAATGTCACCACTTATGACTAGTTCGATATCGACATTCGTGTTAGTTGTATCTATAGGCTTAATTGGATCAATTGATTTCACATTAAGAACATCAATGCCAGTGCCACCGCTTATGCGATTATTGATAACTACACTGTCGCCAGTTCCACTAATATTAATAAAATCATTACCATCTCCAGCACTAATAGAACCGCCTGTGAGATTTACTCCGTTAGTAATATTGATAGTGTCACTACCTGCACCAGTATTAAGAATTGCGTTTGCAAGCATACCACCAATAGTAACCGTGTCATTACCATCACCGCTATCTATACTTGCAGAACCATTATTGCCACCAAAACCTGCTGTAATAGATTGCAGGGTGATAGTATCATCACCCTTGCCACTAATGATTTTAATATCATCATTGTCATTATCTGTGGTAATATCTCCGTTTATTGTGATAATGTCCTTACCATCACCGCCATCAATCTCTATTTTGCCTATTATGTCTCCACCAATAGTAATTTTATCATTGCCAGCATCGCCCTTTATAGAAAGAGAATCAGCAATGTGCTGATTGTGCTCTACATTACCATCTATAATAATCTCATCATCGCCTTCACCAGCATATAAATATGCCTGCGTTGTGTTTGTATCTAGTGTAAAGTCACCTGTTATCCTAATTGTATCATTATCTTTACCTCCGTCTATTCTAGCGGTAATCGCATCACCATTTACAGTGATATTATCACTGCCATCACCAGAGTTAATGAAAGAGTAAGAAATGACGCTATTTACACTAATAGTATCATTGCCTGTGCCACTGTCTATATAACCATCATTTAGTAGATCTGCGTTGAGATTAATCTCATCATCACCTTCTTCGGTATATATATAATAACCTGCTATGTCGTAGTCTGATAAGACAGTATCATCCCCCGCCCCTGTATATAGGCGTACTTGCCCTACATCTGCTGGTGCAGTAGCAAATGTAATAGTGTCAGGATTATCGCCTGTTGTAAGTGTACCTGAGATAGAATAAAGATTTAATGGTTGATTGATAGAGGTAGAGGTAGTTAATGTATAGCCAGAAAGTAGCGTGTTTGAATAGATATAGTTTCCACTAGCATTTTGATAGAGGTATATACCACTAGGCGTATCGCCATTAACCAATTCAAATTTGCCATCTATATATCTCATTGCATCATTTGCGAAATCAGCTTCACGGACAGCAGTAAAGCCTGAATTGATAGTTATAGTATAGCCTTTCACTTCATTATGAAGAACTGCTTTTCCACCTGAAGAACTTGGAGTCCAATCATCAGTAAATGAAAGAATATTGCCATCAATTGTAATGCCGTCACTTTCAAGAACACTCAAGGAAGTTACACTGCTAGTATTTTCACCTGCAACAATAAGCTCAATACTTGAGTCAATATTTTCTGGTATTACGCTTGCATTTCCAATATTCAATATATCAATGCCCGTGCCGCCT
>CAYJFE010000163.1:0-4555 GCA_964369165.1 uncultured Desulfovibrionaceae bacterium | reverse complement strand
GAGAATTTAGAAAATTGGTTGAGGGTAATGAAAGCTATGAGAGTTATAACTTAGGATAAGTCAGTAACAGATTAACTCAATCTTCTCTTGATTTCCTCTATAGAACAGTTTATGCTAACAGCATCAACAGTTTTATTTTTAAGGATTTTATGATGCAAAAAGAAGATAAACTTGAATACAAAGAAAATAATGGAAGTAATTATAGTCCTCATGCAATTTCAGGGCTAAACTCCTGTCAATCGAATGTTCTCAATGCTAGTTGGGAGGAAGATGGCGATATTTTCAATCGTGAGCAGTATGCTGATAGACTAAATTATCTAGTAAAAAATACAAAAGTTCCATATGTTATCGCTCTTTCTTCTGCTTGGGGAACTGGCAAGACATATTTTCTGAATGCTTGGAAAAATAAGCATGGCTATAAGGAAGGTGATACAGATAAAACACCTTGCGTTTACTTTAGCGCATGGGAAAATGAGGAAGACGACCCACGTATTGCCATTGTTTCTGCAATAAAAGTTACACTTCAAAAAAGTAACCTTTTAGAAGTCAAGGAAGCTGAAAGCCTTGTTAAAAAAACTGTTAAATCTTTTACAAAACCAAGTATTTTGGGGAAACTTGGTTCTCGCTTATTTAAAGAATATTTAAATAAAAAAACAGATAATGAAATTGATGATGTCTTTGCAGAAGTATTTTCTGAACAAGCAGAAAGCCTTTTAGATCGTTATGCTGAAAGGAGTGAAAATAAAGTTGACTTTATAAAAGAGCTTGAATCAATCGTCGATAAAGTAAAAGATAAAACTAACTCACCTATTCTTGTGATGATTGATGAGCTTGACCGTTGTAAACCTGATTATGTGATTTCACTTTTAGAATCAATAAAACACTTTTTCAGCATAAATGGACTTGTTTTTGTTCTTGCTATTGATAAAAATCAGCTTCTTTCTGTTGTTGAACATACTTTTGGTTTAAAAGATGAATATAGTCAAATCTATCTAGAAAAGTTTATTGATTTATTCTTTGAATTGCCTGAAGCTGATCTCATGGCGTATGCAAAAGAATTGCTATGCAAATATTTTTCAGATATACCAACTGAATTTATAAAAAGGAACCTCCCAAACGAATTTTCTGTGATAAATCCTAAGCAAGAAATTAATTATGGTATTCTTCTTGAAAGAGTACATGGGCAATCATCTGCACAAGTAGAAAACCTTATAGATCAAGATTATACGAATCAACTTTTTAATGATATCCAGCTTCATCAGCAAGTACTTTTGCGATTAATCTATGATTCACAAGAACATTTTTCATCAATCAGAAATCTAGAGAAAAAGTTTTTTAAGTTTATAACCCTTTACAATGCTTATAAACCTTCTTTCGGTTTGTGTATGATTTTACTAAAAAACGTAATGACGGTTGATAAAAAAAGTAATTTTTCTGATTTTCTATTGATTGGCAAAGAAATCTATTTAGATAAAGCTTTTCAAGAGCATGATATCAGCAGTAAAGAACATCGAGAAATAGATGCAACACAACGTTTAGAGCTTGTTCGCAAGCTAAGTGTTTATAACGCAGAAATGCTAGTAAAAGGATTTCCAATTATACCTAAATATGAGTTGATTTGTTTATCACTTGAGATTTTACTATTGAATCGTATTAAATTTATTCCAAGCTATTTAAGTAGTGAAAGTGTGGCCACAGTCGAAGAGGCATTTAAAATTTTCTGTGGAGTGAACAATTATATAGGAAGAGAGCTTTTAGCTTTAAAAAGCTCTTCACGAGTAATTATAAAAAATGTTTTTGAAGAAAGTATCATCCAAGAAATCCAAAGCAAACTCAATTCCATGCTCGACTTTGGCAATCTCATCTCAGCAAGTGACACCTTAGACGGCTAAAATTTTCTCTATACACTTTATCTAATTTTATATATAATGAAATCAAATCAATTCATATTAAGGAAAAACAAACAATGGCAGTAAAGAAAAAAGCAGAAAAAGAACAATCACTCGAAAGTATAATGTTTAATTGCAGAAATGCTTTGCGTTCAACGCATGGCGGAAGCGATGCAAATAGAGATGCTGTTATGGGGCTTGTTTTCCTAAAGTTTGCAGGTGATAAATTTGAAAAAAGGCGCAAAGAAATTGTTGCTCAATATGGTGATGTTCCTGCTTTTTTGGAAAAGCCTGCATTTTATTTATCTGAAAATGTATTTTATCTTGAAGAGCATTGCCGTTGGTCTTATTTGGTGCAAAACGCTAGTCAGAGCGATATTGCTATCAAGATTGATACTGCAATGAAAGAAATTGAAGAATTGAACGACTCCTTAAAAGGTGCTCTTCCACAAAATTTCTATACTTCGCTTGGAGTGCAAAGCACTGCCATAAAATCGTTGATTGATGAAATTAATAAAATCAATGAAGACCGCTTTCACGATAAAGATTTAATCGGGCGTGTGTATGAATACTTTCTACAGGCTTTTGCTATTGAGGCAGGAAAAAAGGGAGAGTTCTATACTCCTGCAAGTCTTGTAAAGCTCATTGCAGAACTTATCGAGCCATATAGAGGGCGTGTGTATGACCCATGTTGCGGTTCAGGTGGTATGTTTGTTCAGTCGATTAAATTTATTGAAAGTCATCATGGGAACAGTTCAGAGATTTCAGTTATTGGGCAAGAATCAAGAAGAGATACTTGGAAGCTTGCGAAGATGAATCTTGCTATTCGTGGAATTTCGCATAATCTTGGAAAGAAAGACGATTCCACTTTTACCCATGACCAGCACAAAGATGAAAAAGTTGATTTTATTATTGCAAATCCTCCTTTTAATTTGAAAGCGTGGAGAACTGAACATGAACTTACTGACGATCCTCGTTGGTCAGGTTATGGGCTTCCTCCTGTTTCAAATGCCAACTATGCATGGATTCTTCACATGCTTTCAAAGCTTGATGTGCAGAACGGCATTGCAGGTTTCTTGCTTGCAAATGGTGCGCTCAGTGCTGATGCTGACGAATATAGAATACGTAAAAACTTGATAGAAAACAATAAAGTTGAAGCAATAATTGTTCTTCCTCGTGAGATGTTTTATTCCACTGATATTTCTGTAACTCTTTGGATTCTCAATAATAATAAAAAAGCTCGTGAATTGAATGGGAGAAAACTCCGTGATAGACAAAATGAAGTCCTTTTTGTGGATTTACGCAAATGGGATAATAATATCTATGAGAAAAAGTATGTCATGTTTGACGACAAGCAAATCGGCTATATAAAAGAAATTTATACAAATTGGCAAAGTGCTGATACCAACCTTTATCACGACAGTCCAGAACTATGTAAATCTGTGTCTATAGATGAAATTAGAGCGCAAAATTATAACCTTGCACCAAGTAAGTATATTGAATTCATCGACCGTGATTTAGAAATAGACTACGAGCAAGAAATGGCACGTATCCAAAAAGAGATGAAGTCAATCCTCAAAACTGAAAAAGAATCACAAGAAATGCTTATCAAGGCATTTAAGGGAATTGGTTATGGGATTGAGTAAACTTGGCGACTTTATAGAACTTTCTGATTTGAGAAACAACTCACTTTCTCTAAGTGAAGAAAGTGTTCGTGGAATTTCAATAAAAAAAATGTTTATTCCAACAAAAGCAGATATGGAAGGAGTTTCACTACGTCCATATCAAATTGTGATGCCTGATGATTTTTCTTATGTAACTGTCACTTCACGTAATGGTGGAAAGATTTCTTTAGCTCAAAACACCTCACAAGAAAAATACCTTGTTTCATCTTCATATATTGTTTTTAGAATCAAAGATACAAATAAACTTCTTTCTAACTATCTGTATATGTATTTCAATCGTCCTGAATTTGATAGATACGCTCGATTTAATTCGTGGGGGAGCGCAAGAGAAACTTTCTCTTGGAATGATATGTGCGATATTGAAATAGAAATCCCCTCGATTGAAATTCAGCAAAAATATGTTGATATTTATAATGCTATGAAAGCGAATCAAGAAACGTATGAACAAGGGCTTGATGATTTAAAGCTTACCTGTGATGCCTATATTGAGAACTTAAGAAAAGAATTAGACCTCACTTCTACAGGGAACTACATTGATATAACAGATGATAGAAACACTTCTTTAGAGTTTAGTTCTGATGATGTAAAAGGTATGACAATTACTAAACAGATAATTCCTACAAAAGCAGATGTAAAAGGTACAGAACTTAGCAAGTTTTTAATAGTTAAACCAAAAGAATTTGTTTATAATCCAAGAACACATGGTAAAAAAATAGGTTTGGGTTTTAATAGTACGAATACTCCTTTTATTATTAGTTGGAATAATACTGCATTTAGAGTAAAATCAAATGAAATTATTCCTGAATATCTTTTTATGCTTTTTTCTCGTGATGAATGGGATAGAGAGGCTTGCTATCGCTCATGGGGAAGTTCAACAGAAGTATTTACTTGGGATGCTTTATGTGGAATTAAAATCCCTGTACCTACTATTGAAATTCAAGAAAGTATTGTTAATATTTATAATGCTTATATGGAAAGAAA
>CAYJFE010000162.1:0-4589 GCA_964369165.1 uncultured Desulfovibrionaceae bacterium | reverse complement strand
TGCTCTAGTCCGCTCATTGACACTTTAGTGGCATTGAGTGGCAAAAAGCAAGAATAGAACAGGCTTTGCCTGCCGTAAGTGATTGCTTTTTGAATACGATTAGGAGCTAGAGCAGGCTCAACACTTGTTAGGACTGCTCTAGACATGTTGTGTGTTTTACTAAGAAGGTAATTATCCCATTACAATTGCTCAAGACCTATCATAGTGTTTGGTAGCCATGTTGCCAATGCAGGGAAGAGAGTTACCAAAATAACGCCCACAATAATCAAAAGTAAGAAAGGAACAATACCTTTAAAAATAGTCGCCATAGGCGTGTCCGTTGCTACTGCCGCTAGAGCAAAAACAACAACTCCCACAGGCGGAGTTATTTGCCCCATTTCCATTACCATAACGCAGACAACACCAAACCACACAGGATCAAAGCCTAGTGCAACAACACTTGGGAAAAGAGAAGGAAGCACCAAGGTGAGCATTGGAATAACATTCATCACACAGCCAAGAAGGATAAACACACCAATAATGATGGCAAAGATAATGTATCTATTGAGGGGTAACCCTGTCAGCCAGTCTGCAATAATAAAAGGAAGTCTTGTTGCTGCGAAGAAATAGCCTAACACACCCACACCAATCATGATGCACATCAATTTTGCAGAAAGCATACCTGCCGATCTTAGTGCTGTAAAAAGATTGGCTCGTGTCGTTTTTCCTCTTGCAAAGGCATAGAGAAACGCTCCCATCGCTCCAACTCCACCGCCTTCTGTAGGACTGAAGATACCAAAAATAATACCTCCAAGCACCAACACAAAAAGACCTAGCATTGGGAAAATACCTGTAAGTGATTTTATTCTCTCACTGTATGGATAGCGCACACCAGCTGGAGCACGGGTAGGATCTTTTTTTGCTACATAATAGATATAAGCCATAAACATAGAAGCAAGCAAAAGTCCAGGAATAATACCTGCTAAAAATAATCTGCCTATAGAGGTTTCTGTGACAATACCATAAATAATAAAACCTGAACTTGGAGGAATGAGAATTCCAAGTGTTCCGCCTGCAGCTAAAGCACCTGTAGAAAGAGCTGGATCGTAATTGAGTTTTTTCATTTCTGGTAAAGCAACAGATCCCATTGTCACCGCAGTTGACATAGAATCGCCAGATACTGCGGCAAAGCCTGTACACCCTGCTACTGTTGCCATGCCAAGACCACCTGGTTTATGCCCTATCCATTTATTTGCACAATCGAAAAGATCTTGTGAAATACCAGAATAGAGTATTAGTGTGCCCATAAGCACAAACATAGGCAAAGCAACAAAGTTGTTTTGTGCAACTGCTGCATAGGGTGTACTTCCTACATAGGCCATAGCGGCAGACATGGAACGTGAAACAATAATAAGGCCGATCGCACCGCACACACACATAACCCAGCCTATCGGCATTTTAGAAAAAAGCAAGAAGAACATAATAAGGAATATGATACCTCCTAGAGCAAAATAAGAAATGTCATAATCACTTGCTTTGAGCCAAAAAGGAAAATAGGCAATAAGAGCTGTAATACTTGCTCCTATAAGTATAGGTACAAATTTTTTGTTTAAGATGCAAAGCCATATATCTTTGATCATTGTGAAACCACACATAAGTGTAGCCAATGAAAGCCCTATTACAGGCAAAACATAGTAGAACTGTGCTGGAACAAGAAGTTCTTCTGAAAAGAAATCAGCTTTTCCAAGGAAAGTCTTAAATGCTTGATAAGAAAGTAGACATAAAACACTAAAAGAAAGTGTTGATACCATTACATCTGCACACCTTTTAACAAAATCAGAAAAATTCTCATAAATTAAATCTATGCCCATATGAGAACTGCTAATTTGTAAGAAAGCAATAGCACTAAATGTATTGATCACAAGCAAAGTGTTTTCAACTTCAATCGCACCAAGTACAGCCATATCAAATGCTCGTAATATAACGTCTGTACAAATAACTATAGGCATAATACACATTGCCAAAACGCTTGGTAGTTGCACAACTTTTGCAAAATTAGTCAATAATGCTTGAAAGTCATCAAATTTTGGCGATGTAAGCGTAATACTTTTTTGCATATATTATCCTTATACTTTTAAAATTACTGATTTTACAAGATTAATAAACACCTTTTTCGTATTCTGCTTGATAAAATGCACTTCTTTCTTCAGCATACTTAAGAATTTCTTCAGCATTCTCAATTCCTTTTTCTTTACAACTTTCAATCCATGCCTGCTTGAAAGATTCAAAGGCTTTGAGCATTTTTGCACGTCCTTCATCGTCTAGTTCATAAAATTTATGGCCAATACTTTCCATCCATTCCCTATCAAGTGCTGCACCTTCTTCAAGACTTTTGCCAATTGCTAAAGGTAAAACATCTGAGCCTTCTTTATGAAAATATTCTTGATATTCGGGCGGAAAATCATCCCAAAGAGGTTTATATGCCCCCATGAGAAAAGATGATACACCAAGATCTAACATGAGGTGATGTTTTGTTATATCAGAAATCTTGAAAGAGCGAACAGGCGCAAGTGGGCAAAGCACACCATCAGCCATACCTTTTGAGAGGCTTAAATAAGTATCTGTAGAATTTAGACGAATGGGGTTTGCGCCTAAAGCTTCTACAATCGCCATAGAAGCAGCATCCCAAGCGATTATTTTCTTTCCTTTTATTTCACCATAAGAAGTAACAGGCTCAAGGGTATGTAGCTGATAAGAGGCCGATGCCCATGCTGTAAAAGGAACGGAATTTTCAGGAAATTCGCTTCTAACTATTTGAAATTTGTTTACAACATCTTGTGCGAGCAAGCTACCTATAATAGCATTGGATGCCATACCAGGTATGTCGACAACACCAATAGCATTCATTGTACCTACAAATCGTGCATAACGAAAAACACCAAAATCAACACGTCCGTCATTCAAAACAGCATAAGATTCACTGGGCGGATATAGGGTGTTACCCGCAAAATAGTTGAAACTTACTTTATCTAAATCTTGTTTTGCTCTTTCCAAAAAAGGTAAAAACACATTTTGTGTTGTAGGGTGAAGTTCTTGGTATTCTCCCATAAAGGAAAGATTTTTAAAATTTGCAGCTTGTGCAGTAGGTGCACCTGACAATGCAGCAAGACAAAAGCAAAAGGCAAGAATTTTAACATGGTTTTTAATCTTCAACATAGATAACTCCTTAAAATATTGATGTTTTCAACTCTGCCATTTCCTTGCTGTGAACAGAGAAACAGGCAAGGAATGACAGACAGAATTAGAGAACTGTGTCAAGCTTCAATGGCAAGATACTTTTTTCACATATCTCTATTATATTAAATATAGTAGAAATTCACTTTTGCATAGCTAATTTATCTTAGAGTTAGACTAAGAAAAACTTAATCTAGAAACTTGTTGGAGCACTTGAAAAAATATGCTATTTAATCTAGAATACAGAATCAAGAGATAGGGACTAGGTAGATATTATGATATTACAATTGAACTTTAATCAACTTTATGTTTATTATTTATGTATCAAATTTGGTTCGTATAAGCATGTTTCTGAAAAGTTGAATGTCAGTGTGCCAGCTGTAAATATGCAAATAAAAAAACTTGAAGATTTTTTAGGTTTTGAGCTTTTTCTACGTAAAGAGGGCAAACTGCTCCCTACACAGCAAACTATAGAAATTTACCCTAAGCTTGAGTCAATGTTTTTGGAAGCTGAAGTTTTAAACAGTCAGTTACACACGCTTTCTCATAAATTAAAGAAAAAAATCATAATTGGTATGCATCTTGTTCCCGCTCAAAGCATGATTCCTAAGTTTAAGCAGTGCATTGAAGAACATCTTCCAGAAGTTGAGTTGGATTTTGTTCTTGGAGATTATAAGAACCTTATCCATAAAATGTATAAACATGAAGTTGATATTGCCTTTGTTGCGGTTAACACTAAGCTCGAAAATACCTATATGCAAAAATTTTATTCTGCAGAAATTCTTTCTATATGCGCCTCGGATAATCCAATTCTAAACAACTCCCCTATTTCTCTTGAAGATTTTCCAGAGATAAATGTTTTTATTGGAAGTAAAGGCACTGAATTTTCGGATCATATTATGAATTTCTTTCTAAAAAACAATCTACTCATAAAAAACATTAATGATAAGGCTAATCTGCTTATTGTTAAAAACATCATACCCAAAACACAAGATATTGCTTTTTTTCCAGACTTTATGATTAAAGATGAAATTATAAACCATGATTTTGTTTCAGTCAATCTTGAAAAAAAACCTGACCCTCTTGTTTATTATCTTGTTTGCCCAATAAAGCAATATGACAATAAAACTTTTAAAGATATTTTCCGTACTCTAGAAAAACATTTAGACGGTTTCAACTAACCTTTTCTCAAACGCTACTAGCTCAGATAACTTTATTATTGTCTTGCAACTTTATCTGCCTATGTTGACTATTATTATAAATAACACATGAAAAAGTGGTATATTACTGCACAATATTACGACTTGACATTTCTAAAATTTCAAGCTATCCAAAGCTCAACATTGGTTAAATTGGAAACGACACATTCTCCTGAA
>CAYJFE010000161.1:2752-4636 GCA_964369165.1 uncultured Desulfovibrionaceae bacterium | reverse complement strand
TTTAGGACAAACAATGAAATTACTATACCCATTTTGGCATTAAAAGTCAAGTTTTTAGGGCTATATTTTACGCTTTTTATCTACAAAAGGACAAATAAATGCAAGCGTTTACACCAAGTATAGATGCCAGAGGTTATATTATGCCAAATTTCATTTACGAACACGAAGAACTCAATCACGGTGCAAAGTTACTATTCTGCACTCTTTGTGATTATGCACGCAAAAAGTCTTTCTGTTACCCATCAAAAACAACATTAGCGAAAAGACTTCACGCTTCTCTCAACTCAATTAAGAAGTGGCTGAGGCAATTAGTTTCGCTCGGTTTTGTTGTTATTCAATATAATGAGAAAAAAGAATTGTTTCATCTTTTCTCACCTAAAAAAACAAATAGCCCAAATCAAAATAATCAACAAGAAAATCAATCTTCTAGCCTGTCAAATAATGATAGTAAAGAATCAAATTCTGACAGCAAAGTGTCAAAAAATGACGAAAATATATCAAAAAATGACACAGAAGATAATGTTAAAAATTTAAATAACTTAACTCACTCTTCTCCTCCATTACCTCCTGATACCGTTCCGCACTCTCAAGAAATAACTCCTCAAAAAACATATGGGAGTGTGGAACATAATCAATCTTTTGAGGATTTTTGGAATATCTACCCCAAGAAAGAAAACAAAGAAAAAGCTCGTATTGCTTTTGTAAACTTGGCTAAAGAAGGGAAAATTCCACATTTATCACTCTTTGAAAAAGCAATTTCTCACTTTGTGAAGTCTGAACAATGGCAAAGAGAAAATGGCCGTTTTATTCCGCAGCTCTATAATTTCTTGAAAGATTTACGCTGGGAAGAATTGCCAAAAGAAAGCCCTGTCAATGAAATTCAGCCTGTTGTTCGCATTTGTGAAAGCACAGAAGAAATGGCTTTGCGAGCTAAACAAGCCAGACTTGAGCGTGAAAAAATTGAAGCAGAAAGAAAGGAAACAGAAAAAGCTTGGGAAGAATTTTCAAAGCATTTTGTGCACGATTCCTCTTTCAATCGTTTCACCGCCAAAAGGTATTTCTTTATTCACTATCAAGAAAATCCCTCACTTTTTGCTGTGGAAGAAAATTTCAATATCACAGCATTTCAATATTTTAGCAATAAAAAATATATATAAATCCAAATAAAAAGGAAAATTTATGCACAGAGAAACAGAAGCAAGTTCACTTGTTGAATTTAATCTACACCGTGACTTGATTAAACAAATGCTGATTAGCGGCTACACCATGGCACGAGTTCACAGAATGCTCATGTATGAGAAGAAACTCACTATGCATTATCAGTCATTTAGGCGGCTTACGATACAAAATCAATTTCCCTACACTCCTAAAAAGAGAAAGAACAAAAACAAAGGAAGGCAAAAAGATGTATAAACTCCTTTTCTGCACAGCATTATTTCTATTCTTGCCCTTCAATATTTCATTCGCACAGAATGAAGAAAGCCAAGAAGAAATAGAAAATCAATTATTCAATGAATCACTCAAAATGCACCAACCTCTTACTGACGAGCAAATCATGCTCTATAGAGAATTTGCCCGTGAACAAGAGGAGGCTATGTCTGCCGTTGTTCCCTCATTAGACACAAGAACTGTGCAAGTCACGCTTGAGCCGGGAAACGAACCGATAAAGGTATACACGACAGCAAATACTGTAACGGCTTTAGTTTTTCACGATGTAACGGGAAGCCCATGGGAAGTAACTTCGCTCACAAATGGCTCTCCTACTGCTTTTCAGATATTGAAACCTGAAATTCCAGACGGTAATCTTATTAATATATTGCCCCTCGAGTCGAATGCTTCAACAAGCCTTATTGTCACTTTCAAGGATAAAGATATACCTCTTGT
>CAYJFE010000161.1:0-2652 GCA_964369165.1 uncultured Desulfovibrionaceae bacterium | reverse complement strand
AATTTGAAGATAAGCTCTATCTTCGCACGAATGACTTATTGATTTTTCCGTCTTGGACGGCTGTCGTCCACGGTGCAGGAGGCATTAAATGCTATGAAATATCGGCATTGACAAATCGCATTTTACTTTCTGTTGATGGCAAAATTCAAAGTATTGATGTGGAGTTTTAGCCATGAGCATGAAAGAAAAAAGGCGTAGAGCCATAATCTATGGTGCTCTTATAGTTATTGTCTGCCTTTCTATTGTATTTGTTGTTTTGACAATCTTCAATAAAGAGAGCGTGCAAATGCCCTCTAATGTTGCGAATGTGACTCATAAAAATGTGGAAGGTTCTGTGGCAAGCAATGAAGCTTCTGAAAAATACAATGAAATGATTATCAAGCACGACAATAATCAAAGTACAAAGGCCGCTGAAAATGGCGAATCGTACTTCTCAATTCCTATCAATGAAAGCCCTGAGCCTGAGCCTATTGTTATTGAGGAAGAGCCACAGCCCACAATGATAAAGCTTGAAGAGCCTAAGCCCGAAGTAAAAGAAAAGCCAAGAGTCACTTTTACGCAGGATCAGCTCAAAAGAATGACTGAGGCTATTGCCATTCTTGATGATAGATTGAGCACGCAAATCAATATGGGCGAAATAGCCTATATACAAGAAAAAGTGCTTGAAGAAGAAATAAATCAAGAAGTTGAAAACTATCTGCAAGAAGCAAATCAAGGCCAAGTCTTCAAGTCTGGCGAAATGTATTATGCCATTGTAGATACGGCTATAAATTCAGACGTTTCTTCTGCTGTTATGGCCACGGTTGTCACGGGTGATTTTCGTAAGACAAAGTTTATAGGTTCATTTGCTCGCTTTGATGAGCGCATAGTTATCAAATTTGATAGAGCCATTATGCCTGACGGAACTGAGCATTCCATTGAAGGCTATGCCGTCGATCCAGACACTACTGAAGCCTCAGTTGCAAGCAAGGTAAACACGCATTTCTTTTCACGTTGGGGAGGTCTCATAGCCGCATCTTTCTTAGAAGGATTTGGCGAAGCAACACAATTTAGCGGTGCGGAAACAGTCAATTCCTATCTTGGCGAACCTACAGGGCAAATGCTTTTCAGCAATTATTCTTTAGCTGAGCAATCTATCATTGCCGCAGGAAAAGTGGGCGAAAGAGCAAGCGAAATCTTTGCAGAAAACTTCAATAGGCCGCCTACAGTTTATCTCAATATGGGTTCAGCCATAGGCATTCTTCTCATCAGTGCAGGAAGGTAGCCATGAATTATCTCACAAATGCGATAAACACGCTCACACCATGGTGGGATACCATAACAATTCTTTGTTATGTCTTAGGGATAGCACTCTTTTTTATGGCTGGATACAGCGCAATAAATGCCAACAAGGAAAGAAATTCAAGTCAATATATTTGGCTGTTTCTCTCGGCTGTCTTATGCCTCAATCTTCCGCCACTTCTTGATTCAATTTCCGTCAGCATTTTCAATAATGCAAGTGCTGAAAACATATTGTCTTACTCATCAGATGCCGCAAATGCCGCTGATTACATCACTTTTTCACTCAGGGCAGTTATGCTCATAGGTTTATTAGGAGTTATACGAGGCATAAACTTTCTTCGTGACACTCCGCAAAGAGCCAAGGATATGCCCAAAGCCATAACCCACATGATAGGAGGTACACTCGCCGTAAACATCGTCCAATTTTTACAAGCACTCGGTTCAACCGCAGGAAGCGATATTCAATCGTATATAGAATTTATTTTATAAAAACAAAAAGGAAACAAATATGAACACAAATAAAAACAGATATTTACTTGCTTATACTTTAAGCTTTCTCTCACTCTCCGCCTATTGTCTTTTTCCTGAGCTCTCATTTGCAAACACAGGTTTTGGCGACATTGGCAACAACATCACAGAAAACTCAAAAGGTGTAGCTGAAGCCTTAAAATTTCTTGGATACACCGCAGGCATGGGCTTTGTTGTATGGGGCTGTTTTGATTTATACGGCGCAACCAACGGCCGTGGAAATTCCACCTATGCAAGCGGATTAATCAAGATTCTCATAGCTTCGCTTCTCCTAGCCGCACCGTCAGTCATTGGTTCAAGTTCGACAACTATCTTCGGCACAGACCAAACCACTGGTTTAGGTGAATTAGGGCTTTAATCGCCTTGGGGGAAGGGAAAACCAAACTTTGATAAAGTTAGTTTTTCCCTTCCCCCAAACCCCCATCCCTTTCCTTACAAACTTTTTAAATTAAGGTTTAGAATTATGAAAAATAAACAAGAACAAGAAGAAATTCTTGAACTCAACGAACAAGCCAAAAATCCTCTAGGCGGCATAGCATGGTATGAAAAGAATTATTATCTTGCAGTCAAGCTCTCCTTTGTATTGGGTTTTTGTGTTGTATTATCAATAGCTTTTTCAATCTTTCTCTATATGACAAGGCCAACGCCTGTCTATTATGCCGTCACTCCAGATTTGCAAATCGCAAAGCTTGTTCCGCTCGATCAGCCTGTGCTTTCCGAGCAAGGCCTTTTGAATTGGACAACTGAAATTGTCACTTCTTCAATCTCTCTAGATTTTGTTGATTGGCGAGAGAAATTACAAACAGTTCGCCCACATTTCACTCAAGAAGCCTTTGCAAGTTT
>CAYJFE010000160.1:0-4646 GCA_964369165.1 uncultured Desulfovibrionaceae bacterium | reverse complement strand
TGAATAAGCTCAAGAGTTCCGTCTGTTGAGGCTCCGTCAATAATAATGTGTTCAATGTTTTTGTAGGTCTGCGCTTTCACACTTTCTACACATTGTAAAAAAGTTTCGCGCCTATCTGCTTCTATAATATTGTATACTACGGTTATGACTGTAACTTTTGGGTTTTGCATTTGACTAAGCTCGAAGAAAGAATGTTTATATCTAATTTTTTTTGTTATTTTTTCGCAATTACTGCTTTGAATTTGCGAAAGTATACTGTATTTGGTTCTAAGTCTATTGCAATCTGGATATTTGTCATAGCTAATCCATGCATACCTTTTATGTAGCAAACTTTAGATTTTAAATAATAAGGCCAAGCCATCCTACTATTATTTATTATTATTCCATCAACCATTTTTTCTAGTTCTTTGAGATTCTTTGTGTGCAGTAATTCAAATGCTTTCTTTTTTATCCAAGGTTCACAAATGCTATTTCTTATGGAGGATAAGCAAGATTTTCTGGGTGGAGGAGAGGTGTTGTTATTATTGGCAAGTGTGGATAATATTTGTTTGTTTTCTTCTCTTAATTCTTGCACATCATTCATAAGTGAGTATAGCAAAGTAGCTAGAAAAACATCTTTACCTTCCAAATTAGTGTGTGGTGGGTCTATATTGATTTCTTTGTTACGAAACAAATCTTTGTATCCTGGGATAAAATCATCAATTACAGTAATGGCACTTTGTATTTCTGTAATGTGTTTTGTCAAGGTTTGTTCATCAATTTTCGGTATTGAATTATAAGATTCAACTAGTAAGGATGTGATATTATTATATTGCTCATAAGATGAGTTGGAATAATCCTTGTTTTTTGTAAAAGTTGCTGCAGTAGCTAAAAATGGTAAAAGCTCACCTCTGACATTAGGATTGCTGCTCACACTTTCAGTAGAACTAATTTTCTCTACGCCAAGTATATCTAAGATATCGTCTACTACATCATTATTTTTTAGCAATGCACGGTCATATATTTTAAGAATTAAATTTTCTTTGCCAACAGCTGCACTATAAATTTCTAATCTCTTCTCTGGAGAATATATTGAGGTCGGGAAAAAATTATCTAAAAAACTCGCATAGTCTGTATAGGCAATGCCCCAGCGCTGTGCAACTTTCGTGCGCTCATTGAACAAGGACTTCACATAGTCATCGTATTTTCTAATATAAAAAATAATCTTAAAATCGTATTCGGGTAATACTTCTTGTATTAGTTCATACTGTTCTTTAGAGATATAGTTCATCTCTTCATCAGTAATAAAAAAGTCTTTTCCTCTGTGCTCAGCAAGTTCTGTCAATAGAAGATTGAGGCTGTCTTCATTTTTAAATATTTTGCAGAGAGAATGTCTATAGGTATTGTTTGGGTGCGCAAAGGTTTTAGGAAAATATAATTCAGTATCGCGTGTTAATTCTTCTTTATATTTGAAAAAGAAATCTTGTATAGCCGTTGTACCTGTTTTGTGCGAACCTGCATGGATATAAAAAACTGGCTTGTGTTTTTTTTCTTGTTTGAAAGTAGTGGGAAAACGATAAGAATCCATTCTAAATAATAAATCTTCATTAAGTGTAGTGTCCACACAATGAAGCATGGGGTTTTCTTTGAACAAATCGTGTGACTGTGTATTTAAAAGGTAGTTGTCACCATTAAAATGAACGCCTTGTGTACCTATGTTGGTAACAAGATTTTCCTTAGGAATAATGCATAAGCCATTGTTCTTTAGGATGGCATACTGCCATTGGTAATCCCACCAAGTATCAACACCGTCTTTTTCTTCTGTGAGCTTAATCACTTTTTCCCAGCGTTTTTTAAATCCGTACGCATTTGATGAGTTAAGAACAATATCCAAATCATAATTTGTAATATCGTATTGGTAATGATTTAACCAGCGATCAGCCCAAGTAGCCCAGCCCCATACTGTTGTTTGGCGAGCAAAGAAGTAGCTTTCTTCTATTTCGACTGAATTTAAATGGTTGAATCCTCCAATGAAGAAAATTTGTTTATTGTCCTTATAATAATCTAATAATTCTTCACAATATCGAAAAAAAGATTGATTTGGCACAGTATCGTCTTCTAAGATAATACCATCTTCTTCATTTTCAAAAAACCAAGTTATAGCAGAAGAACAAGCAAGACCACAGCCAAGATTTTCTGTATTGAATTTAGTTTTTATCTCACAATTCCAATCGATATTTTCTAAAATCCATTTTCGGATTTGTTGGACTGTTTTATCTTCTTTTAGAACATCTTCCCTTGGACCATCACAAGAAATGTATAGTTTAGGCGGCTTTGCTATGCGTATTTGTTCAAATACTTTTTTTGTGTTTTCAAATCTATTAAATACAATAAATAAAACTGCTTTTTGCATTATGATTTTCTCTCTTCTTTCTTAATCGTCACCAAAGGAATTTTATTAAATAAGTAATAGCGTTGTGCGGTATTGCTTTTAGCTCTCATTAAAAGAGGAAAAACTTTAAATAAAATAATGCGGATATGAGTGGGCGTGCGTGAGATTTCCAAAAACTTGATAAATCCGAATAGCGTAATACTTATTACTTCTGGAGACGGTTGTGTTTTAGGAGGTGATGAGGGAGGGGGGGTGTTAGCCTTATTCATTCGCATTAAAGCTGATTGTTTCTCGTCCATATAAAAGTTTAAGAAATCTTCTTTTGTAAAATATTCATTATAAATAGCTCGTCGCAGAGGCATATGTTCCAGTCTGGATGAAGCACCGCCAAGGTAAAATTGAGCAATGCACCTATCTAATTTTACAAAAGTTCTGTTGTTCTTCATATATATTAACCACATTTCAAAATCGGATCCCATAGCGACAATTTTATAGTTTCCAAACAGTGCAAAAAGTTCTGCTTTGATGAAGCATGATTGGTGATTAATACACGAGCGCAAAAAGAATTCTTTTGATAAAGTTTTTGGAAAATTTAGTATATAGGTATTAGCCGCTGAAGTTACTTGGACGTTTCCATAATAAACATCTGCACATGAGGCTAGTGCCTGAATTGAATCTTGAAGTACATTTAAATTATAAAAACAATCACCGCCATTCATAAAATTTAGATATTCACCACGGGCTCTTGCTATCCCCTTATTCATAGCATCATAAATACCATTATCTTTTTCAGAGATAAAAATATTAATTCTTTCTTTATATTCTTCTAAAATTTCTAAAGTGCCGTCGGTAGAGCCTCCATCAACCACAATCCATTCAAAGTCTTGATACGTTTGATTGACAATGCTCTCGCAAGTTCTTCTGATTTCATCTTTTATATTAAAGCATACAGTTATTATTGATAGTTTCATATGTTTTTCTCTGGGATAATCTTTTGTTTGCACGAGTTTTTGTAGCATTTAGTGTTGGGGGTGTCAAAATGAAAATATGAGCTTTTATTTTTGGCTATTGTTGCTAGAATTGAGTATGCTTTATCATATTACTATATGGAATAATATCTATAGTTTTTGGGACACTATAGATTATTTTCCCTCTTTCTTGTGAGTAGTAATTAGTGGAATTTTATTAAATAAATAGTATCTCTTTGTTGTTTGATTTTCTGCTTTCATAAGTATGGGTAAAAAAACAAAAAGATGCCAATGTTTATGTGAATGACTTTCTGTGATTTTTAGTATGGGGAGGAAATTTAAAAGAATTATGTAAACTACTCTTTCTTTCTTTTTACTTTGAATGTTCTTATGAGGAATCGGTGCGTCCTTACATTTTTTGTTATTTTTGCAGGTGATGATATTTTTTGGACTCAGGGGCTCATTGAAAATTTCAAAACTTCTGTTGTCTCTTTCCTCTACTTTCATTACTGTATAGCGTGAAAGTGGAGCAGAAAATACATGAAGGCTATACTCTGCGCGATCTTTTTCAGGTACTATTTCATCAATCTCAGCCCAATATTTATCAATCTCGCTTGAAAGTTGACCACTGCGCTTACGCCATGCTCCAAGTTGACGGTGAATATGGAAGCATGGTGTCTGGTAGGAGAATCGTCTCCATAAATCCCAGTCACCGGCTCTTTTGAGTTGAGTGTTTAGGCCTCCAACAGATTTATATAAACTATAGCGCCAAAAGGTACTTTCTTGCTGTATAAACTGCCAATGCATACCATCTGCTAAACCATTTTTAAGAATAGCTTGAGGGAAAACATGATGAGAATCATAATATAATATAGTTCCTTGCTCGTCGATAGCAGTTTTGTGTCCTGTTACCCATAATACTTCAGGTACATTTTTTGCTAATTTAACAAGGGTTTTGACTGTGCTGGGGAAAATAATATCATCAGCATTTAGCCAGCCTATAAAGTTTTCTGGCTGTGGGTTTATAAATTCAAATGCATTATGTATACCTTCGTACATTCCAGAGTCTTGTTGGCTTGTATACGAGAAAATGATTTTAGAGAGATAATCATTTGTAGAATCATTAATACGTTTTTCCCACTCTTGAATTTTTGCCAAAGTATTATCGGCAGAGAGTGCATCTTGAATATGGAAGCGAATTGTATTGCCTCCTACTTGGGAAGCTACGCTAAAAATACTTTCATCTATTGTATCCGCAGCATTTTTACAGGTCATAACTAAGCCAAAGTCGTACATTTTAAATTCCT
>CAYJFE010000159.1:0-4659 GCA_964369165.1 uncultured Desulfovibrionaceae bacterium | reverse complement strand
AAAGAAAGTATAGATTAAATTTATAGAAAAGGCAAGTTTCTCACGATATCGTGAGAAAAATTTTATGATTCCAGTTCTATATTGGTAGTGCTCTAAGTAAAAATACTTTTCGAATATATACTTACTACGTCACTTAGACAACATTCTAAAGGCTATCATTAGCTCAAGCCAAGATTTTAAATTTTCAATATCATCAGGTAGAAGTTTATCTCCTGCTTGTTTAGCATAATTTATTAGCTCTTGAGCAAAATCTTCATTGGACATCACAAGTCTAATATTACCGATTTCTTCATGTGGTATTGGTTTCATATCTCCTCCTCTGTATGACACTTATAGTCTGTCTACTTATATTATGTTGACCTATAGTCTGTCAATAGTAATTATATTCTACGAGGTCACTATGTATAACAATGAAGAGAAAGAAGAACTTATAAAATTTGGAAAGCTTGTAAGAGAATTGCGCTCAAACAAAGGATTTTCTCAAGAAAGTTTTGCTGATTCCATTGGTCTGCACAGAACTTATATGGGCGGTGTTGAACGTGGCGAAAGAAATGTAAGCTATTTAAATCTTATGAAAATTGCTCGTGCCCTCGATATGGACATCAACACTTTAAAAGAAGGTATTACTTCATAAGCGGTTTGATTATAAGCAAAATACACAAAGACTTTAGCGTAAACATGGTAGATTTTCTCTGAGTTTTTTGAGTTTGTTTTCAATTTCACTATACCCAGTATTGACAATGTATAGGATACGTACTATTTTCTTCCTATAGGAGGAAGTATGGCAACTACGAATATAAGCATTAGAATAGATGAAAATCTAAAAAAAGAAGGTGAGGAATTATTCGCTGATTTAGGCTTGACTATGTCATCAGCTTTTATAGCCTTTGTGAAACAATCTGTTCGTGAACAAAGAATACCTTTTGTGCTCTCTAGAGCAGTACCTAATTCCCGAACAATTCAAGCGATTGAAGATGTGAAGAATAATATTAATGTAAGTAAATCATTTCACTCAGTCCAAGATTTAATGGATGACCTCAATGCTGACGATTAAATATCATACAAGATTTAAAAAAGATTATAAACGAGTGTGTAAGCGGGGCTATAATCCTATTCTATTTCAAGAAGTTATTGAAATATTGGCAAAAGGTGAAACCTTGCCTGCAAAGTATAAAGATCATCAACTTACAGGGAATTATAAAGATTGCCGCGAGTGTCATATAACACCCGACTGGCTACTTATCTATCAAATTGATAAAAATGAATTAATTTTATATCTTATACGAACTGGTACGCATAGTGATTTGTTTTAACCTTACGACTTACCGGTAAGCTAGGCTAATTCTCTTCTATCAGCATAGCCGCTTTTCTTAGCTTATCTGGGCTGTGATGACTGTATCTTTGTGTCATCTGTATATCTTTATGCCCCATAAGTTCAGCAAGTTCAAACATAGACACACCTTTTTGAGCAAGCCATGAAGCAAAAGTATGCCTCAATGTATGAAAAACAACTTTTTCTCTACTATCTTCTATATCCTTATTTAGTCCAAGCTCATTAACCGCTTGCATAAAGGTTTTACTCATAAACTGCTTTACAGTTCCGTCATTATTTGAAAAAACGTACTCATTAGCTTTGTGCGAACATGCACTATAGCGCATTGCAAGCATTTCTGAAACAATTTTCGGAAGATATGCTACTCCACTCTCTTTATTTTTCCTATCACGTACATGAATAAGCTCATGCTTTAAATCAACATCTCCCCATTGCAAATTAAAAATTTCACCTAACCGAAGCCCACAATAAAGAGAAACAAGAGCTATATCATACACATACATTGAGTGTTTCTGCAAACATTCCAGTAAAAGATTTGCTTCTTCTCTTGTAAGAAATCTTGTGCGTTTATTATCTTCTCTAGGTTGCTTAGCCCTCAATGGAAAGCTAGTATCGACAATATCACGAGTTAAAGCATAGTTCCATACTTGCCTTAAAACAGCGATTGTATAACGTACAGTTGCAGAACTTAATTTTTTACCTGTACGTGTTGATATTTTTTCTTGTAAAGATTTTAAAAACTCATCAAGTTTGCGTGAGTTTATTTCTTTAATAGATATATCACCCAAAAAAGGTAATATATGAAAGCTCATAAGTTGTTTTTCTTTAACGATAGATTTCGGATTTTTGTTCACCTGTGCGGAAAGATAGGCTTCAAAAACAGAGGAAAGAGTAAGAAGTTGATCATGAAGTTTTTGAGCTTTAGCTTTTTCTTGCTTTTCAATATTCAATGCGCGTATCTCTTTAAGAGTCTGCCCGCCTTCGCCTTTACGCCAATTTTCTTTAAGCATAGCTAGGTCAGCTTCGCACCGAGCTAAAGTGATACCTTCACTTGCCCAACCAATGGGTTCATTATGCACTTTGCCATTTCTTTTGTATTGCAAGACATAATATCGATCCAATTTTTTGTTATGAATACGTGTTTCATGTTCTCTATATCTTACACCTTTTGCAGCCTTAGTATACTTAATCACTAGGTTATTCCTTCTCGATTTTATACTACCTTTATACTACCTTTTCCCGTGAAAAACCCAAAAAGTCAGTTAAAGTCTATGAAGGATGATAATACGCAGAATGGCTTTAGTCAAGCATAAAATGAAGACACATGAAAATTTATGAAAGTTAAAAAAATAGATAGATACGAACTGTTAATCACTAGGTTGGCGGTTCAAGACCGTCTCGGGGAGCCACAAGAAAATCAACCACTTACGATGAAAATTGTAAGTGGTTTTTTCACGTTTAAAATGCCCCCATGACCCATGTATGGCCCAAGATTTTTCGTTTTTATTGTGTTTAGTGTGCATCTTATTCATAACCTTGTCCATAATATGCAGCTAATTTCTCTTGCATATTATGATGAGCAAGTTGCGTTAAATGCGTATATCTATTTGTCATAGTAATACTACTATGACCTATCAATTCTGCCGCTGTTTTTAAATCTCCACCCGACATTATTATACTCGAACAAAAAGTATGTCGCAAATCATGAAAATGGAAATCTTCAAGCCCTGCTTCTTTGCGTACTTTTGTCCAAGAGGTTTTTAATGTCGTCATAGGTTTCCCATTTGCATGACAACAAACAAAATCTTGAATATCTTTCTCTTTTATACAAAGCCTTTGTCTTTCTTCTTGTAGCTTTTCCTTCCATATTAATAAGGATTCTCTTGTGCGTGGCATAAGGCGCATAGTTCTTCTTTTTTGAGTTTTAGTACGGAAAAAGGTAATATATCCCGTATTTTCAAAATTAAAGTCTATGTCTGACCATTTCAAAGAAAGGATTTCTTGCAAGCTTGCACCATGCTCTGCTCCAAGTAATATCATCGCTTCAAGATAAGGAGAAACACTTTTTCTTGCACATTCTAATAAGTTATCAAGTTGTTTTGGAACAAGAAAGTTTGTTCTACAGTGTTTCTTTTCCGATAGATTGCTTATTCCTATAGTTGGATTTTTTGCAATTTCGCCTTCTTTTAAAGCTCTTTTACAAAGCTCTTTCAAGGCAAACAATCTTCTGTTTGAAGAAACAGCAGAGATATTAGCGGCAATGCTTGTTCTAATATTGCTTACAATATCAGGTGTTAACAAAGCTACTTTGAAATTAGACAAAGGAGGGTGTATAATTCTTGTACCATCTGCCATAATTTCTGTGCGTTCAAATATTAACAATGCCTTTAGATGCCCTAAGTAGCTTCTTAAAGTAGCATCACTAATTTGACCGCTCGCATGCTTTTCTCGCCACGTCATCTTGCACATTTCAGCAATTTCAGCAAGAGTAAGCCCTCTAGCTTTACGTCTAACTTCTGGTGCGCTTCCCTTGTCAATAACATCACGCAAAGTATGTGTTGCCAGTTGAGCGTCTTTGAGTGTTTTATAAGTAGCATGATATTTTTTCTTGCCTGTATACGGATCTACAAAATATACAGGGTAAGACATTGTGCCGTTTTGCTTTTTTCTTTTTTGTATTGTAACTGTAGCCATAGATTAATCTCCAATATGGCCACAATCTTCATCGCTTTTCACTCTTTGCTTGTCAATGAAGGCTAAAAGATCTTGTTCTGCAACAAGCTTTCTGCCTCCAACCTCGATATAGCTTAGCATTTTTCCTTTGATAAGTCTAGAAACAGATGAACGGTTAACTCTAAGGATATCAGCTACTTCTTGAAGTGTTAGTAATTTTTCTATTTTTGGTATATACGTCATATATCCTCCTCATATTTTTTATATGACGCAAATATACCAAAAATAAAAACTAAAAGAGGCTGACGGAGTTGCACCTTTATGGACTTATCAAACTTATACCTAGAAGACATAGAAGATTTGCAATTGTTTAAAAACACTATTGAAAATAGCAATCTTACAAAAGCTGTTACTATTTACAATATGTTTTCTCCAAGCCATTTAAATGCTTCAAATTCAGCTGTTGCTGTCCCTAAATTTCAATCATGGAACGAGTTATACAAAAGTGTTGAACTTGAACAAAATAGTTCTATTGATGCTAAAGTCTTCTCGCAACTTTTATCAGCTCTGCAAAAAAGAGTTGATCAAGAAGAAAAGTATTTCCGCTCTCATACATCAGATTTTGAAAAAGAACTCTTTTACAAACTTGATGG
>CAYJFE010000158.1:0-4674 GCA_964369165.1 uncultured Desulfovibrionaceae bacterium | reverse complement strand
GATATTCTTGGTTGCGGGGAAAGGATTTGAACCTATGACCTTCGGGTTATGAGCCTATTTTTATTGAATTTTATCTAATTTTATAGGGTTTGATTTTTCTTTATTTCCTTTTATTTTTAACAGTTTATAATAATTTCGACTTTTATTTTCTTTATCCAAAGTTGACAAAAATTTATAACTAGGTTAGGAATAGGTTAGGACGAAAGAGAAAGAAAAACATTGATGAATAGCTACTATTCAAAAATAGTATATCATAGTTTTTTATAAAAATCTACAATCCTAACTATCTTTTTATAAGTGAGTTTATTATGGCAAGTAAATATAAAAGATACCACCCTCAAAAATGGGTTGGCGTATATGTGTATGCACTTGATGAACAGTTCAAAGGAAAAGCCGACCTCTGCTTTGTAATTAATTTTAAGGTTGGGAAACGTCTTGTTTGGGAAAAAGTAGGCAAACTTTCCGAAGGTTACAGCGCACAAGTTGCATGCGAAATTCGAGCTGAACGAGTGAAAGCAGTTCGCCATGGTGAAACTGTAAAAACAGCAAAAGAAATTCGTGAAGAGAAAAACCAAAAGGACAAAACCTTTGCTGAAATTGCTGAAACTTATTTTGAAGTGAAAGGTAAAGACCTCAAAGGATTTGTAACAGACTATAATCGCTTCAAAAACTACCTTTCTCCTATTTTGGGTAATTATAGAGTGTCTGAAATAAATCCACAGCATATCGAGCAAGTAAATAAAGCCTTTGCAGATAGAAAACCTGCTACTTTGTGGAATGCGCTTGAGCTTGTACGCCGTATTATCAATTTCGGTTACAAAACAAATCGTGCTCCTGCTTTATCGTTCGTGATTGAGATGCCCAAAAAAGATAATGAGGTTATTGAATACCTCACCCCAGAGCAAACGCAAAGATTTCTTGACACTGCTCGTTCATGGGGCGCGAAAGACGTTGCAAATATGCTCTTGCTTGCTTTTTTCACAGGCATGAGAAGAGGGGAGATGTTCAAGCTTATTGATGAAGATATTGACCATCACATGAAGCTTATCAAAATCAGAAGTCCAAAAGGCGGAAAGACGATGTCTATAGGTATGAGCCAACTTGCGGAAGGAATTCTTCTTGAGCAAATAGAATGGCGAAATAAACATTTTCCAGATAGTGAATTTATATTCCCCGGTAAGAATGGAGGGCAAAGAGTGGATTGCTCTTCTGTTGATAGATTTAAAAAAGCAGCGGACTTACCTGTAAAATTTCGTCCATTCCACGGACTTCGACATCACTTTGCTGTAACTTTAGCAAATAGCGGAAAATTCACGCTCGATATGATTTCAGAAATGCTCACACACAAAGACGCTGGCTTTACCAAAAAGAAGTATGCACAATTCTTGCCTGAAGCTTTATCGGCTGCATCTAACGCTGCTGCTGACATCTTGATGGGGAAGGTTGAGAAATAAGTTTGTATTTGACAAACTTTCATAAAAAAATCTTTAGACAAACAAGCGGCAAAATGAAATTTTATTGAGAAAAAGCATAATGGTTATATCTTTTGAAGAAAGTCTTATACATAAAATTTGACTAGACAAAATACTCTATAGTAATTACTATTATAACATCTATCGTTGAGGTTTTACTATGATAAATGAAAACCCACTCTTTACACCTGAAGCATTAGCTGGCATTGCCGCTGTATTATGTGATGAGCAACACAAGCTTTCACTTGATGATTTTTTGATGTTATTCAAGCAAGCAAAAATAACTAGTATAGACCCAAATTCTGTAATGCAACTTAAGGTTTATAATACGTTGTTTTATTTTCAAAAATCTAAAGGTTTTTCAAATAATATATATTACTTCATCGGTGAAGCATATCGAAAAATCAGACAAAAGAATGATGATATAAGCACTGTACTAGTCTATACTGCTCTCAACAAATATCTTATTACTGTAGGTTATGAAATTAATAGTAATGGTTCATTTACAAAAACTACTTCGTCGCTCACAAGTAAGCAACACTCTCATAACCAAACAAATAGCGACTTAAAAGATGTTGGCTATGTTTATATTATTAGTAACGATGCTATGCCAAATTTGTATAAAGTAGGCTATACAACAAGGAAATCTCAAGATAGAGCAAATGGGTTAAACATTGAAGCTGGTACTGGAATGCCAGGAAAATATAAAGTTTTATATGAAAAAGAAACAATTTCGCCATATCAGGTAGAGCAATATGCTCATCGCCTGCTTAAAGATAAAAAATTTGGTAAAGAATGGTTTAAGTGTTCAAATATCAATATCTGTGTCAATGCGATTAATGAAGCTTATCACAATGTAGGAGGAGCACGTAAAGAGCTGGAAGCATTACGCCGAGCCGAAGAAGAAAAAAAAGCTATTATGGAAGCTGAAAAACGTCAAATAGAGCGAGAATCACAAGAATTTGAAAGAGTGAAGGCAAAATACAATACTGCACTTGATAAATATAATAAAATTTATGACGAAGAGTGTGAGCAGGCTCATATAAAATGCAAAGATTATACATATCGTTATTGTATGATAATTTTATATGGAAGTATGTTGTTTTGTTTTCTTATGCTAAAAGTTGCCCCAAATGAAATAGGAAATGCTACCGGAGTTATTATGGTAGTGGGGCTTTTGGTTGGCTTATTTGGGATTCTCTATGATACACACTCTACTAAGTATCAAGATGATTTTAAGGAATATTTAGCAAATTCAAAAAGAATTAAACAAGGCAAAGCTGAACGAGATAAGACATATAGTGACTTTCGCTATAAATATGCTGATATTAATAAAATTCATCAACCAATTACGATGAACTATCATACCTACAAGTCACAATATAAATAGTTGTTTCTTAATCAAACTTCAAAACTTTAGCCACATTGTTTAGGTTAAGTCCTTAATTTTTACTCCTTTACGAACGCTATCCCAAATCCAAATGGGTGGGCTTTCTTGAGCTAAAAAATGCTCATCTTCTTTAACAGCACTTTTCATCAGCTGTTTTTTCAAAATAACTATTGTGCTTAAATATATCTATGCAAATCAATTCTTGACATACGGTGATTAAATAGATTATTCTACGCAAAATGTGCGGTGAATATCTTTGCTAATCTCCGCAAATGAATTTCTTCTAAAAAAATAGTGTGATAAATCATGACAGTAGAATATATATACGAAAAGAAAGAATGGCCAAACTGGATGTGGGATAATACTCTCATTACTCCTTTTCTTTCGCGTGTGCGCCACAAGCAAGGTTTACTTTATGGGCGTATGCAAGGCCTTGGCTTTGAACTACAAAAGGAAGCAAGTCTTGAAGTTTTGACTGCTGACATTGCCAAATCAGCCAAAATCGAAGGTGAAGTTTTAGTCGATAGTGAAGTTCGTTCGTCAATAGCTCGTCATCTTGGAATGAATGTAGCAGGACTTGTGCCAAGTTCTCGAAATGTAGATGGTTTTGTTCAGCTTGTACTCGATGCAACTTCTAACTATCAAGAAAAACTCACGAAAGAACGCCTTTTTGCATGGCATAAAAGTCTTTTTGCTGAAATGCACGATAGACCGCATATCATTTCAAGCCTTAGAATCATAGGGGATTTTCGTGATGATAAAGATGGAAGAATGCAAGTTATATCGGGTGGATTAGGTAGAGAAAAAGTTCATTATCAAGCACCAAAAGCTGAAAACCTAGATAAAGAAATCAGTATTTTTCTTGAGTGGTTCAATAGGCAAGGCAGTGAAGATTTAGTGATAAAAGCTTCAATCGCCCATCTATGGTTTGTTACCTTGCACCCATTTGAAGATGGAAATGGCCGTATCACTCGTGCGCTTACTGACATGCTTCTTGCAAGGTCTGATAAAAGTTCAGAGCGTTTTTATAGTATGTCTTCAGCAATCGAAAAAAATCGAAATGCATATTATGATATTTTAGAGAAAACTCAAAAAGGTAGTCTTGATATAACAAGCTGGATTGTATGGTTTTTAGAATGTTTAGAGCAAGCAGTCGATTCAGCAAATGAGCTTTTAGAGAAGATACTCAATAAAGCAGCTTTCTGGCAAAAAGGCAATAATTTTGAACTTAATTCACGTCAACAGCTTATTTTAAATTTGTTACTTGATAATTTTGAAGGCAAACTAACAAGCAGTAAATACGCAAAACTTGCAAAATGCTCGCAAGATACAGCCCTTAGAGATTTGAAACTTCTACTTGATTTTGAACTTCTCAAAAAGTCAAACGAAGGTGGAAGAAGTACGTCTTATGAGCTAATATTATAAAATTTTCCCGAACGGTAACATTTACTATCTTTTTACAAGCTTTTTCTCATTTTATTCCCGTTCGGTAACATCTCTTGACATTTCACCCTAAAAAACTTATATTGTTACCGAGCGGTAACGTTTTACAGGGGTTACTAAAATGGATAATACAAAAGATATTGATACAATTAGCCAGATTATTAAAAATGAACGCAGAGAGCAGGGGCTTACTCAAGACGATTTAGCAGGTCTATCAGGAACAGGTAGACGCTTTATCAGCGAGCTTGAAAGCGGAAAGCCTACTGTGCAACTTGGAAAAGTTTTGCTTGTTTTACAAGCTCTTGGATTGTCACTAACTATTTCAAATGAATAGAGTTTGATATGAAGAAATGCTTATTTGTATATTTT
>CAYJFE010000157.1:0-4777 GCA_964369165.1 uncultured Desulfovibrionaceae bacterium | reverse complement strand
AGCATTTTTGACACAAAATGCGCAGCGAGGATTTCGTATGCGATAGCATAGAAATCTTTACTATTAAAGAAGACGAATAGTGAGCGATAGCGAACAAAGGCTTTAGCGAGCAAGCATTTTTGACACAAAATGCGCAGCGAGGATTTCGTATGCGATAGCATAGAAATCTTTACTATTAAAGAAGACGAATAGTGAGCGATAGCGAACAAAGGCTTTAGCGAGCAAGCATTTTTGACACAAAATGCGCAGCGAGGATTTCGTATGCGATAGCATAGAAATATAAACAAAATCAGAAACAAACGAAAAATTCTTTCTAGCTTATATTTATTGGCAAATATGGGCTAGAAAAGAATTAGTAAATCCTATTTTTCTATTTCTAAAGTTGAGCTTTATTTTCTGTAGGCATATTTTGAATATACAAATTGCCCCAAATTTCAAGCTGTTCTAAAACAAGATTAAAATTTCTGCCTACCTCAGTTAATGAATATTCCACTTTGGGCGGCACTTGATTATATTCAGTACGCAAGACCAAGCCCTCTTCCTCTAAAAATTTCAACTGCCGTGAAAGGGTTGTGTGTGTCATACCTTCAGGCATAAGGCGAAGCAATTCATTGAAGCGTATGCTTTTTTCGCATAGCAAATACAATAGATAGATAGACCATTTTCCGCTTAATAATTTTTGCGAGGTCACAAAAGGGCAAAGCCCAAATAAATCTTTTTTTTCCATAATAAATCTCCAGAATATCATTAAAGATAGCAGTATCATTAAAGAGCGTACTTGCATAATCTGTCTTGATAGAGTATAAAAAAACAATGTTCTTGTAAAGCTTTTACTAAAGCACAAAATAAGGAAGGATTATTATGATAAAAAATATGCTCCTAAGCACAGTAAAGAGAATTATGGCTGTTTTTTCTGCAAAATCAGAAAAACTTGTAGTTTCATTTAGTCATTTAGGCTCAACGCAGTTTTTTATTACTCACCCTAAGAACAAGCACGAAATGCCAAGCATAGAATTTATAAACTATTTATAATGGAGAAAAATATGGACATTAAAGAAATTTTTGACTTATTTGAAAAAGTCGGCTGCCTCACCTTTGCCACTATCAATGGCGATTATCCAGAAACAAGAATTGCGCACTTTCTCACCTATGATGAAGAGGGGCTCTACTTCTTTACAATGGATGCAAAACCTTTTTATAAGCAATTAAAAGAAACAGGAAAATTGAGTGTTTGCGGTTTATCTGTTCCTCCTCAAGTGGAATGGGTTGACGAAGACACGCCCTACTCTGCCCCTGGTTTCTTTATTCGCGCAACTGGCGATGTGCGTGAGTTTACTATAGAAGAAGCAAAAGCAAAAGATCCCGAACATTTTAAATACCTTATAGAAGACCATAAAAGATATCCTAGAATTACAGGCTTTTGCTTATATAATTTCCATGGCGAAATCTACGATTATGACTTTGAAAAAGAAAATAGAGAAAACAAACTTTTGCGCGAACGTTTTACATTTGGAAGCATGAAAGCTATTCCAGTAGGACTTCGCATAGACAAAAGCAAGTGTATTTCTTGCGGAAAATGCAAGCAAAATTGCTCATTTCTTGCCATTACACAAGATGATGACGGCTATAGAATTATGGGCGAGCGTTGCGACGAATGCGGCAATTGCTATAATTCTTGCCCTGCTGATGCTGTCATACACAAAGGATTGATCCTATAAATTTAAAAAAACAGGCAGAGTAATGAGTAAAAATCAAGCCCTTTTTATCTATATTTTCCTTGTGCTTATATGGAGTGTCAACTGGACAGTTATCAAGCTGATTCTTGAAACAGCCCCAGTTATTTGGACGTCAGCCCTGCGTTATATTATTTCAGCGTCTTCCCTAGTCATCATGCTTGGCCTTGCAAAAAAAATCTCTCTTCCTAAAAAGGAAGATTTGAGTGCAATTTTTGTTATAGGATTTTTGCAGATGACTTTAATGGGCTTACTTATGAATGTGGGGGTTTCCTATACATCTGTCGGGCGTTCATCTATTCTTGCCTATTCTACCCCTTTGTTTGTCACCCCTATAGCTTATTTTTATCTCAAAGAAAAAATACATAGGCTACAATTTTGTGGGCTCGTTCTCGGCGCTTTGGGAATTATGATTTTATTCAATCCCTTTGCAGAAAGGACGAATCCTCATGAAATGCTTGGTTCTTCTGTCTTGATATTATGCGCAATTTTGTGGGCCATAGTTATTGTTTTTATCAGACAACACAAATGGCGTTCTTCGCCTCTAGAATTGTCTGTGTGGCAAAACTTATTGGCCGCAATTTTGAGCTCTATTGCTGCATTTTACTTTGAAGGCCCCTTAGAAATAAGCTTCACTCCTACTCTCATTGGACAGTTTATCTATTTAGGTTTCTTCGCTACAGCCTTCGCCTTTTGGGCTTCAACAGCTATCAGCCAATACTTGCCGGCTGTAGTTAATTCCTTAGGTTTATTGGCTGTGCCTGTTGCAAGTATGATTTTTTCCACCTTCTATTTAGGCGAAAAACTTGATATAGCGCTTATCATTGCTACAACATTGATTATTGGCGGCATAGTGTTAGGTTTTATGTCAAATCTAAAAAAACCGAGTTTTCTCAAATAACGCAAGAATAGTATTATTCTATCTAACTATAATTTCAGGAGTTTTTATGCACTTCACAGGCACTACTTACCGCCCACCAGACGAAGCTATGAAAGGCGCAAAGCTTTTACAAGTAACCGTTGGTTGCGCACACAATAAATGCAGCTTTTGCAATATGTATAGAGATGTAAAATTTCAAGTCGAGCCCATAGAGCAGATTGAGGAAGACATTAAAGAATTACGCAGAACATACAGGACAATTGAGCGCATTTTCCTTGTCAATGGCGATCCTTTTGGCTTGAGCGCTAAAAAGCTTAAAGAAATCACCGATAAAATTATCGAACATATTCCCGAAGTGGAAGTGATTTCTATGTATGCCTCTGTAAGCAATCTAAAAAATAAATCAGATGAAGATTTACTTGCCATTAAAAACATGAGAATCAACGATTTATGGTTTGGCATGGAAACAGGCAATGAAGAACACTTAGCCTTTGCCAATAAAGGGCATAAACTTGAAGATGCTTATGTACAAATTGCTAGACTGAATGAAGTGGGCCTTAGGCATAATCATTGCTATATACTTGGTATCGGCGGAAAAGGCAGAGGCATTATAAATGCAATCGACACTGCAAAACTTATCAATGCTGTAAAGCCAACAACTATTTGGTATGGCTCGCTCGGCATTTATGAAGATGCGGATTTAGCGCAAAAAGTGAGAGATAAAAATTTCACACCAGCTTCTGAACTTGAACTTTTGGAAGAAGAAATCAAGATTTTAGAGCTTATCGAATTGCAAAATGTACGCTTTAATGGGCTTCACCCAACAAATCTTGTGCCTGTGCACGGCATTTTGCCTGCATATAGAAATCTTATGATAAACGAAATTAAAGATTTTATCGAATATAAAGACGATGAATTTTTGAATTCTTCTATACAAAGAGACGCGGATTAATTCTTATTGCAGCATATGTCTATATCAAGTTCATATGCTGTAATAAAGCTACCAAAAAAAAGATACTAAAAATAGAAAAAACAGATGTGAGCACGACAATTTCGCCTGCTAAATCTGCGTTTGCGCCCATACTCTGCGCCATAGGATGAGAACTTACTGCCGTTGGGCTTGCATACATTGCTAATAAAGCCAGAATTTCAATTTTCTCAAAACCAAGAAGAACAGCTAATGGGATAAATAAAGCAGGCAAGAGTAAAAGCTTTGCCACTACAGCTATACTCAATTCCTTAGTATATTGCTTGATTTCTCTAAATTTAAATGTGCCTCCTAGGGCAAGCAAAGCAAGCGGAGTCACAACACTGGCTAAGTCTGAAATAGTTTTTTCTATGACCATTGGCAAGTGTATATTAAATCCAGAGCAAACAAAACCAAGCAATGAAGCTAAAATAAGCGGATTTTTGCACATTGTCTTTACATTTGAAAGGAGATTTGATTTTTTTTCTGAATAAAATTGCAGGGCTACAATTGAAATCACGTTAAATAGAGGAATAATAAAGGCAATAAGGATTGAAAGATCAGCCAAAGCTTCTGAGCCGTATAAAGAACTCACAATTGAAATACCAAATACGGCAAGATTCGCCCTGAATGAGCCTTGAATGATAGCACTACAATTTTTAGCTTTTGGCACAAGTTTTGGCACAACAAATAAAAGTAGGGCAAAAAACACTAATATAGTAGTAATTGCAAAGGCTACTAAAGATAAAGAGCGTGTATAATCAAAATCGGTGCGATAGATATTGATAAAGAGCAAGGCTGGCAAGAAAATTTCAAAACTAAGAGCACTGACTTGGTTAAAAAAATCATGACTATGCATTTTAAGCAAAGAAATAGAATAACCTAGAGCCATAAGGCACATAAGAGGAAAAACAACGGAAAAAGAAAGATATAAAGTTTGCATTCTTTTTTATAGCCGATTTCCATCAATTTGTAAAGCTAGAAGGAAAATTTCTAACATTTTACTCTAAAGAGTGATGAAAGAGTTTTTATATAAGACAAAAGATTCTGTCATAAACATTTTATGCAAAAGGGCACATCTAAAAAGCAAAGCATCTTATACAAAAAAAGTAAAGTCCCAAGCCGCCCTCTACTCTAAAGGGGAACGATTTGGGACTTTGTAATTTTCTTTGGTGGTGGACCCACAAGGATTTGAAC
>CAYJFE010000156.1:0-4830 GCA_964369165.1 uncultured Desulfovibrionaceae bacterium | reverse complement strand
AAATTGTGATTTTCATTTACTTTTTTACCTACGACCTAATATGTTTTTCTGCTTCAAGCGCCGCAATAGTCCCATCAGCCATAGCCGTGGTAATCTGACGATACTTCTTCACAGTTTCGACAATAGTCACACCAAGTGATTCCACATGATCGCGAGATTTTTCCATTAATTCAATGCCATGGATAGTTTTGTAGGAAGGCACGTTTTCGACAGTGTGCGTCCAGTTGACTAATCCTCCGCATACTTCTTTTTCAAGAATGCATACAGATAAATTGGCTCTGGCAGCATAGATGGCGGCTGTCATGCCTGTGATGCCACCGCCGATAATTAATAGGTCAAATTTTTCCATTTGTCACCTATGCTTTTTTATAAAAATCAATCAATTCATGAGGTTTCATAACACCAACGTGCATAGCTTTTTTCTCGCCACCTTTAATAGCAACGATAGTTGGAACACGCTCAGCACCGAACTTTTCAAGCAAAGGAGCATCTAATTCGCTATCGATGGAAGCGATACTGATGCTTGAATCTTGCTCGCTCACTTTTGCAAGCACTTTACCCATAACTTTGCACATAGGGCAAAGGGTTTTATGAAAAATGATGATACCATCATTATTTGCTACAAAGTCATCAACATCAGCCGCTGTAAGATTTTTAATTCCGTCTAACATAATTTTTTCCTTTTTTTGTATTTAGGGTACAAAGTTGATTATACAAATAGTCTGAATACTTTTTGCAGTATTTATTAGAAATTATTTTGATGGCTATCTGAAGAACCTCAGCACACTAAGGCAATGAGTGCTGAGGTTCTTTTTTGGGGGATGTCTACCGCAGTTTCGAGCTTTATCAAAGCCCACAAATTGTCAGAGAAATTATTTTCAAAATCCTAGTCATCAGGTTGCCATGCTATTTTATTTGTTTCACCTCGGAGTATTCTCTCTGCAATGATAACCACGACAGCACAACCGAAGCAGAATGCGATCGGAATCCACGGATTAGTTCCATACACCGGATCCATGTGTAGCATCAAAGGACTGAGGAAAGAACCTACTGGTGTGAACAAGGCTGTACCTACAGCAATCGCGATCGGAACATTTGATTTATTTTCAGGGTCAATCATACGTAAGAGGGCAAGACCTGTACTTGCTGTTCCTGTTAATGTACCGTACAAGTAGGCGAAAATTTGCGCTCCATCATTTTTCAGTTTACGAGTAAGGAACCATACAGTGGTAGCGGCAGCTATTGTACAGACTACAGAAGAAACTAAGAATGGCACTAAGTACAATGCAACATTACCTACAGCAATACTAATAAATGTACCACAAATCAAGAAGTCTACAAGAGAATTTGAAAGGCGTGTGGTAATACCATTACAAAGCAAATGATCTTTATTTATTTTTACAAGGAATTTGCGCAAAAGTATGGCAGTGATTGAACAGAATACAAAGAAAAGTGACCATACAAAAATTTTGGCTTTAGCTGGTAATATAACAAATAATATTGCAGAAACGGCAAATGTAAGAGCGTATGCAAGGAAGCCGAAGGCTACGTGCCATGCAAGTACGTCAATACTTGTAGAAACAGTTGTTTGTTTTCCCGCATCTGAGGTGTCAACACATTCATTATAAAAACCACATTGTTCGTCTTCAGAAGGGCAAGTGACGATGTCAATTTTTTTCTTACGAGCAACGATGTTCATTAATGGAATACCAAGAGTAATAGAAATTGCAAAACCCATTGCGCCTCCAGCCAAAGCAACATCAGGCATACCAACAAAGCTTGTGGCATTGTTCCAAATATTTGCGATAGTTAGAGCTGAACCCGGGCCTGCAAGGAAGCCTTGGCCAATAAGAGCACCTAAGGTAGGAGGCCCATCGTTAAGACCCATATTAGCTAAAATAGTAGTAGCTAACATTCCTGAGCCGCGTATAAAGAAAATACCTACATACATAAGGCATGCAAGCCAAACGATATATTTCAAAGAAAGTTCGCTTGATGTCGATTTAGCTGCTGGTTTTTTAAGTCCTATAAATACCCATGTCATGTTAAAAACATGAAAAATAATTAATTGAGTTGTTTTTGTTTCTAATGGGAAGCCTGTCATATCAAGCACTCCCAAAGATTGAAGAATAAAACCAATTGCTCCGCCAATTACGCAGGAAGGAACAAGGTAGCGGCGAAATAAAGAAATTTTTGAACGTAAAACCATTCCGATTAATAGAAAAATACTTATCCAAACAAATACAAAAGCACCATTGAAAGCTACTGGGGCAATCGGCGGCATAGTCATTACAGGCATTGCAAACCTCGCGTATGTTAAGGTGAATATAACGGTAAGAATCAATTTCGATTCTTACCGTTATAATTGATTTTAACCTAGAACAGAAAGTTCTGTCATAAATTCACGTAATGTATCAAACATCTTTTTAGCTTCTTCTGGATATTGATCAATCACATTATTTAATTGGAATGGATCGTTTTTACGATCGTATAATTCGTCCTTGATTGGCACATCAGCTCTGGCACCAGGTGTGCATGTCCATTGGTCTTCACCATCTAATGAGGCAGCTTCTTTATGGCGTGTTGCTGCATCTTGTGTACAATTTCTGTCAACAGCTTCATCGCTCATAGCTGTTGCACCGACTCTTCCGCCGCCTTTCTTAAGATGTTCTCTTGTTTCTGCAGCCACTTCGTTATAGAAGGAAGCAATCATATTGCTTTCATCTTTGCCAAGCCAGTGGATATAGGACCAATCGTCATTATATATAGCCCATGAATATTTATTGTAACCTGCGATAGCAAAGTCACGCACTTTTTCCACTTCGCCAAATGCCATAGGAAGGAGGCTTTTACCTTGCATATCAGGGTGAACACCAATTCCAAGCCAATCGCAAACAGTAGGAATTTTCAAATAATACACCCTCACGGGCTAATCTGTCCATGTTAGGAGTTTTTATCCAAGTGTTGCCATAGCAACCAAGATAGTTAAATTGTAAACTGTCAAACATTAAAACAATAGCATTTTTTTGCATAATATAAAACCTCCATAGTTTTGTGAAAATAATAGCAAGAAGCATGCCAAATTTGATTTCGGCTATATAAGCGATTTTATGAATTAAAAAAAATAAAATACTACTTATTAAAATAGTTTTTTTTATTGACATTAGCATAATTATGCAAGTATAAAGAATAAAAATGATATTTACGACAATTTACTTATAAATGACATAAGAGGATTTATGAAGAATTTTGAAGCTACTTTTCTTGATTTTGTTATTGCAAACTACGGAAAAGAAGAGCTTTTAATAAAGATTTTTGATTTTTTGAGAACTCAAATTCCTTTTGAATTATTAGCATGTTATCATCAAAATCGACAAAAAAAATGATTACTTCATTTATTGAATATCGTTTGGATAATAAAACTTCTTCAAATTTTTATAAATTCAATCCTATAATTGCAAGTACGTCATTTATCAGAGAAAATATCGAGTTTTTACAGAAAGTACATATTACCACCAGAGATCAACTTGCAAAACTTACTATCTTTGAGTCTTTTCCTCATCCAATAAATAGTCTTCTTTCATTTTTATTCAATATAGAAGAAGGTACTTATTCTTTTTTTTCAGTTGCTTGCCTTTCAAGCAAAGAAAATTGCTTTTCAAGCGAGCACATAAAAATCCTTGAAGCGGCGCAGCCCTATCTGGAAAAAATTATTTATGAACACTATCTGACTATCCTGAAAAGCAAATATATATGGCTTCAATCGGCATCTTACCTAATTCATATGAAGAACAATTACGCGCTTGTCCAAATATGAACAAGGTTTTGCGTAGCATTGAAGTTGTTGCACCACTTGAAACAAGCATACTTATACATGGAGCTACAGGTACTGGTAAAGAGCTTGTTGCCTCGACAATACACGTATTATCAGAGCGTGCAAACAAACCTTATGTTGTTGTGAACTGTGCGGCAATACCTGAAAGCTTGCTAGAAAGTGCGCTGTTTGGACACGAAAGAGGAGCGTTTACAGGTGCTATACAAACACATAAAGGCTATTTTGAACAGGCAAACGATGGAACAATTTTTCTTGATGAAGTCGGCGAATTATCTTTAGCGGCTCAAGCAAGTTTGCTAAGAGTTATTGAGGCAAAGCAAATTCAAAGAGTAGGCGGAAAAAATTTTTACAATGTAAATAATAGAATAATTACAGCGACACATAGAGATTTAAAGAAAATGGTTTATGAGGGTACTTTCAGAGAGGATTTATACTACCGTTTAAATGGTTTTACAATAAGTGTTCCTTCTTTGCCTGAAAGAAAATTGGATTTACGCATACTGGCAAACCATTTTTATACCGAATGCAAAAAAAAATTCAAAAATCGCCTTCCTCGTTTGTCAGAAAATGCAATTCAAGATTTGTATGAATACGATTGGCCAGGCAATGTACGCCAATTGAAAGCAACGCTAGAAGAGGCCATTATCCATGCTCTTGCAGAAAATAAAGAGGAACTTGATTTTAAACAGCTTTTTGAAGGATCTACAAATACGTTGAAGAGAAAACCATTGTCGTATGATGAAATTGCAGAAGCTTTACTTGCTTCTCAAGGAAAGATACAAGGGAAAAACGGTGCAGCTGAATTGCTTGGAGTAAAGCCGACAACACTGAGATCTCGTATGAGCTTTTTAAATATGGTAAATACAGCTAAATGAGAGTAAAGCTACTTTTTTGCGAGCGAAGCTCATGCATACGTAGCAAAAAATAGTTTGTTTTAAACTTTTATATGAATAGTAGCCGCCAATAGCTCATCTATTAAATATATAAAACCACGC
>CAYJFE010000155.1:0-4878 GCA_964369165.1 uncultured Desulfovibrionaceae bacterium | reverse complement strand
AAAAAGAGTAGCCTTTATTATTCTTATTTTGTGCTAACAGCCAAAATCTTTCTTATCATGAACGCTAGTGAATAAATCTTTAGCGAACGAAACAAGAACGACGTTTCTTGTGAGTGAGGATTTTGTGCTAACAGCCAAAATCTTTCTTAAACTAGAAAGTATAGAAGAATGTCAAGTTTGTACGGAAACCGTCTTCAAATCTTGCACCAGCATCTCTTTGAGCTTCGTTAAACCATACGTCTTCGTCGAAGTTTTCCATCATGTAGTTAACTTCCCAAGAAGCTGTAAGGCCTTTCATTATTTGGTGACGTGTCCAGAAAGAGAATTCAACTAAGCTATCTTCTGTTGTTAAGTGTGATGGATCAAAAGGTGTATTACCTGTGTTTACACTATTTTTGTGATGTGTACCTTGTAAGTACATTACGTGACCACCGATATGCCAGTTTTTAGCAAGTGCAAAACCTGTATGACCGAGCATCAAACCGAAAGTTCCGTTCGGGCTGTGTCCACCTGAGTTAGGAAGAAGAGCAGTTGCAGCAAACAAATCTTGGTTGAAGAAAGCTGTACCAGATGTCCAAGTTGGGATAATTTCACCAAAGTGGCCGCCGTTGCCGTCTTTATCAGCACCTGGTGAATACCAAGCAGAAAGTTTTGTTGAACCGTATTGGCTTCTGTAAGCGATAGAACCATCAACTAACCAGCCGTCACCGTCATAGTTTGTTGTCATATAACCGAAGTTGTTATCATGATGTTTGCTGTCTGCAGCTGAATACAAGAAGTCGAAGTTCAATGTGAATGGATCAAACATGGTAAATTTAGATGTGATACCAAACCAATATGTGTTATCACCAACACCGTTCATACGATCAGTTTGAGGAGTCACACCAGTGCCGCTTGCTTTTGTCATGTAAGAAGCCCAAGGGGTGATTTGCATACCTTTAAATGTAAGAGGCACGTTTACTGTAAAGTAATCAGCATTTACACTTGTGTAGCTTTGAGCTACACCATTAAGTAGGCCACTATCACTGTCAAATAAACGTAACCATTGTGCTTGGAATTTAACATTTTGGTTTACTGGCACATCAACCATAATACCAGGTGCAAAGTGGTTAAAGTGTGGGTTAGATGGAAGATCTAGATAATTTGGTCGAAGGTTTGGTTGCAAACCCATACGAATCATAACGTCAGTTGTTGGCACAAACCAATCAACATAGGCGCGTAGAAGGTGAATGCCTAAAGTGCCACCGCCAGCTGCAAAAGCTGAACCTGATGTGCCATCGCCAAGCACAGTGTTACGTCCCCATTCACCGATGATAGGAGCCATAAAACCGATATTAGCACGAAGATTTTCAGAATTTTGAATGTCAACATTCACGTGTAGACGGTGTCTTACGCTAAACTCTGACTTATTGCCTGCTACAGAAGCAGCACCTACAGCTGTATCCATAGCTTCATTGTTTAAAAAGCGCAAGTCGTTTTCATAAACGCCTGACATTTGCCACATACCATTGATTTTGATTTCAGCAGCTTCTGCTGTCATGCTTGCGCCGCAAAGCATTGCAGCGGCTAAAGCAAGAGTAGTAATACGTTTCATATACTAATCCCCTAAATTAGTTTTAATTGAACATTGAGCTTACGAGTAGCCAAATGTGTACTTTGGATAATGTGCAATTTTTCACACATTACAAACCTCAACCTAGTTATCTACTAAGATATTAGATTTGTTATATACAAATTTTTTGACAAAAGCAAGCTTAAATTATAAAAATTTTTACAAATAATTTTATCAATAAAAACACATAGATAGATATGTAATTTTGTTGCAAAAGCGACTGTTATGAAAAAAAGATTGTGATTTAATTCGCATAATGTGATTTTGTTAGAGATAAGCAGTTAATAAAAAAATGGCTAACTTAGAACAATAAGTTAGCCATCTTAGGTAGAAAAAATTATAAACTAAAAACTGTATCTGAAACCAAGTAGCATACGCATACCGTTTTCATCATTGCCATAATTTGAATCAGCATCATTGATAAGATAGTTTACTTCAAAGGCTGCTTGCAAATTTTTGTAAATATCATAAGTTGCAAATGCGGCAAGTTCAACTATGCTATCATTGGTTGATAAATAAGAAGCGTCGAAATTCGCGTTTTGTGCTACATCAAAATCATTTGTGCCTCGAATATACATAATATGGCCACCCAATTTCAAGTCTTTCATAGCTTCAAAACCAGTATAGGCAAGTCCCACAGCCCATGTGCCTTGAGGGCCTAAAACACCTGTAGCTGGAGCAATAGAGTGCTGTGATTGATCAAAGAAAGCTGAAGTAACGCTTGCCCAGCTTGGCCCAATTTGTGGCATACGGTGAAGATTATCGCCATCATCGCCACTTGCATACCAAGCAACAAGGGCAGGAGTACCGTATTGTGTGTTATATTCTAATTTTGTATCTACTACGTAGCCATTAGACTCTAAAGATGTTTTACCACCAATATTTTCAGCTTCACCATAAGCAAAACCAAGAGTTGCTTTGAATGGGTCGAATAAAGTAAGTTCTGATTTGAAACCAGCCCACCAGTTGAATGAGCCGACATAATATCTGTTTGAGCCAGTTACCGCATATCTATTTGTACCAGGAACACGGCTAACGCCAAATTCAAAGCCTTCACCAGCTACAGCAACAGTTGCCCACGGCTGGATTGCAAAGCCGTTAAATTGCATAGGAGCAGTAAGTGCAAACACGTCAAGTGATTCGCTTGTCACGCCTTCGCTGATAAAGTTACCACCGCCTGCATTCACTTCACTGTAATCAAGAGCGCGCATAGCATGAGCAGTCAAAGTGATGTATTTATTAATTGGGGCAGTTACGCTCACGCCAGCCATAACATCATCAAAAACTGGTGAGCCCATTGTTGTAGGGAGTGTGAGAGGTTGAAGCCCCATGCGCATTTTTATTTCAGTATTTGGTATAAACCAATCAACATAGGCTTGCAATAAAGTTACAGATGCTGTTCCTCCGCCTGCTGCGAATGCGTCTGATCCCCAAGCATCACTTGAAGGAGCTCTGAAACGCAAGTGCGCTCTCAAATTTTCAGAATTATTTATAAAAACTGCAACTTCAATGCGCTGATTGATTTTAAAAGCATCATTTGGATCGCCCGCACTAAAAAGTGATTGACTTACTGTGTTCATTTCACCATCAGTAAGGCCTAAATCGTTAGAATAGGAGCCGGTCATAACAAGTCTACCCATAACATCAATTTCAACAGCTTCGGCTTTATTAGCTGATAATCCCATAAAAATGCCAGCCGCAAGGCCAAGTGTGATAATGCGTTTCATAATGGATACTCCTCTGATTAAATTAGGCTTTAAATAATATAGGAATTAGTATACAACTAATTAGCAAAAAAAGCAAATGCTAAGCTTCTATTAAAAGTTACAGATAAATCGAATAAAAATAGATAATGCATTTCATAGACAAAATTCTAAAAAAAAGTCAAAAAAAGGGCTAGCCCATAAAGAACTAGCCCTAAAGATTCAAATAAACTTCAAATTAGAAGTTGTATTGGAAACCAAGAAGTACACGAAGACCGTTTTCTTCTTTAGTTGCATAGTCAGCATCTTGATCAGCGATCAAGTAGTTAACTTCAACTGCAGCTTGAAGATCTTTGTAGATTTCGTATGTTGCGTAAGCAGCAAGTTCAACTACGCTGTCATTGTTTGACATATAAGAAACATCAAAGTTTTTAGCATCTTCGTTGAAATCGTTAGTACCACGTGTGTACATTACGTGACCACCAAGTGTCAAATCATCCATTGGTTGGAAACCTGAGTATGAAAGACCAAGAGCCCATGTACCTTGTGGTCCAGCAACGCCTGATGTAGGAGCGATACCGTGTTGTGATTGATCAAAGAAAGCTGTTGTTACATTACCCCAGCTAGCTACAACTGAAGGCATACGACCGTAGTCATAGTCGCCTCTTCTTGTAGGGGTGTCAGCGATGTCATCACCTGAAGCATACCAACCGAAGAGAGCTGGTGTGCCGTATTGTGTTGCGTATGCTAATTGAGCATCAACTACGAAACCACTAGCATCATAATTTGTGCCTGCAACGTATTCAGCTGAACCATAAGCAAAACCTACAGTAGCTGTGAAAGGATCAAACATTGTGAATTCTGATTTGAAACCAGCCCACCAGTTTACAACACCAAGGTAGCTTGCATTACCTGTTGATGTTGGTACGTTACCTAATACAGCATTTACTGAAGTGTAAGCGCCTGTGTAGCCTTTACCAGCAACTGCAAGAGCAGCCCAAGGAGTGATTGCAAAGCCGTCAAATGCCATTGGAGCTGTCAAAGCAAAGATGTCAACGCTTTCGTTTGTTACGTTTGCATTTGAGTAGTCAACTGGACGCATCCAGTGAGCTGTCAAAGTTACCATATCGTTGATAGGAGTGATTACGCTTACGCCAGCCATTGTATCATCATAGATTGGTGAACCCATAGCTGTTGGGAAAACAACAGGTTGGAAGCCCATGCGAACCATAACATCAGTTGTAGGAACAAACCAATCAACATAAGCTTGTTTCAACAAGATATCAAGGTTACCGCCACCAGCTGCCATTGCTTCTGAACCCCAAGCGTCCCAGCTAGGTGCACGGAAACGGATGTGTGCTTTCAAGTTTTCAGAGTTTTGGATGTCGATACCAACTTCTAAACGTTGACGAACTTCAATACCATTGTCATCGCCACCTTCGTTAAGATCTAAGTCGCTAGCGTGAGCACCAGTCATAACGATTTTACCATAAACATCAATTTCAGCTGCGTTAGCTTGAGCTGTAGCACCCATGAAAAGGCCAGCAGCTAAAGCAAGAGTAA
>CAYJFE010000154.1:4245-5092 GCA_964369165.1 uncultured Desulfovibrionaceae bacterium | reverse complement strand
AAATATCGTACAACAAGTGGGCGCATTCACTCTTGAGGAAGATGAAAGCGGCACGATAAATCTAGAAGTGCAAATTGCCCACAATATGGAACGTGCTAAAATTGAGCGAGAAATAGTCCGTCTTGAAAAAAAGGCACGAGCTGAGAAACAGCCCAAGAAGAAGATGGAGCTGGTGGAAAAGTTGAAAAGCATAAAAAATAAGTATAATAGAATGATATTATAATTTTTTGAGGAGTCTAATATGTCTAATCCAAAGGTTGTTTTTAAGAAAATTGAGCGAAGTAATATTTTTGACAGAGATTTTAGTCCACTTACCAAAAATCAAGAAATTTCATTTTCACATGCTAAAATTTGTGCCATTTATGCTCCAAATGGAACTGGTAAAACTAGCTTAATAAAAGCTATAGAAGGTGCTTCAAATACTAAGTTTGAATTTGAATATAAAAGCACAGAATACAAATCAAATACAAACATTTTTCACGTTATAAACGACCAAAACAATAGAAACATTATACAAGGAACAGCAAAAGATTTTTTACTTGGTGACGACATTAGAAAAGAATTTGAATTAAAAGAATTTATTGAAAAAGAATTAGATGAAGTCAAAGACAGTTTAATATTAATTCTTAAAAAAAATTATAGCATAAGCACAGCATCTAACGAATTGATTAACTTCATAAGTGATTCTGATTTACAAAAATTAATTAAAGAATTATCTAATTCTAAAAATAAAGGAAAATTATATTCTGCAACTGATATTCTTGATATTATTAGTAAATTAAAATTCGTAGAAATTCCAGAATATACTCAAGAGAAATTATCTTTTTTCCAAAATGATGTATCAAGT